>CAZDFU010000009.1:0-38734 GCA_964504985.1 uncultured Gammaproteobacteria bacterium
CACTAAACCCATACTCAGAGTATTCTACCACCTGTTTTGTGCTTGCCTCTTTCACTGTAAGATTTCAGTCAAAATTTAGGTGATTTTTCAATGTTTTGAAGCTAGATTATTGAAAAATAGAGTATAATAACATTGAAATCTTACAACTACTTATGGTTCTTTTCGGAAGATATCTTTAATTTTATTAAAGTCATGATCATAAGAATAAATGGTTTTTTTTGAAGACTGTTGAGTAAAGACAGCGACTAGAGCATCACCAAAATCTATATTTAGATCCGCATAAAAATCCAGAGCCTTTATTACCGACTGTTTATTTTCAACCCTAAAGCTAGGGTACCTCAGCAGAGAAACAAGAAGATCTCTTATTTCAGTTCGTGGTAAATGATATAAATTTGGAGAGGAAAGTACATAAACTGCATCTGCAATTACTGTATCAGGAGCAGAAAGAATTAAATCGTCTTGTGCAACTTTTTCAAAAAGAGCTGTAGCAGCCTTTCTTTTTTTAGGCTCATCATTAGTTAATAACCTGATAATTACATCAGTATCAATATATGAATCAATGTCATCGTTTGCCATATTTCTCTTTTAGGCGATCTTCTCTGGCAATTTTTTGCATTTCTTTCCAGGATAGTGTTTTTTTGAGAGATCCAGCAGCACCGCTTAAAGAACCAATATCAGGATATTTGGCAAGGGTTACAAAAACTTTACCATCTGGCTCAATAACAAATGCAACCTTATCATTAGTATTAATCTCCAGATGTTTTCTTATCTCGATAGGAACAGTTACTTGTCCTTTGCTACTTAAGGTAGAAACTCTTTGTTTGTAGGACTGAAGTTGCATAGTAAGGATACTATATCACATTCTTTACCTTATATCAATAGGTAAAGATATTATTTATTATCTCTTAGCATAGGACCCTTGAATTCACAATTTAATCCAGGAGCTAAACTCCTAGCTAGTGCGTTTAGTTTTTCTTTACTTATTCTTGGTGAAATACCGTTTTCTATGTATATCTTCTACTATGCTCGGGATGATAAATCACTACAGGCCTTTTGTCAAAGCAGGAAAGGAGTGTTAATATACACTCCACAATGCCCAATACTCCGACTTCACTCAGCACAAACCTTCTTGACGATCTAAATCCTATCCAACAGAAAGCAGTTCAAGCTACTGAAGGGCCTTGTTTGATTTTAGCTGGAGCAGGAAGTGGTAAATGCGTTGCCGGAGATACATTGATTTTTACTGATAAGGGGATGCTCAGGATTGACCAAATTCCAGAATATTATATCAAGGATGGTGATAACCGATGCCAGACCGCAGTTATTTCATACTCTTTAAATGGGACCCATTTAAAATGGTCAACCTCTCATTGGTTTAAATTCAAAAAAAGTAAAACGATACAATTAACTACTAAGAGCGGTTACCGACTAATTGGCACACCTGAACATCCTGTCTTAATTTTAGACCATAGCGGTAACTTATGCTACAAAAAATTGATTGAATTACAAGGCAATGAAGTAGTAGTTATGTCGCAAAAAAACGATTTATGGGGGAATTTTGAGCTTGAGCCAGACATAGCCTATTTTATGGGCATACTAATCGGGGATGGATATTTGGGTTTAAAAGGTGGAATTGGTTTTGCCCAGGTAGAGGAATCCATCATTAAAGCTTTTAAAAAAATAGCAGAGGAAAAATTTGGCATTAACCCTAACAAAATAAAATCGATACTTCGTTATCCAGAAAGCGATAAAAGAAAATCTATCTCACATTACATTTACAGTCAACGTTTAAAAAAAAGATTAGAGGAGTTGGGGCTTAAAATGATGGGTTCTTTGGATAAATCTATACCGCAGAGTGTTTTACTTTCACCTAAGGAATCTGTAAAGGCTTTTCTTCAAGGTGTTTTTGACACTGATGGAAGCGCCAACGGGGCAACAGTCGAACTAACCACTGGTTCTGAAATTTTAGCTCGTCAAATACATACTTGCCTGCTGAACTTTGGAATACGGTCATCGTTAAAACCTAAGTATGCTAAAGCTTACAAAAACCGGGTTTATTGGCGGTTATCCATCATGGGAAATTCGTTGCGCATTTTTGCTAAAGAGATAGGCTTTAAGAATCAAGCTGCTAAATCCGCCAGATTACTAATCATGGCAAATAAGATAAGTAACAGTAACGTCGGGATTATTCCTTTCCAAAAAGGGAATTTTACATATTTTAAAAATGGATATCTTTTAGGTACGAGTATTTATGATAGCCATAATTATCATATATTCCCAAACAGTCCACAAAAAATTTATATAAGGGATTATTTGCGCGCCCGAAGGGATCCTTCACCTCAACAATTGAACAGAATAATAAAAACTGCCTATCTGGGTGGCGATAAGCGCATTGATAATATGTTAAATCTATCAGCAAATTTCTTCTTTGATCGGATAGATGATATTAAAATCAACGCTGATGACATCCCTGTATATGATTTCACTGTCCCCCAAACACACAATTTCGTTGGTAATGGTTTTATCAACCATAATACTCGGGTTTTAACTTACAGGGTTGCCTATCTTATTAAAGAGAAAAGAATCCCCCCGGAAAACATCCTGGTATTGACCTTCACGAATAAAGCCAGCCAGGAGATGATTGAACGGATTAAAAAATTACTACACACCATGAACTATGAACTACCAACTGTTCCTGTAATGGGTACCTTCCATTCTTTTTGTGCCAAAATTTTAAGAAAAGAGGGAAAAGTTTTAGGGCTGCCCCCAGGCTTTGCCATATATGATGAATCAGATGCTTTAGATGCTGTCAAAGAAGCTATGACAAATTTAAGTATTCCTACCCAGAAAACCTCTCCTTCTAGTGTCAGAGCTGCCATTTCCCAGGCTAAAAATGAATTAATTTCTTCTTTAGAATACCCGCAATATGCCAGAGGTTATTTTCAGGAAATAGTGGCTAAAATTTATTTAGAGTATCAAAAAATACTGGATAAAAATTATGCTTCGGATTTTGATGACTTACTGCTTAAAACCATCAAGTTATTTCAATCAGATCCCAGTATTTTAACGCGTTATCAGATTCTCTTCAGGTATATCTTAATTGATGAATATCAGGACACTAACCCTGCCCAGTATCTAATTTCCAAATATTTGGCAAATAGACATAAAAATATTTGTGTGGTGGGAGACGCTTCACAGAGTATATATTCCTTCAGGGCAGCAGATTATAGGAATATTGTTAATTTTGAAAAAGATTATCCCGGAGCAAAGGTTTTTAATTTAGAACAAAACTACAGATCAACACAAAATATCCTGGATGCAGCACATTCTGTTATCTCTAAAAATAAATCCCACCCCATATTAAAACTTTGGACCCAAAAAAACCGCGGAGAAAAAATTGAAGTTGTAGAAACCAGAAACGAAGTGGAAGAAGCAAATTTTGTCATAGACAAAATAGTTAATAGCTCAGAGTTAATAGTTAGTAGTAAAAACAAAAAAACTACCAACCACAAACTACAAACTCTTGACTCATTTGCAGTTTTATACCGTACTAATGCTCAATCCAGATCCCTGGAAGAACAATTTTTAAAAAACAGCATACCGTATAAATTAGTAGGGGGAGTCAGTTTTTATCAAAGAAAGGAAATTAAAGACGTTATCTCATATTTAAGACTGCTGCAAAACCCAAATGATTCTGTTTCTAAAAAACGGGCTGAAAAAATTGGTAAAGGCAGACTTTCTAAGATCTTAGAACTATATTCTGAGATTTCAATCAATCTTGATAAATACTCTACCCTAGAACTTTTAGATTTAATCCTTACAAAAACAGATTATCTTGCTTACCTTGATGATGGAACAGAAACAGGTGAAGCTAGAATTGAAAACGTTAAGGAACTTAGATCTGTGGCAGAACAGTTTCCCAACTTAACAGAATTTTTGGAAAATGCTGCTTTGGTAGAAGCTAGTGATAACCCCAAGCATAAGCTAGTATCTGATGCTGTTACTTTAATGACTTTACACTCTGCCAAGGGATTGGAGTTTCCAGTTGTTTTTATGGTTGGAATGGAGGAGGGTTTATTCCCTCATTCCAGATCCCTGCTTGATGCTCAGGAGCTGGAAGAAGAAAGAAGGCTCTGCTATGTGGGGATAACAAGGGCCAAAGAAAAACTCTATCTGACGTACACCAGACAAAGATTATATTTTGGTACCAGGTCAAATAATCTGGTTTCCAGATTTTTATCAGATATCCCCCAGAAGTTAATAGTAAGTAATAGTAACTTCATTGATTCTGATAAATTTGATGATGATATAACTTTAGATAAAGATGGTGAAGAGTGGTTAAATATTTAAAATTATCTTATGGAACGTTATCTGGGTATTATCTTAATTATAGGCTTAACTTTTTTTGCCAGGAATCTTATTCAATCACCAGCTGTTTTAGGAGATTCTACTTCAGCAACTGAAACATTACCAATTGACCAGCCAGTTACCACCCAATCTTCTTTTACTGAAAAACTAGAGGAGCAAACAGAAGTGATTCCCAAAAAAACTATTTATGAGGATGACCCGGAGGAAGAAGCAGGGGAAGAGAAGGTTTTAGAAGAAGGATCAGATGGGAAAAGAGTCAAAATCATAAAGATTACCTATCACAAGCCAAAAGACACCCCGAAGGTGGACTTGCTTGTCCCGAGCGTAGTCGAGGGAAACTCCTCCGGGGTGGATGCGGGTGAAGAATATTCCAGGGAAATTGTTTCTACAGAAACCACCCCTGCTAAAGATAAAAAGATTTTAAGAGGAACCAAGATTGTTTGGAAAACTTTAAACACTGAGTCTGGGGAGATTAGGTATTGGAAAAAGATGAGGGTTTATGCCACCCATTATGACCAACATTGCCCAGGATGCAATGAATGGACAGCAATTGGGATGAGGGCTGGCAAAGGAGTTGTGGCAGTTGACCCCAAAGTCATCAAAATGCGGACTAAGATGTACATACCAGGGTATGGGATGGCCATAGCTGGGGATACAGGAGGGGCAATAAAGGGAAATATTATTGATCTAGGCTTTGATGATGCCAGAACAGCAGGCTGGAGTGCCAAGTTCATAGACATTTACCTTTTGTAAGAACTTGGCACGGAAGTGCTAAGCTATGACAAAGTACTGGAATGTTCGCTTCGTTGACATATATCTTTTGTAAATGCGAGCACGTAAGCACTGAGTGAAATCGAAGTGCTGGAGTGCAAGGTTTGTTGACATCTATCTGCTATAGTCAACCCTGAGTGCGATCAAAGGGTAGATATATATTTACTTTAGGAATTTAAAGGTAGAAATAATCTGATCAAACTCCTTAATATAGTTTTCGACTAATTTGTCTTCCGTTTCATGTCCTATTGATAAACTTAATTCCAGAATTTCAGTTTTGTAATCAATAAAGTAAGAGATTAACTCTCTTTGACGGGGAAAAGTGACTTTTTTAGCACTTTTTGTACCAATCTTTACATTCTCGATTACAACTTGACCTCCATACTGACTTCTTAAGCCTTCATCGGAGATATCTGTCTTTCTAAAGATAAACCCCATACTAGATCCTTTTGTTAGGGCGTCACCACCTCCAAAACCCCCTCCTATAGTAGCTTCAACATCTTTTTCTAAAATAACCGCTTCGTAAGAATTCGATGAGGCTTCAGTAACTTCAAGCTGATAACTATCTGGATATTTAAACGAATAACCTCTCTTCGTATTTATATATGTTTTCCAGTTATTGGTTCCAGCAGTACCAGTTGGTGCGGGGCTAAATTCTGGTGTTGGGGTAGTTTGGGATATTTGGGAGGTTGGAATCTTTTTTGTACCAAGATAATATGCTCCGGAGGCTAAAATTAAAGCTCCAGTTAAAATTAAAACTATTAATACTGGTACTAAGCCTTTTTGTGAAATCATTTAATTTTGCTAACCTTGTGTGGAACAGCAGCAGTAGAAATATTACTTTTCTTAGAGATATAAGATTTCTTTGTATGCTTTTTAAAAAACCTGCTTGCAAAAAGTATCTCTATATAAACAGGTTCTCCCTCCTTAGTGTAATGGGTAATTATTAGATCTCCATCATCCTCACCATAATCATAAGCCTTATCTGATAACCAGATATTCAAAACATCATCTTCAGGCTCATAAATTATCTTATTCTTTCTTGAAAGATTTTTTTTATTCATATCTTCCTCTTCTACTTGGGTAAAAAGTTATTACTATAATTATACTACCCTTTACTTTATATATCACCCTTAGGGTATGCTTTGAATCTAAATCTTTTAAGATAAACTCTACTTCTCTTAAAAATTCTACTCCGTGATGATCGGGACTTTCTAATGCATTTTTGATATCTTTTTTCTTTAGATTAAACTTTACTATATCAGGGTGAGTAAATTTCTCTAAAGCGTGCTTTGTATAAATAACCTTCACAAAATTATCATATCACCACGCATCGTCAGTTGGACTGCCAAATTTATTGACATCTATCTTCTTTAGTCAATCCTGAGTACTGAGCGGGCCTGTCCTGAGCGAACCCTAAGGAGCGGGAGTATCAAAGGGTAGATATATATTTACTTTAGGAATTTAAAGCCTTTTAAAATTTTATCTCCCTTATCGCCAATTATCCTAAATAAATACATCTTCTTATCTTTGGATAGATAAATAAATTTTGGTTTACCCTCCCTGTAATCAATTACCTTTGATTTTCCAGCTTGCCCTGAAATGGTGGCTTCCTGATCAGGAGCTAAATCATATTTCCCAGCTGAGGTGAAATCTCCCCAGACAAAGGGATAATACCAAAAGTCATGGTGCCACTTGTCTATATCCAGATTATCCGGATTATCAAATACCCATAAAGAAAAGGGGTTGGCATCATAGTTTTCCTCTTTTTCTAAAACTACCACTGCCCCTAAAAATTTCCCAGGCTCATACCCCACATATCCATTAAAATTTTTCCTGAATTCCCCGTTCCCTCTTTTATTAAACTCCTCTTCTGAGTCTTCTTTAATAGTTAAACCAGTTGAATATTTCATTGTAAAGCCTAAACCTTGGTTGGAATAATTATCTAAAGATTTATCTTCCAAACCTTCTTTATTATTTTGGGGAAGTTGGGGAATCTCTTTTTTATCATTAATTTTAAAAAGGTAAATCCCGCTACCAATAAGGAGTAGTATTGCCAGTAAAACAAAAAACTGGGCAGAACCTTTTTGCATAAGCAATATTATCTTAAATTACTTCTTGCTAAAATACAATTTCTTCTGTTATTATCGGCCAATGGTTAAAAAAACTAAAAAAACAAAAACCAGCCCTTCTGCTGCACTCAGGACAAGAGCTCAAAAAACAGATATAATCCCAGGCGGAAAACTTAATAATTTTTTAAATAGCTACTCAGAAAAATTCCTAATATTTAGAAAATCAAAAAGCTTCTATATTATCCTTGTAATTTTGGGTATTTTACTTTTATCAATTTATAAGAAATCCTGGTTTGTTGCAGCTTTAGTTAATGGTATACCTTTAACAAATATTGAGTTGCAATCAGAACTTAATAGACAATATAGAACCCAAACTTTAAATCAGCTCATTAATGAAAAAATAATTTTGGATGAGGCCAGAAAAGGTGCAGCTATCCCAACTGAGACAGAGATTGATAATAAAATTGCAGAGCTTGAAAAAAATGTGGGAGGAAAAGATACTTTAGACAACCTTCTTACTCAACAAGGACAAACAAGGGAAGGCTTAAGAGATCAGATCAAAGTTCAGTTGGCAATTACTAAGCTATATTCCAATGAAGCCACAGTATCTGCTGAGGAAGTTGCCAAGTTTTTGGAAGAAAATAAGGAGGCTTTAGTTGCAAGTGATTCTGCCGGCCAGGAGAAGGAAGCATACGAAGCACTGAAAAACCAGAAGCTGTCTCAAATATTTTCTCAAAAATTTCAAGAACTAAGAAACCGCGCTAAAATCCAAATATTTTAGTTTCCCTAATCAATTACATACTTCCTTCAGTGAACTTTGACCTGTTAGGTTATATAATACCTTTATGGATTTACGGCCTATTACCGGAAAACAAAAAAAAGAATATAACAAGCTAGTCACCCACGTAATACAAAGTTGGGAATGGGGTGAGTTTAGAAAAAGCCTGGGGATACCTGTATTAAGGTATGGTCTTTATCAAGATAATAAACTAAAAACTGTTTTTCAACTAACTTTACATAAAATCCCTTTTACAGATAAATATGCCGGTTATTTACCAAAAGGGCCATTTCCAGATAAAACATTAGCTGAAGCACTGAGGCAGTTTGGAAAACATCGCGCAATTATTCCGTAAGTCTCCCAAATCTTTATTTACCAAATACAACTTTATTTTAGATTTAACTCCCGCTGAAGAGACTTTACTTAAAAACATGCATCCTAAAACCAGGTATAACATTAAGGTTGCCCAAAAGCATCCAGTAAAAATTCAGGAGGGATCTGATGATAAGGCTTTTGAAATATATTTAAAACTTTACTTTGAAACAACCAAACGCCAGGGTTACCACGGACACAATGAATACTACCATAGAAGAGTTTGGGAAGTTTTAAAAGCATCCGGCATGGCACGTATTCTAATTGCTTACTACAACCCACCCGCTTCACGGGACGGGCCAACTACAAACCCCCAAACTCCTTTAACTGCCTGGATGTTACTTAAATTTAAAGATTGCCTGTATTACCCATATGGGGGTTCTTCCAAAATTCATCCAGAGGTAATGGCCAATAATTTAATTGCCTGGGAAGCAATAAAACTCGGTAAAAAATTAAAATTAAAAACCTTTGATATGTGGGGGGCATTAGGCCCTGATGCTGACCCTAAAGATCCATGGCAGGGATTCCATAGATTTAAAAAAGGTTATGGAGGAAGATTGGTGGAATATATAGGAACATATGATTTAGTATTTGATTGGCCACTTTATATTCTTTTTACTTTTATAGATAAATTAACACCACTTAAAGTCTTTTTGTTAAAACTTAAAAATCACTTGTAAGATCTCAATGTTATTATACTCTATTTTTCAATAATCTAGCTTCAAAACATTGAAAAATCACCTAAATTTTGACTGAAATCTTACAGTATGATATACTGTTGCATTAATCACTGCACAACGTATGGATATAGATGGATTTTTGAAGACACAGGTACACTATACTTGGGCGGAACAAACAAGGCTGTTGTGGCTATTTAGCCCAATAAGCGCAGGTGTAACTATAATCACTGGCGCGATGCTGTACACTATTGGGAAGCAACAGCAATGGCACACAGTAAATGTAGCTGGAATAACCATAATCATTATTGGACTTTTAATGTTGCCGATGTTTCTGTTTGTCTTGTTCAGCTATAGAGCACCTTGGTAGCTTGACAGCCAAAGAAGAAACCGGCCAAGCCAAAACAGCTCAGCCGGTTTCGCCATTTGCTCCACCCAACACATCAGCGACCAGACCAGCAACGACTTAACAAGATCACGTCGGGCTTCATCGCTTCTGAGCAGGCTCCATCCTCGCGCTACAGCAGTCGGCCGTCAAGGTGTAAGATTTCAATGTTATTATACTCTATTTTTCAATAATCTAGCTTCAAAACATTGAAAAATCACCTAAATTTTGACTGAAATCTTACAGTAGCATATAATCTCCCAATTATCTAACAAAATCTTTCAATGATAAAAATAGACTTAAATCCCTTTAGGGAATATTTAATCTCAAGAATCAGAAAAGGTGTTGTAAATGGGCAAAAACTTTTTTTGGAAATAAAAAATCAGGGATTTAAGGGATCTTATGAAACTTTATACAGATATCTGAGAAATGATTTAAATGAATACTGGATCAAACCTTATAAAAAATCTTACTTTTATCAAAAAAGGTCGGCTATAGAATTGAGTCGGTACAAAAGAGCAGTCAGATTTGAAACAGAACCAGGTCAACAAGCACAAGTTGATTGGGGGCATTTTAAAACAGTTATTATAAATGGAAAAAGACAAAAACTCTATTGTTTTATTTTTGTTTTGGGGTATTCCAGGACAGCTTATATTGAATTTACTACTAGTGAAAATCTCTCTGTTTTTGAAAGTTGTCATATCAATTCATTCAAAGCCTTGGGTATTCCCCAAAGTATTGTTTATGACAATACTAAAACTGTCATTTTATTTAATAAAAAAGGGGTGGATGGGAAAAGAAAGGTTGGTTTTAATTTAAATTTTTTCGACTTTGCACGCTATTATGGTTTTGAAATTATCGCCTCTCCTCCTTATTGGCCAAGAACTAAAGGCAAGGTAGAATCTAGTGTCAAATATATCAAGAATCACTTTATGCAGGGAGTTAAATTTACCAAAAGTCTTCCTTCTTTGGAAAAATTTAATAAACAAGCTAATAATTGGGTAAGTCAAATTGCAAATCAGAGGATTCATGCTACAACTGGGGAAAAACCTTATGATAGATGGTTAAAAGAAAAGGTCTGTCTTAAATTTCCAGATAATATACCTGATTATCAAGTTTCACCTGTCGTTATTAGATTTAGCACCAAAGACCAATTTATTCAATATAAACAAAACTTCTATTCTGTACCCAAAGAATATGCTTGGAGAAAATTATTTATTAGAGAAATAAATCTACAGGGAAATAAACTGATCAATATTTATTTTCAGAATAATCTTATTACCCAACATAATCTCTGTATAGAAAGAGGTAAATCAGTTGAAAATTCTCAACACTTTAAACAGAAGTTGAAACCTGCAATCAGCACTAAAGCTAAATATAACCATAAAAACAGTTGGAAGAATTATCCGGAAATTTCAGTTCGTTCTTTTGAATATTATGATCAATTAATAAAAAATTAATATGGGTAAAAAGAAGGTTAATAAATACCAGATTTCAATAAAACTCAAGCAAGAAGAACGTGTTGATGAAAATTTCAAACTGCTTAAACTAGATGGAATGTTGGCCTCATATAAACGTTTAGTTAAAAACTTTTTCAAAGAAAACTTAACTCCTTTGGATTTGATTGAGAAATTACAGCAAGCAGAGGCTAATTGGGATGAAGGAAATAGAGTTGATAGGTGGATGAGAAGTGCCAAATTTGAAATAAATAAAACTCTTGAAGATTTTGATTTTTCATATCCAACAAAAATTAACAAAACTTTAGTTTTTGAGTTGGCATCTTGTAGATATATAGAAACTGCCACAAATGTAGCCTTCTTAGGTCCCACCGGCGTAGGAAAAACACATTTGGCATCCGCTCTTGGACGGGAGGCCATCTATGCAGGATTTGATACCAAGTTTTTAAGCCTGAGATCACTTAATGAACTAATAGATAAAGTTTCTGATAATCCTTTACAACTTAGACATTTAATGAACACCCTAACTAGACCAAAATTACTAATTTTAGATGAAATTGCTCTATTTGAACCTAACAATAGCCTTGCTAAATTTTTGGTGGAACTGCTTTTAAACCGTCACTTAAAATCTTCTACCATATTCACCTCTAATAAAACTTTTAAAAGTTGGGTAAATGCTTTTGGAGATACTCATACTTCAGCCATGGTGCTAGATAGAATTACCCAACGAATGGAAGTTGCAGATATTGAAGGTCCTTCTTATAGATTGAAGGATAGAGTAAAAAAATCTTCAGAAGAATTATTTAATGCCATCTAAATGGACTCAACTCTTATTATTTCAGGAGGAATATTACTTGGTTGTTTATTAGGTCTTTCCTGGTTTGCTGGTTCTGATGCCCCTTTTGTCCCAACAAAAATGGAAAGGATCAGGGATGTTTTAAAAGTGGCAAAACTTAAAAAAGGACAAATATTTTGGGAGTTAGGTTCAGGGGACGGAAGGGTTGTTTTAGAGGCAGCTAAAATGGGAGCGCTAGCATTTGGGATTGAGCAATCTTTAATCCGGGTTATCTTGTCCAAAATTAAATCAGAAAGATTGAATACGGCAGCAAGACCCCAATTTATTCATGGGGATATTTTTAAGACAGATTTCTCAAATGCTGATATTGTTTTTATATTTCTTTTGCCAAAAGGTATTGAAAAACTAGAGAAACAATTAAAGAAAAAATTAAGAAAGGGGACAAAAATTATTACCCAAACTTTCCATTTTAAAAAATGGAAACCATATAAAAAAATATTAATTTCTGATAAAAATAATCCAAATACTTTACTTGGAGAAAATAAATATGAGGGTGAGTTTTGGTTATATGAGGCTTAGAAGCCAAGTTTTTCGCCAACTAAAATTACAGTAATTCTTCCTGGTGTAATTTCTTTATTAACAATTAACAACTTACTGACATTACTTCCAGAAACCCCATATGCTTTCTTGGCTCTTTCTGATTCCAGAGGCAAAACATATTCATAAATTCTTTTCATACCTTCATCAGTATTTTTAACTATCTTTTGCGCTCCCACTACCCAGATAACATGCGAAGATCCGTAAGCATAAGCTGGTAATTGGCTGCCGGTATTTGAGGCCACAAGCACATGCCCCTCTTCTGTTACTGCATGAACGCTGCCGATTGCCCACTCTGGTGCTGCTCCTAATTTTTGCATTTCCAAACCTTCTTCTGCGCGGTTCATGGAATTTAATTTATTTCTTGCAGAATTAAATTTATTTGAGTCATTTAGCTCAGAGACTATCCCAGCTGTATCCAAGGTCACAGAAGTCATATTCATCACTTCAGCTCCTTCCGGTAACATTGATAAAACCTGCTTTTTTGCTTCTTCCCCATTTTCAACAAACTTTGCATCAATGCCATTTTTCTTTAAAGAATCTATTGTTCTATTTATAGCTTCTTTATCTGCCAGTTGCTTCCACTTACTCATGAGTCTATAATAATCATATATACTTTACTTTGTAAAGTAGTTACCTTTAGGAAAGTGATGAATAGAAATATTTATCATCCTGAGCTTGTCTAAGGATATGAATAATCATAATAAGTGCGGGGTTGAGAAAACCCTAAAAATAATCGGCAGTAAATGGACAATGAATATTTTGCATAATTTATTTGGCGGTAAAAAGAGGTTTGGTGAGTTACAAAACTTACTTTCCGGTATTAGTTCAAAAACACTCTCCCTACGTTTAAAGGAGCTGGAAAAGGAAAAAATTGTTTCCAAAAAAGTTTTTGCAGAGATCCCTTTACGCGTTGAGTATTCCTTAACAGAAAAAGGTGAATCTTTAAAAAGTATCTTTAACAGGATGGCTAAATGGGGTGAAACTGCTTAGAAGAATTGGTTATCTGCCGTAGTCCCTCTTTTTCCAGGATAAATAAATCTTCTATTCTGATTCCCCCAAAACCTGGGATATATATCCCAGGCTCTATAGAAAAAACCATACCAACCATTAATATTTCCCTGCTTTTGAAAGATATACTTGGATGTTCGTGAACCTCCAAGCCTATACCATGCCCCAACGAGTGAGGGATAGAAGGAAAACCTTTGGAAGATATATACTCCCTGGCCACCTTGTCCACCTGCCCAGCTCTAATCTGTTTACCAGCTTTGACTGAAGAATTTATAAAATTCACTGCTCTTTTTTGCGCCTCCAAAACAGCTTTATACATTTTCCTTTGCCTGCCTGAAACCTTCCCCAAAATAAGCGTTCTGCTCATATCAGAACAAAAATTATCCAGCTTTACTCCAAAATCAAGAAGGATGATTAACCCTTCTTGCGCTGAGTGATCCCGGGCTTTCGGGGCGAGAGCGGGAGGAGGTAAAACAGTATCCCCTGTATGGTGATGCGGTATTGATGAATTTTTACCAAAAGCCACAATGGTGGGAAAAGATAAATCTGCTCCATTTATTTTTATATAGTTTTCTATTTCATAGGCTAATTGTTTTTCTGTTATCCCTGGCTTAATTTTTTTTAAAATATACTTAAATGCTTTATCGCCTAACTGGCAGGCTTTTTCTATTTTCTCCAGCTCCCGTTTTTCTTTAACACTTCTTTCTAAATTGAAGTGTTTTATTTTTTTAAAATGCTTTTTTAATAGCTTGTGTTCTGAGACAGTTAGATTATTCTCTTCAATTCCCAAAAGTTTTATTTCTTTTTGGTGTTTTTTAAAAAGCTCCTCAGTGGATTTTTCACCACCCCTCTCATACAATTTAAGATAAGGCACCTCTGTTTTGATTGCCTCTGAATATCTTCCATCAGTAATAATATAGGCAAAATCCCTTCCTATAAAAACATACGCTTCCCTTTCCTCTTTTGAAAAATTAGCATAACCTGTCAGATAGGTAATACTGGAAACAGATGAAATAAATACTGCATCAAAATTATCCTGAACCATTTGAGCTTTGATATTTTTGATTTTATCCTGATTCATTGCAGCATTTTACCATGACAGAAACCCCTTGTCCGCAATTTCATGCCCACAAAGCATGTATCGCTCCGTGATATAATCCAACCTGACATGAGGCTTCTCCATTTTTCAGACATTCATATTGGCATGGAAAATTATGCCAAGCTGGATCCTGAAACCGGGCTTTCTACCCGTCTTTTAGACTTTTTTAAAACATTTGATTTTATTTTGGAAAAGGCTTTTGAAGAAGATGTGGCTGCAGTTTTATTTGCAGGAGATGCTTATAAAACCCGTGACCCTAATCCTACTCAACAAAGGGGATTTGGGGAAAGAATCAGAAAACTTGCTAAAAAAATCCCTGTCATACTGGTTGTAGGAAACCATGATACTCCTAACGCAGAAGGAAAAGCTAATACTTTGGATATTTATTCTGCCCTGGAAATTGATAATGTCTGGGTATCAAGAAAGCCGGAGCTGTTAAATATTCCTACCAAATCAGGTAATTTACAAATTATCACACTCCCCTGGCTGCATAAAAACGACTATAAGACAGTTGCTGAAAAATTAAAACTTTTATATGAAAAAATTACCCCTGATTCCCCTGCTGTCTTTTTATCTCACTGCGAAGTGGAAGGAGCATCTTATGGATCTGAAAAGGGCTTAGCCATTGCTAATGATGTTACTATCCCCTTACCTATCTTACAGGACAAAAGACTCTCATATGTTGCCCTGGGCCATATTCATAAACACCAAGTCTTATCTAAAAATCCTCTAATAGTTTACTCAGGCTCTCCCCAAAGAATAGATTTTGGGGAGGAGAAAGAAGAAAAGGGGATATGTTTGGTGGATATCTCAAAGATTTCAAATTTCAAATTTCAAATTTCAAATTTTCAATTTATCCCCACCAATGCCAGGAGGTTTTTAACTATCACTGTCGACTTAAAAGGAGGCGACCAAAATCCTACTCAAACAATTTTAAGTGAGATAGAAAAATATGATATTAAAGATAAAATTGTAAAGCTGATAATCAATATTCCAGCTGAGTGTGATAAAGAAATTCAAATGGATAAAATCAAAAAGGCTTTAGAGATTTCACATTTTGTGGCAGGGATATCACGGAATGTTGAAAGATTGGAAAGGGGAAAAATTGATATAGGGACTGAGGTAGAATCCTTAACACCAGTTGCTGCTCTGAAAAAATATTTTGAAAGTAAAAAGTATACTCCTGAAAAACAAAAAGAGTTAGAGGGATATGCTTCAAAACTTTTAGAAAGCTAGTATGTCAGGCAGTAGAAAAATTGTTCTGTTTGCATTAATAAGAAGTGGAAAAATTTTGCTTGAAAAACGTTCTATTGAAGGGTTTGATAAACCCCAGTATCTTATTCCAGGAGGGGCAATTAATGATCATCTTTTGGAAAAATTAGAAGATGCGCTAAAAAGAGAAATGATGGAAGAGCTGGGAGTAACTCCAATCAATTTTGAACTGTTAACTGAGGAAGATATCCCAGGTATATTTAATAATATGCTTAAAGCCTTTGCAGTAACCTCTTGGGAGGGAGAGATTCCGGAAATTATTTTAGACAAAGAGGATCCGCACCCTTTAGAATGGATTGATATTGATAAATCTATTGACTTGCTTCCTGCCATGGCGACCAAGGAAATAATACAAAGTTTAAAAGAATATTTAGCAAAGAAATGATACCGGTAAATCTTGCATTATCAAATTTCACATCTTACGGCCAAAGCCCACCTGGTTTGGATTTTACAAAATTTAAGCTGGCAGCTATTTCAGGTCTAAACGGTGCCGGCAAATCCTCTCTTTTGGATGCCATCACCTGGTGTGTCTGGGGACAGTCCAGAACTGGTGATTCCTCTGATGCTTTAATTCACTCCGGAGCAAACATTATGTTTGTGGAGTTTAGATTTGAATTGGACGGGCATATCTACACTATTAAAAGATTACGGTCAAAAAAAGGCGGGGGATCAACGTCTCTTGAATTTTGGTCTAACCAACATAACCTGACAGAAGGAACAATTAAGGCTACCCAGGAAAAAATAATCCAGGCTCTTCATTTAACTTTTGATACGTTCACCAATTCTTCATATCTTAGGCAGGGTCATGCTGATGAGTTTACCACCAAAGGCCCAACTGAACGGAAGAGGATTCTAACGGAAATTTTAGGTCTGGACCATTATGATATTTTGGAGCAAAAGGCAAAGGAAAAAATAAAACAAATTCAAATTGATTTAACTTTAAGAGAATATCAGCTTTTGGAAATTGAGGCAGAACTTTCCAGAAAAGATGAGTCAAAAGAAAAAAAGATTCTAGCTGAGAAAAAAATAAGTCAGATAGAAACTACCATAGTAACTTTAGAAAAAGAATTTAAAAACTTACAGGAACAAAGAGCTTCTTTGGCAGCAACCAATGAACAACAAAATAAATTAAAACAAACCCTCCTAGATTTACAGAATGAATTAAATGAGATTTTAGCCCAGGGAAAATCCCGGGCAGAAAGCATTAAAAAATTAGAGGAAGAACTTTTAGCGCTTCCAACTTTTGAGGAAAAGTTATAAGAATTAAAAATCCTGGAAAAAGAAAAAGAGGAATATTCCATAGCCTTCCAAAAAAAATTAGAACTGGAAAATCAACTAACATTCTTAAAGGGAGCATTTTCATTGAAAAATCAACAGATAGACACTCTTCAAAAAAAGCTTTCTGAGATAAAAAACCGCATTGAAAATCTGGAAAAAGATTCAGCCAAATGCCCTACTTGTGGTCAAGCTATAAAATTGGATCAAAAAGAAAAGGTTAAGCAAGAGTATTTAACTGAAGAGAAAAAAATAAGCACCGGAATTTCTGAAATTAAAACTGAAGATGAGGAGTCTAAAATCAAAAAATTAGAGGAAGAGATTGATTCTATAAAATTAGATGACCATAAATATCAGGAAACACTGAAAAAAATTAATGAACTCTCTGCTTTACAAGAAAAAAGAGAAAAACTGATTATTGCTCAGGCAACCTTAGAATCTGAAAAAAAAGTTGTTTTAGAAATGCGCTCCCTTTTTATAAATAAAAAATCCCAGATAGAAAAACTGGAAAGTGATGTCCAGAAATTGCCTGATTTAGAAAGTAATTTAAATGGTTTAACCATCTTAGTTAATAAGAAGGAATTGGAACTAAATAATTTAAGAATGGAGGAAAAAGAAGCCAGAAACCAACTGGGCCAGGCCACAGAGATAATTTCAAGGGTTGAGCAAATGGAAAAAGAAGCCTTAAAAAAACAAGAAGAAAAGAAAAAATTACAAAAGGAAAAGAATATATATGAAGAGTTGTCTTTAGCTTTTGGTAAAAAAGGAATTCAGGCCATGATTATTGAGGCTGCCATACCAGAAATTGAAGATGAAGCTAACCAGCTGCTGGGGAAACTAACAGAAGGCAGGATGAAAATATCTTTACAAACACAAAGGGAGACAAAAACAAAATTAGAATCTGGAGAAAAAGGTATTGTGGAGACTTTGGATATTATCATCTCTGATGAGATGGGCGAAAGACTTTATGAAAACTGGTCAGGAGGTGAACAGTTCAGAGTAAATTTTGCCATCCGCTTAGCCATTTCAAAACTATTGACCCGCCGGTCTGGTGCTAAGCTGCAGTTTTTGGTAATTGACGAAGGATTTGGCACCCAGGATGCTCCTGGCAGAAACAGGCTGGTGGAGGTATTGGATACTATTAAAGATGATTTTGAGAAAATTTTGGTAATAACTCATATTGAGGAGTTAAAAGATGAATTCCCAGTTAGAATTGAAGTTTCCAAAAATTCAGAAGGATCCACTTTTGAGATGATGGGAGTCTGATATACAATGGGTATATGCAAAAAATTATCACAAGAATTATTCCAGCATTATTTTTTTGGGGGATTTTTATTTTTACACTTTTACAAATACCCTACCCTCAAAACATTACCCAGGCATATCTTTTTCAGTTAATTCTGTTTTTTATCCCTTTATTTTTAGCTATTTTGCTTACCTTAAATATTTTCTTAAAAAAAAGTCTGGTTGCTGGATCTATTTCATTAGGAACAATCTTACTCCTAATTCTTAAAGCCTTAGATTCTTTAAATTTAATTACAGCATCTTTAATTGTTATTTCTGTAGGTCTTTTAATCAGTTATTTCAAAAAGCTGAAGAAAAAAGATTTGACTAAGTGGGAAAAAATCCCTAAGATAACGAACTTAGGAAGGAAATAATTTATATGGATAAAATTAAGAAGTATTTTGTTACTACGCCAATTTATTATGTCAATGACACTGCCCACATCGGTCATACTTACACAACAGTTGCTGCTGATGTGGTAACGCGCTATTACAAACAAAGAGGCTATGATGCTAGATTACTAACTGGTACTGATGAGCATGGAGCAAAAATTGCCGAAGCTGCAAAAAAACATGGTAAGAAACCAAAAGAATATGCTGATGAAATATCGGAAAAATTCAAACAGGCTTGGAAAAAATTAAACATTAATTATGTAAGGTTTATAAGAACTACAGATGAAGATCATATTAAAGTAGCTCAGGAATTTCTGCAGAAACTTTATGATAAAGGTGCTATTGATTCAAAACCGAGGCTTTACAAGGGCTTATATTGTGTGGGACATGAGAAGTTTATGTCAGTGGATGAATTAGTTAATGGATTGTGTCCCGACCATCAGACCAAACCAATTGAACATTCTGAGGAGAATTATTATTTTAAACTAAGTAATTACCAGGAACAGTTAAAGAGACTCGTTAGCTCTGATGAAATAAAAATTAGACCTCAATCTAGAAAAAATGAAATTTTGGGTAAATTAAAACAGGGATTAGAGGATATATCAATCTCTAGAGCTAATCTTGAATGGGGTATCCCCTTACCATTTGATCCTTCACATACTTCTTATGTATGGATAGAAGCCCTGATTAACTATTATACATATGGGTCACAAAATGGTGTTTGGCCTGCTGATTTACATTTAGTAGGAAGAGATATAGTCTGGTTTCATGCCATCATCTGGCCTGCAATGCTTTTAGCTCTTGATGAAAAACTACCTAAGGAAATTTTTGGGCATGGATTTTTCACTATCAATGGTCAGAAGATGTCTAAAACCATTGGCAATGTTATTCATCCTGATGATTTAGCAGACAAATATGGAGTTGATGGAACTAGATATGTACTTTTAGCATCATTCCCATTCGGGGAGGATGGGGATTTTTCATGGGATTCATTTGATCAACTTTATAATGCTAATTTAGCAAATGGATTAGGAAACTTAGTGGCAAGGGTTGCTAAACTTTGTGAGCAAAATAATATTGAAGCAACTGAAGGATCAAATGTCTGGTGTGCTGATTTGGAAAAGTATATGGGGGAATTTAAATTCAACGAAGCCATAGCAGTAATCTGGCAGCTTATCTCTGAGGCAGATAAGAAAATTAACCAGGAAAAACCCTGGCAGTTAAAAGGGGAGGGGTTGAAAAAAGCTTTACTGGACTATGTTAAAAGAATTCAAGCAATAGGTTTTAATCTGCAGCCATTTATGCCACAAACTGCTGAGAAGATTTTAAACCAGTTTTCAGGAACAATTAAATCACAAGCTCCGCTTTTTCCTAGAATTTAATCATGTTAATTGATACACATGCTCATCTTTATTGGGAAGATTTTAAAAAAGATCTAGATCAAGTTATCAAACGTTCCATTGATAAGGGGGTTACAACTGTTATTAATGTAGGAGTTGATGTGAATTTGTCAAAAAAAGCCCTTCGACAAGCTCAGGGTAAACTGAGTGAAGTTTCAGGACTAACTGCTTATTCAACTATTGGAATTCATCCACATGAGGCAATAAAATATTATGATGGTGTATCCATACATAAAGACATAGAGGAATTGGAAAAACTATATCATTCTAAACCAGATCAAACCCATCCTGAGCAAGACCGAAGGATTATAGCAATTGGAGAATGCGGTTTAGACTTCTTTTTTCAAACTAATCTATACCCCACTTCTCTCTCTGGCGATCAGCAAAAGGTTTTACAAAGAAGGCTTTTTCAAGCTCAAATTGATTTGGCAAAAAAACTAAACCTTCCTCTTTTGGTTCATTGCAGAGACGATAGATCAAAAAATCCCGGTAACTCTGAGGCTTGGGATGAGGTTATAAAAATGATAGGCAACCACCCTGCAATCTTACATTGTTATTCAGGTCTTATCTCAACTACCAACTACATACTACAAACCACCAACTTGCTGGTTTCATTTGCAGCTAATATTACTTACCCAAAAAACGGATATTTAAGAGAAGCAGTCAAAATCTTACCGCTTAATAAGATTTGCTTTGAAACAGACTCCCCTTTTTTGGCTCCTCAATCCAAAAGAGGACAAAGAAATGAACCATCAACTGTTGAAGAAATAGCCCAACTGGTAGCAGAACTCAAGGGAATATCCTTTGGAGAGGCAGCTAATCAGACTACAGGAAACGTCAAAAAGTTTCTTAAAATTAGCTAAAATCCCTAGGTGCCTGCTCTCCTCCTCGCTCGACGCGAGTCGAAGCGGGCCTAATCCACCTCCCAGGTGTCTTCTTATTTGCTTTCTGAGGCACAACTGGTTAAACTTAACTTATACATGAGACTGCTTTTGGTCTTTTTTATTGGGTTTCTGTCCTTTTTCTACCTGTCAGAAATCATTCAGCGCCTTATTTCGGAAATCCGCTATAGTTTAGTAGGTTTTATCTTTATAATCTTAGGCTTTTTAGTAGGATTTCTAGGAGGCAGCCTTTTCCCGGAAGGGTTAAATGTCTTAGTGGCTCTATTTTTAACAGGAGCAGGCTTAGGCACAACTCTTCATCATCTACTATCCCGTAAATTTATTCTTTTTCAGAAATTAGAAAAGGAGTTTGTGTTAAAACATGAAAGCGGTTTTGAAAGATTTTTGGAAATTTTACCAGGCGGTTTAACCTGGCTTGCGCTAACTTCCCCTATCTGGCTTTCTTTCTCCTTGCCTTTTGCTGCTGCCTATCTGATTTTAATTGCTGATGTTTACTGGCTTTTAACAGCTCTAAGGATTGGGGTTTTAATCATGATAGGCTATAGGAAAATGGAATGGGCAAAAAAACAAAACTGGTTTGGGATGCTGCAGAAGGATTTTCCCGGACAATCAGACAGATTCTATCATCTGATCCTTATTCCAACATATAAAGAATCTCTACATGTTCTTACTTCTACCTTTGATGCCATAACAAATTGCCGGTATCCTAAAGATAAAATTTTCCTGGCAGTAGGGTTTGAGGAAAGGGATAGCCCGCAGAAAATTAAAGATACTACTGACTATCTTAAGAAGGCGGAAAAGAAAATATCTAAAGTATTCACCACCACTCACCCTTATGGACTGGTTGGTGAAGTTGCTGGGCAGGGATCAAATAAAAACTGGATGATCTCGCATATTGTTCCGCAGCTTAAAAAGATGGGGATAAAAATTGAAGATGTTTTGGTAACTACTTTAGATGCTGATTTTGTGATTCATCCTCAATTCTTATCAGGCGCGTTATATAAATACTTGTCCACACCAGAGATAGAACGGGACAAGAGGAGTTTTACCGGAGTATTTTTGTATCATAATAACTATTGGCAAACCCCCACTCCCATGAGGCTTATGGCCACAGGCACTTCTTTTTGGCAGATGGCTGAAATGGTTGGTTCTGATAAATATATGAACTATTCTTCTATGTCCATAAGTTTAAAAGCTCTTGTTGATGTAGGAGGGTGGATACCGGATAAAGTTAATGACGATTCAGGATTTTATTGGAAAGCCTATTACCATTTTAACGGTAACTATAAAGTTATCCCTCATTTCCTGCCGATATCGGGTGATGCTGTCCAGGATACAACTCTTTTTAGAACCTTTCAAAACCAATATTTGCAAATTAAAAGATGGGCTTATGGAGTGGAACATATGCCATTTATTGTTAAACAGTATTTTCAAAGGGATGTTGATTTCTGGGATAAAACAGATAAACTGCTTTTTAAGGTTTGGGGGGATTTAAAGTGGGGATTTTTGGCTATTTTTGTCACCTTTGGCAGTTTACTAATTCCCCTTGTTAACCCACAGTTTAAAACATCTGTATTGTCAGTTAATTTACCGATAGTTTCTTCCTGGGTATTAACAGCAGCTTTTCTTGGTCTTTTTGCCACAATTTTTGTACATGAAAAGACCGCTCCAAAAAGACCTGCAAATTGGTCTAAGTTCAAAAAGGCTTGGTCTTATATCCAATGGCTTTTAGTGCCCATTATCTTAATCACCATTTCATCCCTGCCGGCAATAGACGCCCAAACCTCTCTAATGTTCGGCAGGAAATTAGAATTTAGAGTAACTAACAAAGCCAGGCTTTTAGAAAAAAGCTAATAATATGTTTAATTCAACTAAGCTAAACCTGCTCTTTCACCATGAAACGAATCTTTGGATAAACGCCATCCCCCTGTCTTTATCCTTATTTATCACTTTGTTTACCGCGTTTTATTCAAAAATTTTGCCTCCAAAATTACCTCTTTTATACTCTCTTCCCTGGGGGGAAAATCAGCTTGTAAACCACCAGCAATTACTGATAATCCCAAGCATTATTAGCTTAATTACGCTTCTTAATCTTATTATCTCTTGGCAGCTCCACGATTCTCAGAAATTCTTTAAAAAAATATTAATATTCTCATCTTTATTAATCAGCCTGATATTAACTATTACGTTTCTAAAGATTGTATTTATCTTTCTATAATGGAATTTTTTTTGCCTGCCTTTATCTCTTTGTTAATTACTGTTTTAGCTATCCCCCCAACTATTATACTTGCTAGAAAATTTAATTTATTAGACAATCCCAAGATCCGGCTTCATCCTGCTCATACCCAAAACCGGACTGTAGCAAGAGCAGGAGGTTTACCGGTATTTATTGCCATTTGCCTCACCCTATTAATCTTTATCCCTTTTTCCAAAATCATTTTAGGAATCCTCTCTGGTTTAACTATATTGGTTTTAATTGGTCTTTTGGATGATAAATATCAAAACTTCTCTCCTTATTTAAGACTGGCTGGTCAATTTATTGCTGCCTTTATTGTAATAACAACAGGCATAGGGATAAATTTTATTACCAATCCTTTAGGAGGAATTTTTCATCTGGATACCATACCCTTCTTACCTGCTATTTTAGGACTTATTTGGATTGTATGGGTGATGAATATGATCAACTGGTCAAAAGGGGTTGACGGGCAGATGCCCGGAGTTGTAAGCGTGGCAGCTTTTATTTTGGGGCTTTTATCCTTAAAATTAAATTTGCTTCAGGATCCCTCTCAAATAATAACTGCCAAGCTGGCATTTATTGTTGCAGGAGCCTCTTTGGGGCTTTTAATATTTAATTGGCACCCTGCTAAGATTTTTCCCGGATTTTCCGGCTCATGTATTTTGGGATTTATGATAGCACTTCTTGCCATCCTGACAGGAGCAAAGCTGGCCACCGCAGGACTGGTGCTTTTAATCCCTGCCACCGATTTTGCGTATACATTTTTCAGAAGAATTTTGCAGGGTAAATCTCCTGTTTGGGGCGACCGGGGACACTTGCATCACAAACTTCTGGAAAAGGGTTTCACTCATTCTCAAATCTCCTTGTTTTATATTTTTGGATCTGGTATGTTAGGTGCAGCTGCTCTTAAACTATCATCACAAGGTAAATTATTTGCAGCCAGCCTAGTTGCACTTTTAATACTGGGAATTATTTTATGGCTAAATTTTTTTGGGGACTTATCAAAACAACCAGACCAAGACAATGGATAAAAAACTTCGCAATTTTTGCTGCGCTTATTTTCTCAGGCGCTCTTTTAGATCCAGCCAGCCAGATTAAATCACTGCAGGCATTTGTGTTGTTTTGTGTTTTTTCCTCTGCCACATATATTTTAAACGATGTCTTTGATGTTAACCGGGACAAACTCCACCCTTTTAAAAGAAAACGTCCTATTGCTTCAGGGGTAATACCCATACCATTAGCGGTAAGCCTGGCATTACTTTCAATCAGCTTAGGCTTGCCTTTGGCTTACTGGCTTTCCCCTGCTTTCTTTTTTGCCTCAATTACTTACCTGATACTGCAGCTTTTTTATTCTGCGTATCTTAAGCAGGTAATTTTACTGGATGTATTGGTGATTGCTGCCGGGTTTGTACTGCGTGTATACGCAGGAGTTTGGGTGATTGATGCTCATCTTAATGTTTGGTTCCTTTTGTCTATAATCTCATTCGCCCTCTTTTTGGCTATTGGAAAGAGGAGATCTGAGCGGACTTTAATGGAAAGCAGCGCCTCTCATCACAGAGAAACTTTGCTCCATTACCCAGAAAACTTATTGGATATTTTAACTTCTATGTTTGCCACCTCAGCCTGGTTAACTTACGCTCTTTTTGCTTTCTTGCAGCCATCTATTCAGGCAAAGCCTGTTTTCTCTTCTTTAGTTGGAGGCTTTGAGTTACCTTTTGAAGAAGCCAAATACTTAATGGCCACCGTGCCTGTGGTGATTTATGCAGTCATGAGATACCTTTATATTATTTACGAAAAGAAGGAAGGCGAGTCACCAGAAAGAGTTCTGCTCTCAGATAAACCCATGCTAGCAACTACCATCATCTGGTTAGTTTTGGTTATAGGAATTAACTATTATCTAGGGACCTGAAGGAGTTTTTTCAATATAAGTTGTGGAAACAAATCCTTCTGTTCCATCAGACAGCTTCACCCTAGTCCACCCTGATAGGTTTTCCAAAAATACCATTGTTTCTCCTGTATTAACCCGTGTAAGTTCTTTTCCTGAAAGCGAAGGCTTATCACGGACACGTAAAAATCCTGTTGGGGTTTGCAGAACCTTTACCTTTGGTGTTTGAGTAATAACCTCTGTTGCAACAGCAGTCAAGTCTGCCTCAGAAAGAGATAAGTCTATTGATACAGTTAGATTAAAATTATCAGGCAAACTTGCCCTAATGCTTCTTTTTAGATAGTTTGGGTGGGAAACTACTATGGTATGTTCTCCGCTATCCAAATTTAGCGTAATTGGACTTTTCCCTACACTTTTTCCATCAATCTCAATTTCTGATTCAGAGGGGTTTGATACAACAGTTAAACCCTTACCCTTTTCCAAGGTTAAAATCTCCCCTGCCGAAGAAGCTGCCTCTTTTGCCAAATCCCTATTTATTATGGCAATTGTTTGAGATGTAAGATTAACTTTTCCCTGCCAGAGACTTCCGTCTTTTTCCAGCTTTACATCTACCTGCTTAACAGGTAAATTTTTATCTTCATATGGGGTCTTACCAACTTCTTTGCCATCAAGAAAAACAGTAGCACCTTCAGGCATGGAAAGAACCGATATACCGCTTACTTGTTTTATCCCCAAGAAAACTTCCCCCACCCTTGAGCTGTAGCGTACCAACAACACAAGGATACTTATTAATACCAAAGTCCAAATTGTGATCTTTTTCATGGCTTTACCTTTTTCAATACAAATCATTATACATTAATTTTTTTGCATTCCGCAGCAAAAAAAGTCGGCTTCTTTACTTTTAAGTCTTAATTTGCTAAAATATTAATTCTGCCAAAATAGAAGGTTTGCTACAACATACTAAAAACCTTCTGCCTAGGAAAGTTTTTGAACGGGTCGCCCAAAATCTTAAACTTTCTAAAATCAAGCTAGGGTTTCCTAAAAAGGTTGTCTGGCTTATCATAATTTCTTATCTTTTACTTAATTTTCTGGGATATTACCCTTCTTTTTCTATTCCTCCCGTTAAACGCTCATTTGTTTATGCTCAGGTACAGGAACAAAAAGAAGAAATTATTTCAGGCTCATTTTCCATACCTCCAGTACTGCCACATCCGGGCTTTTTGTCTACTAGATTTTCCCTTTATCATCCAGGGATAGATATTGCGTCAGGATTGGGTATGCCAATACATCCTATTACTTCCGGCGAGGTTTCTGAGGTAGGCAGAGATATCTTTGGTCTAGGAAATTATGTGGTAGTTGCTCATGAGAATAATTTTAAATCAAAATATGCTCATATGGGAAAAGTGTATGCTAAAAAGGGTCAACAGGTAACAAACAGCAACACCTTAGGGGAGGTGGGGCTTACCGGCCGTACATCTGGTCCGCATACTCACTTGGAAGTAACCAGAAACGGCAGCCCTATTGATCCACAAACAATTTTGCCGGATATTCCAGATATGCCTGTACCTATAACAATAGTATCTACGAGATAATCTCTCCCTCTACCTCAGTCAGGGTTGTCCCTCTTAAACCAAACTGTTCTCTTTCCCTGTTTATTAACCTCTCAAGTAAATTCTTTAATTCTAAAGGGTAATCCACAAATCTCAGGCTGATACCTTCTTTGTTCATTCCTGCAGTGTTTATAATTATTGTCCCATGATGCAAAAGCAGTCTCTCTACAAAAGTTTGCATAACTTCAATATGGGTAATCTTGTCATAAAGAGCTGCTGTCAGTTTTACCCCAAAAATCCCGTTTTTAACAATTACCCTTCTGGTTGTCAGAAGGTATTTGTTTGCATGGTAGGTATGCAAAGTTTTTAGAACCGCTGAAAATACCATACCAGCAAAAGCTAGCACTACCACCAAGGCTTTGGAAACACCCAATAACCATCCCAAACCTAAACCAAGTGTAAAAAAAAGTAAACCCGGAAACATTAAATAAAAGATAAATTTTGACCTAATATATGCTTTACTTAATCCAGTTACTAATACTAATTCTTCATCCTCTGAGAGGTACTTTGAAAAAGTTTTTTTCTGCTTCTCGGAAGGTGAATCCTTGTAGTGGAACTTAACCATTAACTAGATTGTACCAGATTTAAGACAAGTGGATTAATAGTCTGGCATACCGCCTGGCATTCCACCAGGAGGAGGCGGAGCTGGAGGTTCAGGTTTATCAGTTATAAGCACCTCAGTAGTCATTACCATTACCGCAACTGAGGCAGCATTTTGCAAAGCTGAACGGGTAACTTTTACAGGATCTATTATTCCTGCCTTGATTAAATCTTTAATGGCCCCATCCAGTACATCTATCCCCATGGCTCCCTGAGTTTCCAAAATTTTGGCTAAAGCTACTCCGTCATCCATACCTGCATTTTTAATAAGTATCCTGAAAGGCTGTTCTAAGGCTTTTTTAACAATTCCAACACCAACTTTTTCTTCACCTTCAACTTGTAAAGATTCCAAAACCTTGGCTGCTCTAAGTAAAGCTATTTCCCCGCCTGCCACAATCCCTTCTTCAATGGCAGCTTTGGTAGCAGCTACTGCATCAATCACTCTTTCTTTTTTCTCTTTTAACTCTATTTCTGTGGCAGCGCCAACATTAATCACAGCTACCCCGCCAGTAAGTTTAGCCAATCTTTCCTGCAGTTTCTCTTTATCAAATTCAGAATCAGATGATTGCAACTCTTTTCTGATTTGAGCAATTCTTGCTTCAATTTTGCTTTTTAAACCTTTTCCGTCAACTATTAAACTGTTATCTTTATCAGAGGTAACCCTACCTGCCCTGCCTAAATCATCAATTTCTACTGATTCAAATTTACGGCCAGTATCTTCAGAGATTACATTCCCTCCTGTTAAAATAGCAATATCTTCAAGCATTTCCTTTCTTCTGTCACCAAAACCAGGAGCTTTTACTGCCAAAACGCTAAAGGTACCGCGGAGTTTATTCACTACCAAAAGCGCCAAAGCCTCCCCTTCTACCTCATCTGCAATGATTACTAAATTTTTACTAATAGCCACAAACTTTTCCAAAAATGGAACCAGATCAGAAGCTGAAGATATTTTTTTATCAGTAATTAAAATATAAGCATCCTCAATAGAAGACTCCATCTTATCTGCATCTGTTACAAAATATGGGGAGACAAAACCTTTATCAAATTCCATTCCTTCTTTATAATCAACTGTCATCTCCATTGTTTTACCTTCTTCAACAGTCACCACCCCATCTTTACCCACTTTTTGAAGACTTTCTGCAATTAAATTCCCAATGGTTGAATCTGAGGCAGAAATCGTGGCAACCTGAGCTACTTCCTCTTGGGTTGAAATTTTCTTACTCATCTTTTTCAGTTCTTCCACCAATGCTGTAACTGCTTTTTCAATCCCTTTTTTCAAAATCATGGGGTTTGAACCAGCCTGGATATTTTTTAACCCTTCAGTCACAATGGCTTTGGCTAAAACAGTGGCTGTGGTAGTACCGTCTCCTGCTACATCAGCTGTTTTAGAAGCTGCTTCTTTTAAAAGCTGGGCACCCATGTTTTCAAAAGGATCCTCTAAATCTATTTCTTTGGCAACAGTCACCCCATCATGAACTACATTGGGAGCTCCCCATTTTTTATCTAAGGCTACATTCCTGCCTTTAGGGCCTAATGTTGTTGCCACAGCCTCAGTTAAGGTATTAATCCCCTTTAAAAGTTTTTCTCTTGCTTCTGAATTAAATTTTAAGATTTTTGCTGCCATATTTTTATTACTTATTAAATTGCCTCGGGTCAACTGCTGCTCTTTCTAAACCTTCTGGCGTGCCCCTGTGAGGAAGTAAATCCCCTCTTAAAAACCCTGCTAAATCTTTATCTGCTATCCCTTTTTCTCTAGGGGCAACTTCATCAAGCCCGGGAATTTTTCCTCCCATAAAATTCTCTAAATCTGCTGCTGTTCCCTTCAAAGTTTCTGTCATATTTTTACTCTAAAATTGCCATCAGATCATCGAATTTTACCAGCTTCAACTCCCTACCATCTACTTTTATTTCATCTCCGCCCCATTTTTTATAAACTACTCTATCACCAACTTTTACAGGACATTTTAATACTTTACCATTGTCAAATACCATATCATCACCGCAAGCTAAAACTATTCCCTGGGCTGGTTTTTCCTGAGCAGATTCAGGCAAGATTATACCTGAGGCAGTTTTACTTTCTGCCTCAGAGGGTTCAACTAAAATATAACCCATTAGGGGTTTAATATTAATTTTTGTGCTTGTATTCTTTTTAACTTTTGGCATATGAAAATGGCAAGAGGGCAGACTAGAAATGAGTTATATCAAAAGTTAGCACTATTTGTCAAGGACTGATTAGTCCGAGATCCTGAGCGTACTTGTACTGAGCGAAGTCGAAGTAGCCCAAGGATCAAGGGATGCTAAAAATTAGAGATCAGCTCTCAACTTCTGTATATAATCACTTAAAATTTCTGCTCTTATATCATTGGGGTGAAAATATAAAACTCCATCCCCTATCCTTTCCATCCCTTTTGGTGACTTCATGTACCAGAGTTGAAATTTCTTAGCCAATTGTTCTAAAAAGTTAAGCAGTGAATCAAGAAATATAGGGTTAAAATTATGCTCTTTTTGCCTTCTCTTTGATTTGTACTCTATTCCCCCTGATTCACTGGAAAGACTTCCCCTCCAATTTGGCAAAAAATCAAAAGCCCAAGTGTTATCAGCTAGATATTTTGAGTAAATATTATCCTTTTGCCAGAGCACTTTCATCTGTAATACCTCATGTGCTACAAATAAATCTTTATTTACCTGCTCCAGTTTATCTTCTTCTACCAAAATATTGGTGCATATCTTACCCGCTGCTTGATCTGCGCTCATCCCTACCTTTCTTCTGATTCCTATCATATCCAGAATAAAAATTATTAAAATCCTACAAATCCAGATCCTGTTTTTGGCAGTCACCAAGAAAAGATCTATATCATCACCGCTTTCTGCATTATTTAAAGCTAATCCCCCTGAAATACCAACTAATTTAATGGTGGGAAAAAGACGTAAAAACCAAACTGAAAATTTGGCTTTCCATAAAAATCTTTTAGATTGTTTTTCTCTCTGCTGCCTAATTCTTATTAATTTATCTCTGCCGTCTAAAAAGAAATATCCTTTTTTGCTTTTTACTTTTGACTTTTGGCTTAACCTAATAAGTGCTTTTTCTACTTGCTGAAATGTTGCTTTTCTGGCTATTAACCATTTATGAATCTCATATGCTTTTAAAGGATAATCAAAAATATCAGCATAGATTAAAGTCTTAAGTATAGCTTTCTCCATGACAGTAATTTAGCATAACAAAATAAATTCCACACTAAGGTATAATTTAAAATAATGAAAATATATTTTGTCAGACACGGAGAGGGCGAACATAATGTCAAAAAGCTATATTCTAACCCTCAATTTGATCTTACAAAAAAAGGTAAAAAACAAGCAGAAACAATTGGCAAAAGAGTAAGCAATCTCCCCATAGAAATTATTATTTCCAGTTCTTATAAAAGAACCATTCAAAGTGCAGAAATTATCAACAAATTTCTAAATAAAGAAATTGTATTGTCTGATTTAGCTATAGAAATAGTAAGACCTAAAGAAATTGCCGGAAAACTACAAGGCGATTCCGATGTTATAAAAATAAAACAACAAATGGAGGAAAATTTTGATAACCCAAATTGGCATTATTCTGACGAAGAAAATTTTTTTGATCTAAAAAGCAGAGCTGAAAAATTTATTAGCTATTTGGAAGAACTTAAACAAAAACATATTTTAGTCGTGACTCATCTTCACTTTATCAGAATGGTTGTTTTAGTAATGCTATTTGGTGATAATTTATCTGCACCAATCTTTTTAAAGGCTACGAAGTCTTTGGAAATGAAAACAAGCGGGCTGACAATTTGCGAAAAAAATGATAGATGGAAACTTATAACCTGGAATGATCACGCTCATTTAGGAGAAACAACGTAAAAAATTCATATGTTAAATTTTCAGGACAACTACCCGCTTTCCAAAATCACCACATTACAAATCGGCGGTCCTGCCAGGCTTTTTACTGTTTCAATTACCTGGGAAGAATTATTAGAAGCAGTTCAATACGCTGTCCAAAATAATATTCCTTTTAAGGTAACTGGAGGCGGATCAAATCTGCTGGTATCAGATGAGGGGGTTAACAAATTGGTTATTAAAAATGAGACAGAAGGCATTACTAAAATTGTCAGGTTCCTAAAAGTTAAAAGCGGTACTATTTTGCAGCACCTGGTAGATTTCTCTATTGCCCATAACCTTTCTGGTTTACAGAAACTAACCGGGATTCCAGGAACAGTTGGAGGAGCTGTTTTTGGTAATGCTGGAGCATACGGCCAAACAATCTCAGATTATCTAAGAGAAGTTGTTTGTTTTGATCCAAAACTTAACAGGATAATCAGCCTGCAAAAAGATGAGTGCGGATTTGATTATAGAGACAGTATATTTAAAAGAAATGGTTATATTATTTTAGAAATTATATATAAGCTGGAAGTTGGTAAACCAAAAGAACTGAGAAAAGAAGCAGATGAAGTATTAGAAAAAAGGTTAGTTAAGTATCCAAAAGGCATAAAATGTCCAGGTTCCTTTTTTAAGAACCTGGTAGCAGAAAGATTATCCAAAGAAATATTGGTAAAAATTCCCAAAGAAAAAATTGTTTATGGAAAAGTGCCTGCTGGAAGTTTACTTGAGGAAGTAGGAGCTAAGGGAGATAAACTGGGACAAATTGAAATAGCCCCATATCATGCTAATTTGTTTATTAATAAAGGAGGGGGGACAGCCAAAGATTTTTATATATTAGCTCAAAAATATGCCCAAAAAGTTAAAGATAAATTTGGAATAACCCTAGAACCAGAAGTCCAACTAATTAATTTACCCCCACTCATTTAGAAACTTTTCTCATCTAATAGCAGGTAAATTTCCAAAGGGATTTCTTCATAAGGGTGGGTCTTTTTGATTGCTGCAAGCACATCTTTTACCTTTTCTCTTTGGCAGATTACTTCAATTTTTTCTTCTTCTACTTCCTGTTGCTTACCTACTTTACCTATACTTGGACGAGCTCCTTTACCTGGAATAAATCTTCCTATGCCTTTTGTTGAAAAAGAAGAATGATGGTATTTCCCCAATATCCCAGCTCCTGCATCCCCCATAGCCTTTCTGACTTTCTCTGCATCTTTAACTGGAACAAAAGTTATAATTTTATACATTTAGATAATTGTTATAACAGCTATAATAGTCATAATCAATAAAATTCATCTATTAATATCATGACATTAGTATTAATATAGTTTTTGCATATTTTCCCTAGGTTGCCTAGCTGGGCAACCTCCCAGGTTGACAAAGACAAAGCTTACCTTGGGGTTGGGGGAGGTTGGGGCTTTGTATATTTATCCAATACCTGCTGGACCCCTCTATCCACTGTTTGTAAAGCAGATAATGGATCCAACCCTTGTAATGTAGCATTAATCCCATCCTCCCAGTATTTAATCATTTCATCATTTAACCCCGCATCAAAAGTGTTTGAGGATAAGTACCAGGATTTATATATTGGACCCTGCAAAACAAAAGCTCCCACAATTGGATCATTTGCCAGCTCAGGTTGTAAAGAAGTAAGCGAGTAAGGTTCTCCAAATAATCTGACTTGCGAGGCTTGCTGGTATGCCAGTCTTTGAGCGGGAGCAGAAGTTAAGAATTTGACAAATTTCCAGGCCTCCAGGACGTTTTTACTGTTTTTTGACACAGCCTCAGCCCAAAATGAGCCATAAGCAGCCTGATTATCAGACAACTGAGGCACTGGTACTACTTTAAATCTTAAATTAGGATTGGCAATCCTCAACTCATGTGCCCTCCAGGAAGGAGCAAAGTAAAAACCCAACCTGCCTGAGGTAAACATTTGAGTAGAGGAAGGCAAATTAGTATCCCATGTTTTTCTTTTTGGGTCTGTAACAAACCCTGTATAAAAACTTATTACTTCTGAAACAGGAGCTGTTGCTACATTGTTTAAGTTTACCCCTGGCTGCTGAAATAAAAGCAAACCTAATATATCAGGCCAATGATCTACATTCCCTGTTGACCCCAGTGCTGCTCCTGCTGATTTTATACCTGTTGCATCCTTAACAGTCATTTTAGAAGCTGCCTCAATAAACTCCTGCCAGTTTGCAGGAATTTTTCCGCCAATTCCATTTATCATTTCCTCATTTATAAAAAGCGCTAAACCATCCACCTCCATTGGGGCTGCAAAAATTTGATTATTTTTCACCAAACTTACTTCAGCCACCGGGTAAAACAAATTACGGTATTCTGTTAAAGTAAATATGCTGCTTGGTGCGCTTGCCAAATCATTGGTAAACATAGGCAGCCAGGAATTATGGAGCCGGAAAACATCCGGGCCTACCCCTTCCCTGATTTGGGTTTGTACTCTGGTTCTATAGTTTATGGAAGATTGCCTGACATAGTTTATAACTACATTTGGGTTTTGTTTTTGATATTCTAAAATAACAGGTTTTATTAAATTATCCTCTTCCCAAAGGCCAAAATAGGTTAAAGTAATCTGCTCAGGCTCTTTTTGCTCTTTGAAAAAAGGCAAACTTGGGGCAAATCTCCAAAATAAAAAACCAACTACAATAGCCAGGATTAAAACTAAGATGATAACCTTTTTCATATAATCTCAAGCTCCTCCGCTGTGCTCAGGATGACAAAGGGTCATTCAGAAGGACTTATGAAGGAAACCACCCTTTGTCAATTATACCTTAAAAGGTTAAAATAGCTGCGTGGCAAAAAAACAAAACCAGAAAAATAAAACAGGAAGGATTTTTTTCTTACCTGCTATTCTCTTCATTGTTCTTTTAGTTTTAATTTTACTCAGCTACCAAATATTTATAACTGATAAATTCTATCCCCAAACATGGGTAGGAAATACCAATATTTCTTTTCTGACAAAAGGCCAGGCTATCAGAAGAGTTGAAACAAATTTTAATCAAAGAACCGGACAGAAACTTCAATTCACTTATGAAGGAGAACAATTTAGCATTGATACCAGTATGTCTTCTGCCAACTTGGATTATTCTGCAATTACTGCACTTTTGGACGAGAACAACAGTAAAACATTTATTAACCGGTTTAAGGAACAACTAATAACATTTATTTTTAGCAAAAAAATTTATCCTAAAGTTTCCCTTCTACTGGATAAACAAGCAGATATGCTAGCCTCTGCTGTAGAAAAAGATGCCCAGGATGCCCAGCTTAACTTTAATGAAATAACCACTCCTGAGGGAAGCCCATCTGCCCAAATCCAAATAAAGGCAGGTATTGATGGTATCAATTTAGACAGACAAAAACTTGAAGAAGAAATTGTAAAGTTTTTACTGACTGACCAGTATAACCAAAATCTTCCTGTTAAAGTTATAACTCCACAGATTACCACTTTTCATGTACAAAGAGCCAAAGAGGCTTTATTAGCTACATTAAAAGACCCTATAAAACTGACTTCCGGAGAACAAACCTGGAACATTGAGGCAAAACAACTATTAACCCTTTTGGATTTAACCTCAGGCAAGGATTTACTTTTAGATAACGGGAAAACCCTTAACTTTTTAAAAAAAATAGCTGGTGAAATTGACCAGGAAGTCCAGGAAGGGTTATTTGAGTTTAATCCTGTTAGTAAAAGGGTTACCGCCTTTAAGCCTTCCCAGGAGGGCAAAAAAATGGATGTTGAAAAAACATATCAATTAATTACAAATGCTTTAATTAACCCCTCAGATGGAGAGTTAAAAAATATTCCCTTACCTGTTGAGGTAATAAAACCTAAAATTCAAACCTCTGATGTTAATTCCTTGGGGATCAAAGAACTTTTGGGCAGAGGCATTTCTAATTTTTCAGGGTCAATTCCAAACAGGATTTACAACGTTAATCTCACAGCACAAAAAATTAATGGAGTTTTGATTCCTCCTGGTGAAATTTTTTCTTTTAATAAAACAGTTGGGGATATTTCTGCTGCCACTGGTTTTAAGCAAGCCTATGTTATCAAAGAAGGCAGAACTGTTTTGGATGATGGAGGAGGTGTTTGCCAAGATTCAACTACTCTTTTTAGGGCTGTATTAAATGCAGGACTGCCTGTAGTTAAAAGAACTGCTCATGCCTATAGAGTTGGGTATTATGAACAAGGATTTCCACCAGGTTTGGATGCTACTGTTTTTTATCCATCTGTTGATTTCCAGTTTAAAAATGATACAAACCATCATATCTTAATCCAGGCATATACCAGTGGTCTTACTCTTTATATTGATTTATATGGCACTTCAGATGGCAGACAGACAACTTTAACCAAACCTGTTGTAACAAACTCAACCCCTCCGCCTGCTGATCTGCGCCAGGATGATCCAACCCTACAAAGAGGCCAGGTTAAACAAGTTGATTGGCCTGCCTGGGGAGCAACAGTTACTTTTAAAAGAATTGTGACTAAAACAGGACAAACTATAATAGATGAAACTTTTAAATCCAACTATAAGGCTTGGCAGGCTGTGTACTTAATAGGGATTAAAGATAATTAGCCAAAGGAACTTCCACCTCGGGGGTGGAAGTGTAGCTACACCTCAGTCATTTCAAACTTCATCCATGGATTAACATTCGTGGATTTTCGTTTGAAAGAATAAGAAGTTCTTGAAATCCGATAAACGATAAACGATAATCGATATACTTTAAAATGATTACTGTTACAGGATCTTTAGCATTTGACCATATTATGGATTTTCCTGGTAAATTTTCAGACCATTTTATGCCTGATAAAATCCACCAGATTAACTTATCTTTTTTGGTTAATACTTTATCAAAACAACAAGGAGGTACTGCTGGAAACATTGCCTATAATTTAGCACTGCTTAAAACCCCTGTTTCCATACTAGGATCGGCAGGGGAGGATTTTTCCTCATATAGTGAATTCTTAAGCAAATCTGGAGTGGATATTTCCCAAATTAAAATAATTCCAGGAGAATCCAGTTCTTCTGCTTTTATCATGACAGATTTGAAAGATAATCAAATTACTGCTTTTTATCCAGGAGCTATGAGGGAAAACTCTTCATTAAATTTGGAAAAATCAGATTTTGTGGTTATTTCCCCTAACGACCCTTCTGCCATGGTTAACTTTGTTAAACAGTCCCAAAAGTTAAACATTCCCTATATGCTGGATCCTGGTATGCAGCTTCCCAGACTAACTACCCCAGACTTAAAAGAAATGGTTAAAGGAGCTACTATTTTAATAGGCAATGACTATGAAATTTCATTATTGTGTGCCAAGTTACAAGTAACAAGTGAGGGGTTATTAAAAAACATTAAAATTCTAATCACAACTTTAGGTGAGAAAGGATCAATAATACAAACTGCTGGGTTTCCTGATTCACCTTCCAGGAGTCAAAACCCACCTGGAAGGTGGTCTATCAAAGCTGGAAAACCTAAGGAGGTAATTGATCCAACAGGTGCAGGGGATGCTTTCAGAGCAGGGTTTTTAGCAGGCTACTTAAAAGGCTTGGATTTAAAAACTTGCGGACAGATGGGATCAATTGCATCTTGTTTCGTTATAGAAAAATATGGTACAACTTCACATAGGTTTACAGTTGAGGAATTTAGAAAAAGGTATAAAGAAAACTTTGGTAATGGATTAGAATTAAGGTAGTTCTCAACTACGTCCGAACAATAAATTATTCTTCGGCTGAAGTGAAGAAGTTACCATAAAAACTATGATGAAATCAGATGTAAAAGATATTAATCTTGCCTCAAAAGGTAAATTAAAAATTGAATGGGCTGGATCTCAGATGAAGGTTTTAAATCTGATCAGGAAAAGGTTTGCCAAAGAAAAACCTTTAAAAGGAATTACTTTAGGAGCCTGTCTTCATGTAACCTCAGAAACTGCCAATTTAATGATTGCCCTTAAAGAAGGCGGAGCTAATTTAGCTCTTTGTGCCTCTAACCCCCTTTCAACTCAAGATGAAGTAGCAGCATCATTAGTGAAAGATTTTGATATTCCTACCTATGCAATCAAAGGTGAAGATAAAGATACTTACTATAAACATTTAAATGAGGTTTTGGATTTTAACCCTCAAATCACCATGGATGACGGGGCAGATTTAGTCACCCTGTTACATACAGAAAGAAAAGATCAGTTAAAAGATGTCATTGGCTCAACAGAGGAAACAACAACAGGAGTTATCCGGCTTCATGCTATGCATGAGGATGGAACATTAAAAATACCTGCCATTGCTGTTAATGATTCCCAAACCAAACATATGTTTGATAACAGGTATGGTACAGGACAATCAACAATTGATGGAATTATCAGAGCCACCAATGTACTTTTGGCTGGAAAAAAGTTTGTGGTGGTGGGGTACGGATGGTGTGGCAGGGGTTTGGCTGCAAGAGGGCGGGGCATGGGGTCTTTGGTGATCATTACCGAAGTTGATCCTCTTAAGGCATTGGAAGCAGCTATGGATGGATTTGATGTAATGCCTATTGAAGAAGCTGTAAAGGTTGCTGACATTATCTGCACAGCAACAGGCAATAAAACAGTTATCTCTGTTGAGCATTTTAAGAAAATGAAGGACGGGGCAATTGTTGCCAATACAGGACATTTTAATGTGGAGTTTGACTATGAAGGACTTGTTAAAATTGCCAAAAATAGAAGACATTTAAGAGAGCATTTGGAAGAGATTACCCTGGAAACGGGTAAAAGGATTTTTGTCTTGGGAGAAGGAAGGCTGATAAATTTAGCCTCAGCAGAAGGCCATCCTCCTGATGTGATGGATATGTCCTTTGCCAACCAGGCATTAGGGGCAGAGTACCTGGTTCAAACCAAAGGTGAGCTTAAAACAGGCGTTCACATAGTCCCCAAAAAGTTAGACGGTATGATTGCTGCTTTAAAACTGGAATCTTTAGGAATTAAAATAGATTCCCTCACCCCAGAACAGAAAAAATACCTCTCCTCCTGGAACGAGGGAACCTAAGATTCAATAATCCTCAGGCCAAATAATAGTTGCTCTAGTATTCCTTTCTTTAGAAGCTACTAGATGATCTGCTAATACTTGAGCTAAACCTTCTCCCAAAGATTTAACATCTTCATCATAAGCTAAAAGTTTAAATTCTTCTCCTATCTGCAAAGCTAACACTGGTTGTTCTTCCCATCTTAAAACTAAAGGTTGGCCTGGGAGACACTCCGCCCTTTGCTGATAAACTGCTGGACCATGAGTTACTCTAATGCTGCCATTAATTTCTCCTAAATCTACTCTTTGACCAATGCCTGCTCTATTTCCAGGATTAAAATTTATAATTTGCTTTATTACTTCTGGTGCAACTGCCATTTATATCACCTCCTTTCAAAACATTAAAAAACCTCTCAAAGAGAGGTTAAATATTTTTCCTTCGGTTTCACTCAGGACTAATCCTCCCTTTGCAGGGTTGGGTTTAGCACCCGGTCTCGACTTACTTCATCTTGCTTGAGGGCTTATAGCCCTGAGCAAAGCGAGTCGAAGGGTTGCTGGGTAGCTTAACGAGCCAATTCTCTATCTACCACT
>CAZDFU010000010.1:0-38415 GCA_964504985.1 uncultured Gammaproteobacteria bacterium
GTAAGGTATATATATGGCTCACAATAACAACGAAGCAAAAAAAGCTGCAATTCTAGCAGCCATGGCTCAAATTCAAAAGGCTTATGGTACTGGTTCTATTATGCGTTTAGGAGAAAGGGCTGAGAAGCTAACTGTAGAAGTAATACCTACAGGCTCTATTGCCTTGGATTTAGCCTTGGGAATCGGTGGTTTACCAAAGGGAAGGATTATAGAAATATATGGTCCTGAAGCAAGCGGTAAAACCTCCTTATGTCTGCATGTTATTGCTGAGGCTCAGAAAAAAGGCGGAGTAGCTGCTTTTATAGATGCAGAACACGCCTTGGATCCGCAAAGGGCACAAAAGATTGGAGTTAATTTGGATGAGTTGTTAATTTCCCAGCCAGATACAGGAGAGCAGGCTTTGGAAATCGCTGAGAGTTTAATAAGATCCGGCGGGATTGATGTGGTGGTAATTGATTCTGTTGCTGCTTTAGTCCCCCGTTCAGAGTTAGAAGGGGAGATGGGTGAATCTTCAATGGGTGTACAGGCAAGACTTATGTCTCAGGCTCTGAGGAAATTAACAGGTGCAGTTTCCAATACTAATACTATAGTTATTTTTACCAACCAGCTCCGTCAAAAAATTGGAGTGATGTTTGGTAACCCAGAAACAACTACAGGTGGTTTAGCTCTAAAATTTTATGCTTCTATTAGGTTGGATGTAAGAAAAATTGAAAATATAAAACAGGGAGACTTGGTAGTTGGATCAAGACATAGGGTTAAAGTGGTTAAAAATAAGGTAGCGCCTCCTTTTAGGATTGCTGAACTTGATATGGATGATCAGGGTATTTCTCATGAAGGGGAATTATTGGATGTTGGAATTGAACTTGGGATTTTAACAAAGTCAGGTGCATTTATTAAATGGGGTGAAAAAATGTTGGGTCAAGGGAGGGCTGCAGCTGCTGCATACTTGAAGGAGAACAAAAAAGAAGCCCAGAATTTAGAGAAAGAAATTAGAGATGCTTGGGGAAAACAAAAAGAGGGTAAAGAAAAAATCGTAGTTGGTAATGACGAAGAAAGTACAGGTGCAGTAGAAGAAGCAGGATAGATGCCTAAAGTTACCTCTGTTGAACCCCAGAAAAAAAACCCTCATAGATTTAATATTTTTTTGGATGGTGAATTTGCTTTTGGAGCAGATGAGGATTTAGTGGTGGAATATAGGTTAGTTTTGGGAAAAGAGCTTCTCAAAACAGATTTAGAGAAACTTTTATTTGAGACAGAGGTAGGAAAGTTGATGGAGCGGATGTATAGGCTTTGGAATATAAGGCCTAGGTCGGAAAAAGAAGTTAGAAATTATTTTAGAATTAAAAATTTAGAATTAAAAATTAAGGATAAGGAATTAATAGGTGATTTAGCTATAGAATTGGTAATAAAGAAACTAAAACAGAAAAATCTATTAAATGATGAAGAATTTGCCAGGGAGTGGGTGGAAGCAAGAAGAAAAAGCAAGCAAAAAGGTATTAAAGCAATTAGGTCTGAGCTTTACCAAAAGGGAATTAATAAAGAAATTATAGAAAGCGTGATTAATAAACAGAAGGAAGAGTACAGCGAAAGGGAGTTAGCAGAAGAAGCATTGAGAAAAAAATGGAAAATTTGGCATACACTCAACTAAAAAAAAAAAAAGAAAAAAGCCTTTGAATATTTAGCAAGAAAAGGTTTTGAGTTTGAACTTGTTAAAGAGGCGGTTGAGGCTTGGATGAAACTTGATATTAACACTGAGTCTGAATAGGGTTTCAGTACAAAGGGTTGAAAAATTCTTACAAAAAAGGTAGAATGGTAATTGAAATCAGATTGAGGAATATATATGAATGGAAATTATTCTGATATTTCGGATCTTCCTCTAAGCCAGATATAAATCTCTGGTATTTTCTGATTTTTAATTAATCTAAAAATAATATGCAGCGAACTTTTGGCCCTAATAAAACTAATACTGATTTTTCAGGCCATGAGGCAGATTTAGCAAAAAGAGAAGGGATTTTAGAAGAGAGGGAAAGACAAATAAGCGAGAAGCAAAAACTGGTAGAAGGGAAGCTGGATCAGCTTGAAAAAGCACGCAAAGACTTAGTTGAAAAATTGGAGAAGGTTTCAACCTTTTCCGCAGAGGATGCTAAAAAACTTCTTTTAGAAAACATTGAAAAAGATTTAAGCTCTGAAATTTCCAAAAGAATAAAAGAAGCAGAAGACGAGATTAAACTTACAAAAGAAAAATCAGCTAAAGAAATTTTGGCTGAGGCTATGTTACATGGTGTAACAGACTATATTTCAGAATTTACCACTTCCAGGGTAAAGTTAGGAGATGAAGAGATGAAGGGAAGGATTATTGGAAAAGAAGGAAGAAACGTAAGAACCTTTGAGACTGTTACTGGGGTTGATGTGGTGATGGATGATGAAATACCTGATAGTTTAATTCTTTCCTCCTTTGATCCTATACGCCGTGAAATTGCCAGGGTATCTTTGGAAAGATTGATGGCTGACGGAAGGATTCAACCGCAAAGAATTGAGGAAATAGTTGAAAAAACTAAAGAAGATATTGAGAAATTAATGCTCCAGGCAGGAGAAAAACTCTGTCATGACGTCGGGGTGTATAACTTACCGGTAGAGCTGGTAGCGCTTTTGGGCAGGTTTAAATATAGATATTCTTACGGCCAAAATTTAATTTTACATACCCAGGAGGAAACTCAAATTGGTGTTGCTTTAGCTAAAATGATTGGCGCAGATGCTAATGTGGTAAGACTTGGTTGTCTGTTGCATGATATAGGAAAAATTGTAACAGAAGAAGATGAGGGGACACATGTTGATAAAGGAGTGCAAATTGCCCGCAAGTTTGGAATGCCTGAAAAAGTTATCAATTGTATTGCTGAGCATCATGAAGATAAACCTTTTTCCTCGGTTGAATCAATTTTAGTGTGTATTGCTGATGCCATCTCAGGGGCAAGACCTGGAGCAAGGCATGAAAATGTTCAGGATTATATAAAAAGGTTAGATGATATAGAAAAGATTGCTACCTCATTTGAAGGAGTTGAAAGAGCGTTTGCAGTACAAGCAGGAAGAGAAGTAAGGGTTATTGTTACTCCTGAAAGAATATCAGATGATGAGCTGCCAAAACTGGTGCATGATATTGCTCAAAGAATTTCCAAAGAAGTAATGGTGCCTGGAGCTGTTAAGATTACTGCTATTAGGGAAACAAGAGTAACAGAATCTATATTGACCTCACCTCAATAATTAAATTCTTCTGAAAATAAATAAATTCTTTTCTTGAGCAATTATTTTCCAGTTAGGAGATTTTGAAAAAGTATTTATTACTTTTACTAAATCACTATAATGAATCGGGTAGCTGCTTAAAGATTTGTCAAAAACCAGGTACTCTGCATCATAAATCTCAGGAAAAAGATAAATCTTTTCTCTATTTGCCAAATGTGGGACTAAAGGAGATTGTGCTGAAACAGATGCTTTTGTAGGAATAATAGCCAAGTTTTTTTCAATATAGGAGTATGTTCCGCTATTTTTAGTATGCGGTTGAAAAAAAGACCATACAAAACTATTTGGAGATAACCCGCTGGTTAGTAGTGAAAAAAGAAGTAAAACAATTACAGGAAATTTCGGCAGTTTAAACTTTCCTATAACTAAAATTGTTGAAAAAGCTAAGAAAGGTAAAACTGGAGCACTGTGGTGATAAACTGTGGTCCAGGTCTGGTGATAGTTAGACGCAAATCTAAAGTAAAGATGAAGAAAAGAAGTAAGATATGTTAAAGGAGAAAGAACAGGCAGAAAGGCGAAAGGTTTTAGTAAAGCGTCTAGAGTTAGTAATTTCACTTGGCTGTTAAATATTTGATCCAAGAATATTTGAGGTCTTAAGAGTAGTAAAGAGATTAAATCTATTGGACTATCAAGAGGTAGAATTGAGCTTTCTATGTAAGAGGTATCCCCTCCTCTCCATAGAAATGGCATAATTGTGAATTTGATTAAATATAGACTTAAAAGAGAGAAAATAATTGTTGGAAAACCTATTCTATATTGTTTACAAAAAGTTTGATAAATTCCTATCCCCAATAGAAAGATAGGGAGATCTTCTTTAAAAAGAATACTCAAAAAAAGGGTAATAGAATACAAAAGCCATTTTTTAAAATACCAAGAATATAGAATTATTGATAAAGGTAATACCGAGATAGTTGCTAGATGAAAGTCAAAAATGACTGCTGAAGTGATAGCTACTGAAGTTAAGAATGCTAAGGTTATTAATAAACTTAAGGTGATATTTTTTAGCTCTTTAATTGCAATTAAATAAATAGGGATAGCAGATAAGCTGACAAATAGAGCTTGAAGAATAAGTAGAGTTTCGGCAGAAGAAAATAATTTATAAATGGGTGCAAGTATTATTAATATAGGGCCAAAGTGATCAGCTAGAATTATCATATGTTTAAGCGTGCTGAATGGAAGAGAGCCTTCGCTATATAGATAAATTGCCTGAGTGTAAATCCCTAAATCGAAAGCATGTGAATCAAAATTGAAGTGCCTATTTAAAGTGTGGTTAGAGTAAATGAAAAAGAATAAAGTAGAAAGAAGTATTGAGGTTATATATTTATTGCGTAGCATGAATAATGCTTTAAGTATAGATTTTAAGGTTATTAAATGGATCATATGTGCAAATTTAATTTTATATATTTATTTGGGGCTTTACAAAGGGTAAAACATCTGGTAACTTTGCATTCATATGACTAAAAATGAACTCATCGAAAAAGTAGCCAAGAAGGCGAATCTGACAAAAAGAGCTGCTGCAGATTCTGTTAACCAAACTTTTAACCTAATCAAGGATGGATTAGTTAGAGGCGAGAAGGTAGTAATAACAGGTTTTGGAACATTTCTTATCAGGTCAAGGGCTGCCAGACGGGGCAGAAATCCACAAACTGGTGAAACCATCCAGATCCCCAATAAAAAATTACCAGGTTTTACTGCAGGTAAAACTTTAAAACGGTTAATTAAGTAAATCCCCCGCAGTTTGCTGATATAATCTAAACTGTGAATGCTATTTCAGTAAAGAATTTAAAAAAGTACTATTTAGTTCATCAAAAAGAAGAAGGCCTCTGGGGGTCTATCAAGTCTTTATTTAAAAGAGTTTATTTTGATGTTAAAGCTGTTGATGGGATCTCTTTTGAGATTGCTGAGGGTGAATTGGTAGGATTTATCGGGCCTAATGGAGCAGGTAAAACTACCACCTTAAAAGTTTTATCAGGGCTTTTGTATCCAACCTCCGGTGATATAAGGGTTTTAGGGTATGAACCATTCAAAAGGCAATCTATATTTCAAAAGCAATTTTCCTTAATTATGGGACAAAAAAATCAGCTCTGGTGGGATTTGCCCCCTTGGGAAAGTTTTATTTTAAACAAAGAAATTTATGGTATTTCTGATAGTCAGTTTCAGGCGGTTGTTAATAAACTTTCTAAAATGCTTGAGGTAGAAGATATCTTAAAAATTCCTGTGAGAAAGTTATCTTTAGGCCAAAGGATGAAGTGTGAATTAATAGCAGCTTTACTGCATTCACCAAAAGTTCTATTTCTGGATGAGCCAACGATTGGTTTAGATGTTTTAGCCCAAAAAAATATGAGGGATTTTATAAAAGAAATAAATAGAGAACTTAAAACAACAGTTATCCTGACCTCGCATTATATGGAAGATGTTAAGGAGTTATGCAAAAGAATAATCATTATCAATGAAGGCAAAATTTTATATGATGGACTTTTAGAAAAAATAGTGAATAAGCTTGCCCCTATAAAAGTTATAAAAGCTGATTTTGAAGAGAATATAGATTTGGAGAAACTTAAAAAAATCGGGAGAGTTGAAGAATATTTTGGCAACAGCGCTAAAATTCAGATAAATAAAAATGAGGTAGCCAAAAAAGCAAGTAAACTGCTTTCAGATTTTAAGATAGCTGATTTAACAATCGAAGATCCGGCAATTGAAGATATTATCCGCGGGATATTTAATAAGCATTCAGTTTAACTTCATCAGTTTTGACATTTAAGTTTTAAATTTGTTATTGTATGGATACATATGTCCAAACCTAAGAGGGAAAGTGATATAAAAGTACCGCATGATTTCCTAAAAGATTTACTAACTCCTTCTGAGTTAAGGATGTTAAAAAACAGATGGCAGATAATAAACCTTTCAAAAGAAGGTTTGGTAATCAGAAAAATTGCCTCCCAGGTTAAGGTTGGTACAGACACAGTAGTAAGAACTATCAGGATGGCAGAGAAGAATAACCTTTTAAATAAACTGGGTAATGAGGCAGATAAAAAGATCAAATCCTCGACACCCTGGATATTTGGTAAGTCACGGTGATGGGTAAATACTTAGAAGTCTTTAACATATCTTGGCAGCAGAACTTAATTTACAGGTTAAATTTTGTTTTATGGAGAGTTAGAAATGTTTTACAGCTTTTATTGATTTACTTTATCTGGTGGACTGTTTTTCAGTCACAAAACCAGCTTTTTGGATACACCACATCTTCGATTATAAGTTATGTATTAGTTGCTGCTTTAATCCGGGCGGTAGTTTTATCCACCAGGGTAGTGGATATGATAAATTCAATAAATGAAGGAAGTATAGTTAACTTTTTAGTTAAACCACTCGGATTTATTAAATATTATATAGCAAGAGATATAGCAGATAAGTTGTTTAACATTTCATTTTATGTGATAGAAGTTACTTTACTTCTTCTTATTTTAAAGCCTCCGCTAATTATTCAAACAAATCTTTTGACCTTATTATTGTTTTTACTGGCTATTTGCGGAGGGCTAATTATTTTTTTCTGCTTAAATTTTATTATCAGCCTGACTGCTTTTTGGATAGAAAATTCATGGGGGCCGGTTTTTCTGATGAACATATTCCTTGAGGCTCTTGGAGGCAGCTTATTCCCTTTAGATATTTTACCAAACAAACTTTTTAATTTATTAATGCTAACACCTTTTCCCTATCTGATATATTTCCCGGCTAAATTGTATCTGGGGACCTTAACTTCTAGTCAGTTATTTTATGGTTTTGGAGTAATTATAGCCTGGATAATACTTTTGCTTATTATTATGAAATTAGTAATCAGAAGCGGATTCCGCAGCTTTAGTGCAGTAGGAAATTGATATGATCAAAAAATATCTTAAAATATGGTGGTTGTATGCAGTTGCTTCTATACAGATTCAACTAAATGTAAGGTGGGGTTTGGCGCTTTTTTTAATTGCAAAACTATTAAGATTTGCAACCTTTACTTTATTTTTAGTTATTCTGTTAAGCAGTACAAAACTTCTGGCAGGATATAATTTAGATCAAACAATTTTATTTTTTCTCAGCTTTAATTTGCTGGATATTTTATCTCAGCTGCTATTTAGGGAAGTTTATAGATTTAGGGGAGTAGTCTTATCAGGTTCGTTTGATTTTTATTTAATAAAACCCATTAACCCACTGTTTAGAAGTCTATTAACCGGACCGGATTTATTAGATTTTGTTACTTTACTACCCCTGGTTTTAGCCATTATTTTTTTCATTAATAAATTAAATCTTTTAAATTTTTTTAATATTTCTTTATATTTGCTTATGCTTACAATAGGATTTATTACCGCCTTTTCTCTGCATGTAATTATTCTATCAGTAGGTATTTTAACAACGGAAATAGATAACGTTATTATGGTATACCGGGATATAATAGGTATGGGCAGGGTACCGGTTGATATTTATGCGGAGCCGGTAAGAGGCCTGATCACCTTTATTGTGCCGGTTGCAGTTATGATGGCTTTCCCGGCCAAGTCTTTGCTCGGGATGCTTTCTTTCCCCCTTTACTTCTATGCTATTTTCTTTTGTGTAACTATTTTTTTTATCTCAATGAAGTTTTGGCAGTTTGCGTTAAAAAGGTATTCTTCAGCCTCCAGCTAAAAAGGATTTTTAGTTAAGTTGCTTGCAAAAAAGAGATTAATAATTTCTTTTGGAAGAGGTATACCTGTTAAGAATGGCAGCATCAAAATAAAACTTAAAAATATTATACCAAGTAATACAATGACTAATTCTTTGATTTGTTTATTCTCCAAGCCTTTATTTAATTGATATCCTAAAGAAAGAGCCAGAAAAGGAACTGACGGGCTGAAATGATATAAAAACATGATTCTGGGAGAAAAAGACCAGGGTAACCAAAACGCAATAAATCCTAGGATAATTATAAATAAGTTTACTGATTTTTGCTTGACTGCTTGCCAGATAGTTAATAGGATAGACAAACTGCCAATCCAAAATAAAACAGGGTTGCCTGATGCAAATATGTTGGCAATTTTATCTTTTTGATAATCCACAAAATACCACACTGGATAAAGATTAAACGGCCAGGACCACCAGGCAGATGAGTAATCATGCGTGGCTTTGAGATTTGTATGATACCACCACATTTGTTTTTGCAGTTCAATAAACTGAGGGAAGTCGTATCCGGATAAAAAATAGGGCAGGTAACTTAATAAATATATTATTGGTGGGATGAGAAGAAAGTAAACAAGTTTTACCCAATCCTTTTGTAAAAGCAGGATTGGAGCAAGTATCAAAATAAAATATATAGAAGCCCACTTGCTTGAAATGGCCAGTCCGAAAAAAACAGAAGAGAGAAAAAATCTTTTATTAAGAAGAAATAAAAGGGAAGTTAAAATAAAGGTAACAAAATAAACATCATTCATACCTACTCTTGATTGAACAAAATTTAATCCATCAATAGAGAAGAGAAAGCTGGCGATAAGTGATGCTGTCTCGCTTTTTGTTAACCTAAGCCCCAGAAGATAAACAAGATAAACTGATAATACTCCTAATACCGCTCCAGGGAGTCTCCAAGCCCAGGCAGAATCTGAACCGGTTATTTTCATAGAAATAGCCATAATTTCTTTGGCCAAAGGGGGGTGGGTCCATTCATATGCCACTCCCGCCGGGGGGGTGGCCCAGGGATCCCAGGTGCTTTTGTTACCTTTTACATACTCTTTGGCGGTAAATGCATGATAAACCTCATCAAACACATAATTTTCTGGGTAATCAAGACGGAATAGTCTTAAGAATACTGTTAGCAGTAATATTGCTATCAAAACCTTTGACGGATGGAGTTTAAAGAAGTTAAAATTAATCATTACTTTATTTTACAAGATTTTATGATCAATGCCATACTGTTTATTCTAAATCTAACTATTTTTGGATTTTTTCTTACCTACTTTTTTAAACTTAAGCTTCTTTTTGAAGAAAGAATTTGGACTGCCTTTTTGTTAGGCACAGTTACTTTAGGATATTTTCATCTTTTCCTCATTCTTTTTATAAAATCACCTTTTCTTAGTCTTCTTGGATTTTTAGTTACTATTAATCTTTTTTCTTTCTATTTTTTAGTTAAAGAAGATTTCTTGATAATAAAAAAAGATTTTTTAGATTTTAAAGAAAGGTTAAGGCAAAAATCCTGGATAACTTTTTTAATCTTTTTGTCCATAATGTTGTTAATTTTTGCCTTTTTAGCTTCCCAATTGCTTATCAAAAAAGAAGGAAGGCTATTTGTTCAGCCAGTTCATTCTTATGGAGATATCTCTCTTCACCTAAGCATTATTTCTTCTTTTGCTTTTGGAGACAACTTCCCTCCACAAAGTCCCATACTTTCTGGCACACCCATCTCATATCCATTTTTATTTGATTTCATAACAGCAATTTTTGTAACTCCGCTTTCTCTTGAAATTGAGAAAGCAGTTTCTTTAACAGGAGTTTTGATGATGATTGTTGTAATTTTAAGCCTTGCTTATTTTGGTTTATCTTGGACAAGAAATAAATTAGCAGCAATACTTTTTTTAGTAATTTTTGCTTTAAATGGGGGGCTTGGTTTTTTGATATTCTTGCAGGATATTTTTGCCAGTTCAAATACATTAGTTAGCCTGTTTAACCTGCAAAAAGATTATACAGCCTTAAAAGATATAGGTTTTCAGTGGATTAATGTAGTGATTTCTATGTTTTTGCCTCAAAGGGGTTTTTTGCTTGGGATTTCAGTAGGTATTTTGATACTTAGGATATTTTGGCAATTGTCTGATAACTTTAATAAAAGAACTTTTATACTGGGATCCCTTTTATTTTCTCTTCTGCCTATTATTCATGCTCATACCATGATTGCTCTTGTTCCTTTTTTAATATGGCCAAATATAAAATCTATTATTAGAAATAAAACAATTATTCCCTTTGTAGTGCTAATAGGCATACTCTCAGCGGTAATAATTTTTTCCCTAAGTAAGACTTTTTTAGGTCAGGCAGATAATCCTTTAGCAAATATTAAGTTTCAATTAGGCTGGATGGCAAATGGAGAGAACTTGTTAGTGTTTTATACAAAAAACTTTGGTTGGTCTTTAATCCTCTTACCCCCTCTTTATATCTTGGGAATTAAACATAAATTGGAAGTTTCATATTTTGCACTGATAGGACTTATTTGGTTTATACTGCCAAGTTTTTTTATATTCCAGCCATGGGATTTTGATAATACAAAACTATTTATTTACTGGTATTTAAGTGCTGCTTTATTAATTGCCCATTTTTTATCAAGGTTTTTGCTAAATATGAATTTATACGTTGTTTTTTTTGCCATCATAAGTATTTTTTTGCTCACTTTTTCAGGGGGTTTAGATGTTATCAGGCTTTTGCAATCTTCGAATACCAGGTTTGAGGTTTATTCACCCAATGCTATAAACGCAGCTGAGTTTATCAAACAAAATACCCAAAAAAATGCTGTTTTTTTATCTGTTGATAAGTTTGACAATCCAGCTGTTTCCCTGGCAGGGAGAAAAACTGTTGTTGGTTATCATGGTTGGCTTTGGACATACGGGTTAGATTATTCACAAAGAGAGAAAGATGTTAGGTTGATGCTTTCAGGCAAAGCTGATGAGATATTGTTTAAAAAATACAGGATTAGTCATGTGATATTTTTTAATGAACCTAATAATTATGAGATAAATAAGCAATATTTTTATGACCATTTCCAGTTAATCTACAATTTAGACGGTTATGAGATTTTCAAAATTTAGGTTCTGAGCCAGGGTTGGGGTCTATTCCAGAAATAATCCTGGAAATATAAAATAGTGAGAATATTGAATAAAATACCCAAAATAAAGGTTGATATGATGATTACTTGCACCACTTTTTTCAATCTTACCCAATGAAATAATTCAAAGAACATAACAGGGGCCATTAAGGCGACAAAGAACATTTGGTAGGCTTTTATCGAATTACCATTCCAGGCCCATCCACCAGTACCATAAATGTAACTAGATGAAACAGGGAGTGTAATGAAAAAGAAGACGGGTAAAAATTTGGGATTTTTAATTATTTCTAGAATAACTAAAGCTGAAGCCCAGGCTAAAAAAGGATAAAGTGGCAATCGGTACCAACCATAAGTAAAGCCACTCATAATTGCAAAAAGAACTAGATAAGAACCCAGCATAACGGGTAGAATCAGGCGGTCTATTTGACTCTCACCTTTTGATTTTAAGAATGAATATAAAATAACACATGCCCAGCCCCAGATAATCCATCCATCTATAGACAAAAGACTATTGCTAATTCTGAATACATCAAATAAATCGATAATTGGGGTAGGAAAGTTAAGGAAGATAGCGTTATAAGCAGACAATAGTTTCAGAAAAAGATGCCAGTTATAGTAATATCCATATAGAAACCATGTAGCTATAGCTAACATAAGAGAAATAATAAGAGTCATTGAGGATTTTCTATCCTTTAACGCTAACGAAAGAAGAATTAGGCCTAAACTTATATACACACCAGTTGGTTTTATCAAAAAAGAAACCCCGGCAACGAAACTCATGACTACTAACCATATAAATCCTCGTTTAACCCTATAAATTACAAATAAAACTAAAGAGAGAAGAGATGTTGTAACGAGAAGGTTTGAATCTAATGGTAATCTTGAGCCAAGTATTATTGTAGGAACTGTTGCAAAAATTAAACTTGCTACGCTTGCTTCAGCAACACCTCTTAATAAGTAAATTAGGGTAAAAAGAAGAATTACATTCAAAAAAAAGAAATATGGCATTGGAGCTCGCAGTATCGCTACATTAACTTTGTCAAAACTGTCCATTCCTTGCGATAAAGCATAAGCGCCTGACATCAGAAGGAATAATGGAGAGTCGTCAAAGTAGGGTTCAACAATTCTATAATCATTACCATTTATTTTCTGAATTGGGAAATTTCCATATTCTACTAACCAAGACCAGGCTTTGGGTGTGCCTGACTGAATTAGGCTTATGCCTCCAAATGCAGCACTAACTTCATCTTGTGTGTCTAATATGGGTGGAAATTCTTCTAGTCTCTGAGAGGAAAGGATGAATCCCAACAGAGCAATACAAATTGCTATGAATATATGTTTGACAATTGGTTTCCTCATTAGTTTAAGTTGTAGACTAAGTATATTACAAATGGAGAACAAAATTTTTAGTCGTAATTACTTACTAAGTACAAAGGTTACTTCCATACCCAAATGTGTAAAAAATTTATTTTTAATCTTTAAACCCGATTTTATAATAAGTTTTTCAAGTTCGCTATGATGAAAGGGATGGACATGGGCGCCTTTCCAAACCTTTCCGGTTGTATTTTCCCAAAAAAACCAGATTAATCTAAAGAGTAAGTTTCCTGAATCCATAGAGATAATTCCTAAACCATTTTTTCTCAAAACTCTTTTTATTTCATCTAAAGACAACTGTGGATTTTCTACATGTTCTATGGTTTCGTAGAAAATAATAAGGTCAAAGGTCCCGTTATCAAAAGGCAGGCTCTCAGCAGTACCTGTCTTAAATGTAATCTTTGGATATTTCCTTTTAGCATAATCAACAGCTTTTTTATATGCATCTACCCCGTAATATTTGGCATTGGGAAACGAAGTTGCCAGGATAGATAGCATATACCCGCTTGCACAACCAATATCCAGGCAATTATTAAATTTGCTGGATTTTAATATCTTTTTTGCCGATTTTATTTTAATATGGTGCCAAACTTTTTGAAGCAGGTTATTCTTTATCCCATTTTGATAATAATCTACTGGAACTTTTTCCAAAATACTTTTCTGCGGAATTCCCATTTTCATAATATAATTAATGGTCGGCAAAAATACAAGGATATTTGGATTATTGTTATGAATAAAATTTTAGTCATTTTAGGCCCTACTGCTACTGGTAAAACTGATTTAGCTATAAAGTTGGCTGAAAAGTTTTACGGAGAATTATTATCTTGTGATTCAAGACAGGTATATAGAGGTTTGGATATCGGCACAGGTAAAATTCCAAATTCCAAATTTCAAATTTCAAATACCAAGAAGCAAAATGGGTTGTGGGAAATTAATGGAGTTAAAATTTGGATGTATGATGTGGCAGATCTAAAGAAGCAATACACTGTCTTTAATTATGTCAAAGATGCAAATAAAACAATCAAGGATATTATTAAAAGAGGAAAGTTGCCTATTATTGTTGGCGGAAGCGGATTGTATCTTGAAGCTTTGCTTTATGGCTTGCCTAATTTAGCAATACCAATTGACCAAAACCTTAGAAATAAGTTAATCAATTTAACAATTAAACAATTACAACAGGAATTACAAAAATTATCACCTTTAAGGTGGGGTGAACTTAATGAGTCAGACAGGCAAAATCCGAGGAGACTGGTTAGAGCGATAGAGCTCGAGACTTCACCTCGGAGGAGTTCCTTCGACTACTTTGACTTCGCTCAATACAGGTATGCTCAGGACCATCTCCGAGGTGTTAACACATCTTTTAATGCTTTGAAAATTGGTTTAACAGCGCCAAGAGAAGTTTTATATAAAAAAGCAGATCGAAAAGTCATGGGTAGAATAAATCAAGGTATGATTGAGGAAGTTAAAGATTTACAAAAGATGGGTTTAACTTTAAAAAGAATGAGGCAATTGGGACTGGAGTATGGAGTTTTAGCAGACTATTTGGAAGGGAATATTAATAATAAAGAAGACTTGATTAAACGTATGAAGGGGAAAATTCATGGATTAATAAGAAGGCAACTTAGCTGGTTTAAAAAAGAAAAGGAAGTTTTTTGGTTTAATATTGCAACTGCGGATTACTTAGATAAGATAGATAAAGTAGTTATAGATTGGTATAATCAGAGGTAATAGACAAGATACATGCCAAACAAAATTGATATATCACATAGAACTATAATTTTTATTGCAGTTTTTATATTAGGAATCTGGTTAGTTTATCTTATTAAAGATTTGTTGATTATTCTGTTTGCTGGTGTAATATTGATGTCCGCTTTAACTCCAGTGGTAAGTTTGCTGACTAAATTTAAATTACCAAAGAGTTTGAGTATTGGTATTACCTACATTATTATTATTGCTGTTATTTCAGGGCTTTTTGCTATTGTCCTGCCTCCGCTTTTTGAAGAGAGTAGTAAACTGGTTTCTACTTTACCTCCTCTTCTTGATCAGTTATTTAATACCTTAACGATTGATAAATCAGTTTTTCAAACCCAATTGTCATCCCTTTCATCAAATGCATTTTCACTCACTTTAGCAGTTTTTGATAATTTCCTTACCATAATTTTTCTTTTAGTGCTAACATTTTATTTGTTACTGGAAAGGGAGAGTTTAGAAAAAAGGTTAGCTCAGCTTTTTCTGGGAAGGGAAGAAAGGGTAAGAAAGCTGACAATCCAAATAGAAGAAAAATTAGGCAGTTGGCTTATTGGTCAACTTATTTTAAGTTTAATAATTGGAGTATTATCCTATATAGGACTTAGGATTTTGGGTATCCCTTACGCTTTGCCTCTTGCAGTAATTGCGGGGATACTGGAAGTTGTTCCGGTGATTGGACCGATTATTTCTGCAATACCGCCAATTTTAATAGCATTGACTGTTTCTCCTCTTCTAGCTCTTGGTGTTGCTGCTATGTACTTTGTGATTCAGCAGCTGGAGAATCATCTATTCGTTCCCCAGGTAATGAGGAAGGCTGTTGGTTTAAACCCTTTGGTGGTAATTTTAGCAATTGCTATTGGTTCAAGACTCCTGGGTTTTGTAGGGGCACTTTTGGCAGTGCCTATTGCAGTGGTAGTTCAAATTATAGTGACTGAGATAATTGAAGAAAGAAAAAATTAGAGGTATAATATTAATGCTTAGGAAGAAGGATGATTAGGGTGTACCCTGCGGTACGCTCAGGAAAGTCCAGACAGCATAGAGCAGGGTGGTCGTTGTAAAACGATAGCCGTACCCTTCAATAGAACTCAGGGCAGCCTGAGCGAAGTCGAAGGCTAAGGTCTAGTTAGAGCAACAGTGACGAACCGGGCGGCGCCGGGTGAAACGATCAAGCTACTGGGTATTTGATTCGTAGAGCAAACAAAGGGTTTACCCTGAGAGAGCGAAGACGAGTCAAAGGGTAATCCTCCCCGCTGCAATCCTAGAACCGATTAGGCTGCTCGCCATATAATCGAAATCAGGAGCATTAGATAAATTATCATCTAAAACAGAATCTGGCTTACTCTCTTCCTAGGCAATTAAATATTTCCCCTGTATACTATTATTTATAGATGCTTGCAAAGATTCTTTCCGGGGCAAACATAGGAATGGAGGCTGTTACTATAAATGTGGAAGTGGATATTGCTTCAGTAGGTTTACCCTCTTTTACTATTGTTGGATTAGCGGATAGGGCAGTAGAAGAAAGTAAAGACAGAGTAAGGTCTGCTATCAGAAATTGCGGGGCATCTTTTCCCGCCAGAAAGATAACTGTCAATTTAGCTCCTGCTGATTTACCAAAAGAAGGGCCCGCATATGATTTACCGGTTGCTTTAGGGATATTAATTGCCAGTGGACAGATAGCAGGAAGTGCCTTAGAAGAATTAAGGGATGCTCTGGTTGTTGGAGAACTCTCATTAGATGGTAGTTTACAAAGAACTCACGGGATTTTACCTTTGGCGGTGCTGGCAAAAGAAAAAGGTTATAAACGGCTGATTATTCCAAAAGATAATGCTTCTGAAGCAAATGTAATTGAGGGTGTACAAGTCTTTGCTATTGAATCATTAACTCAGCTGATTAATTTTTTACAAGGTCAATTGGATCTTAATCCTGAAAGTAAAGCTGTCCCTAATTTAGATGTCAGTGGTGAATATGAATATGATTTTTCTCAAATTAAAGGACACGAACAGGCAAAAAGAGCTTTAGAGATTGCTGCAGCAGGTGCTCACAATATATTACTTAAAGGTCCGCCAGGAGCGGGGAAAACAATGCTGGCCAGGGCTTTCCCGTCAATTTTGCCCCCGCTAACTTTAAAAGAAGCAATTGAGGTGACAAAGATATATTCTATTGCAGGATTACTGGATAAAGATACCTCTCTTATAAATAAGCGCCCCTTCAGATCTCCTCACCATAGCGCCTCAGCTGCAGGAATATTAGGAGGCGGTAATAGTGTTAGACCTGGAGAAATATCGTTGTCCCATAGGGGAGTACTATTTTTGGATGAGTTGCCTGAATTTCCAAGATATATCCTGGAATCTTTACGTCAGCCTTTAGAGGATCATAAAATAACTGTTTCGCGTGCCTCTGGGTCTTTAACGTTCCCAGCAAAATTCATACTTTTTGGGGCTCAGAATCCTTGTCCTTGTGGTTTTTTAGGAGATAAAAATAAAATATGCTCTTGTATGCCCGGGCAGATTGCTAAATATAAAAGAAGAATCTCCGGACCGTTAATAGACAGGATCGATATATATTTGGAAGTGCCTTCTGTTGAAGTAGAAAAATTGTCTGCAGAATCAACTGCTGAAACTTCTAATATTATCCGGGACAGAATTAATAAAGCAAGAATGATTCAACAAGCAAGATTTGGAAGTAGGATCTTAGTCAATTCTGAGATGAATAATGCAGAAATTAAGGAATTTTGTTCCGTTACTACGGAGGGGTTGGAGCTTTTAAAAATGGCCATCTCTTCACTTAATTTATCAGCAAGAGGATATCATAGGGTCCTTAAGCTGGGCAGGACCATTGCTGATTTAGAAGGTTCAGAAAATATTTTGACCGGACATATAGCTGAAGCGCTTCAATACCGTTCAAGAGAAGAACTTTAAGGTATGAAAAATCCCACTCCGCCATATACCATAGGGTATATGGCTTCTGCGGGATTTTCCTTTTTTTAGCCTCCAATTTTAAACATAGAGGTACTGCAGACTGGACAGGTTCCTTTGTTAGCTTTTTTACCATTTTTCATGGTTACCTCTTGGACATTTTCTGCGTCTCTTTTTTGTCGGCATTTAACACAATACATTTGCATATCAGTAGTTCACCTCCTCTCAAAAGAAATTTAATCTTAAAATACCATTGTTAGATAAATAGAATAAAATGATCTGAATTCCTAATGCTAAGCTGGCGAGAATGGAAATCTTAAACAAATCCCGTCTTAGAAAATTAATATCAGAACTTTTTTGTTTAGTGTCTGATAGCTGATAGTTGATAGCTAAAGGCACTTTCCTGCCGTATACTTGTGTCTTTAGAAGTTTTAACCTTTTTTCTAGATCAGTTTGTTTTTTGGTCTGATGGATGGGCATACGCTCAATTGAGCCTAGCACGCATAAAGGCTTCTGTCAAGCACCAACCCAAATAAAGCTATAGGATTATGGAAGCTGCTTATTTGTATGTTGACAAACTTTTTGGCCGTATGTATATTTAAAGAGTAACTTATGTATTCGGATTGGTCCGTCTTCGCCTATGTTGCGGTGGCGGTGCTTTTATTCTGGGTTGGAATTTTAAGTTTTTTGATTTGGAAACAGAACAATTTTTTAAAATCACTTTTTCCTAAAAGCGGAGAAAGGGAAATAAGGGTAAAGTTTGAAGAAGTTTTAAAAAAAGTTGAAGATTCCGGCCGTAATTTGGAAAGCCTAAAGGATAAGCTGTCTGCGGTTGAAGGGTTAGGCCTGAAACATATCCAAAGGGTAGAGCTTTTGCGCTACAACCCTTACGGTGACACAGGCGGGGATCAGAGTTTTACAATTTGTTTATTAAACGGTCAGGGATCGGGGTTGGTAGTTACAAGCTTACATGCTAGATCAGGGACAAGAGTTTTTGCAAAACCGGTTTTAGAGGGTAAGGCTTCCCAATACCAGTTTTCCAGGGAGGAAGAAGAGGTAGTAAGAAAAGCTCTAGAAAAAAAATAGGCTATGAATAAAATATTAAATAATGTAACTGAGACATTTCAAGGTTTAACCAATTTACAAAAAATTTTGGTTTTGATAATACTGTCAGTTGTAATCTACAGCGCCTCCGCCTCTGTTTCTTATTCTTTATTTAGTAAAGTTGCTGTAAGTCCGGAAAAGGAAAAATCTTTAACCACATCTTTGCCAGGTCCCTCAAATATAGTAGAGGAAGATGCAAGTGAGCCTAAAACTGAAACATGCCCTTTGAACGGAAGCCTAAAGTCTAAAAGAGCTAAGGATTCATGGGAGAAGAGAAGGCCTTTGGCTGTGATGGTTGAAAATCATACTGAAGCCAGACCTCAATCAGGGCTCTCCGCCGCTGATATTATTTATGAAGCAGTAGCAGAAGGCGGAATTACCAGATTTATGGCAATTTACTATTGTAATCTTTCTGATGTACAAGTTGGGCCAGTAAGATCTGCCAGAACTTACTATCTTGACTGGCTGGAAGAATATAGCGCTTTGTATGCTCATGTTGGCGGTGCAAATACTCCAGGACCTGCTGATGCATTGGGTCAAATTATTAAATATAAAATCCATGACCTAAACCAGTTTAGTATTGGTTTTCCTGTATTTTGGAGAGATTATCAGAGACTAGGCCGTGCTGTGGCTACAGAACATACTATGTATTCTACTACACAAAAACTCTGGGAAGTTGGGGCCAAAAGAGGGTGGACAGCCACTGATTCAGCAGGTATTAGGTGGGATAAAAATTTTGCCCCATGGAAATTTAAAGAGGAAAAAAGTCCTACAGGCTCTTCAGCTAAAGCAGGAGTGGCAACTTCAAAAATAACAGTTAATTTCTGGCAGAACCAACCACAATACAGTGTTGAATGGAATTATGATGCATCCTCTAATTTATACAAAAGGAAAAATGGAGATGATCATATGGACTTAAATAATAAACAACAGCTGGCAGCTAAAAATATTATTGTTCAATTTCAACGGGAGTCAAATGCCAATGATGGTTATCCTGGGAATGTTCATTTACTTTATCAAACAAGTGGTTCTGGTAAAGCTCTTATTTTCCAGGATGGCCAGGTAATAGAGGGTAAGTGGGTTAAGTCTTCCAGGGTATCAAGAACCAAATTTGTTGATAAAAATAACCGGGAAATTGAATTAAACAAAGGTCAAATTTGGATCCAAACTGTCCCGGAGGGGTCCAAGGTAACTTATTAAACCCTGCTGTCCTGGGGACTGCTGCCTAGAAAGGTGGTGACGATGTTAGAAGAACTTTTTGTATCTCGCGTCCGGGTTAAAATATTGCAACTTTTTTTAGCCTCTGCTTCAGACTCTCTTTTTCATGTCCGGGAGATAGTCAGAAGAGTTGACGAGGAGATTAATGCTGTAAGAAGAGAATTGGCCAGAATGGAAAAGTTTGGTTTAGTTGCTTCTGAGTGGAGGGCTAACAGGAGGCTTTATAGATTTAGAAAAGATTATATTTTTTATAAGGAGTTATTGTCTTTGGTAGCAAAAACCACCGGATTGGGAGGAAACCTGATTAAAAATAGGGGTAAAATGGGTAAGATTAAGTTTGCTTTTATTACAAGCCAATTTTTAAAACGCGGATCAGCAAATCCTGATGATGTTAACCTTTTGGTTGTTGGCAGTATTGTTCAGCCGGAACTTCAATCAATCATTGCAGATGAGCAAGCTAAAAGGGAGCAAGAAATAAACTATTCATTTATGGATGAGGCTGAATTTAAGTTCCGCGTCAAAAGACGCGACCCGTTTATCTTAAGAGTATTAATCCAGCCAAAAATAATGTTAGTGGGGGATGAAGATGAGCTTTTAGAAGGGGTGATTGTTTAGGGATTATGAAACCTAGGTTTCTTCCGCGGAGTGCAGTAGCCCCACGCTTTATGTTGTGGTCTATTATCCTCATTACCTTAGTTTCTGTAATAATTGATCTGCCAAAGTTTCCAGAGGTTAAAATATTTGGCAAAAGTTTTCAATTAAATTTTCCCCTAAAACTGGGGCTTGATTTACAAGGCGGAACCCAGCTTATCCTTCAGACTCAAATGGAGAAAATAGACCCTCAAAACCGGGACAGCGCGTTAGAATCTGCAAAAAGCGTTATCGAGAGAAGGGTAAATTTATACGGAGTATCAGAGGCAATAGTTCAAGCCTCCAAAATTGGTGAAGAAAGAAGGATCTTGGTGGATCTTCCGGGTCTTAAGGATTCTACAGCTGCTGCAGCCTTAGTTGGTAAGACTGCTCAGCTTGATTTCCGGGAGATGATTGGTTCTCCCTCAGCAGAGGCCACCCCTTCAGCAGTGGAAATACTCTCTATGTTTAAACCTACAGGATTGACAGGAGAACATTTAAAGAAAGCTCAGGTTACGTTTGGCGGGAGCGGGGGAAGCAGCGGAGCGCAGGTGGCAATTGAATTTACAAATGACGGGGCAAATAAGTTTGCTGAAATAACTAAAAGAAATGTGGGAAAACCATTAGGTATGTTTCTAGACGGCGTGCCTATTAGTTGGCCTCCTCCCACAGTTCAGCAAGAGATAATTGGAGGCAGCGCTGTTATTACCGGTCAATTTACCACCCAGGAAGCTAAGGATTTAAGCATACAACTTAATGCAGGAGCGTTGCCTGTACCGATAAAGATTATAGAACAAAGGTCTATTGGTCCAACGCTTGGAGCGCAGTCAGTTAACAAGAGTTTAGTAGCAGGCGCAGTTGGGTTAGGGGTGGTGGCTGTATATATGGCAGCATATTATGGTCTTCTGGGACTGATTGCGGATTTGGCCTTGGTAATTTATACGCTTTTGGTTTTGGCAATTTTTAAGACCGGATTTTTTGTTTTACCTCCTGTAACCTTAACCCTTTCCGGTATTGCTGGATTTATCTTATCGATCGGTATGGCAGTTGATGCAAATATATTAATTTTTGAAAGAATGAAAGAAGAAATAAGGTGGGGCAAAAGTAAAGTATTTGCAATAGACCTTGGGTTTAAGAGAGCCTGGACATCCATTTGGGCTTCTAATGTATCCTCCCTTATTACAGCTGCTATTTTATTTACATTAGGGACTTCTTTGGTGCGCGGATTTGCAGTTACTTTGGCAATTGGGGTTTTGGTATCTATGTTTACAGCAATTGTGGTCACTAGAACATTTTTGAGGATAATAATTAAGTGAAATTCAATTCAAAAAACAGGCATTATGAATATTTAAGGAAAAAATGGCACTTGCGCCACCGTACAATCCAGGATAATTTATGGGAAAAACACGGCCAGGCCCTAAAACAGCTGGCAATAGGAGGTTTGGGGGGACTTATGCTTTTTTCATCTTCCTCTCAGACTCAACCTGCAAATACAGTAAACCTTATTGCCCAAACAGACGATATCTTAAAAGACTATGATAAAAATGTTTTGCTTGCTCAGGAACTTAAGGAGAGGTTGCCAAAAGAAGTTAGACCATTAGATTTAGGGGAGGAATCAGAAATCCTTGAAATATTATCCCGTAATTTTGGTTTTCCTGTTAAAGCAGAACTATCAAAAGTGAGACTTAATAGAAATTATGGTTTAATTGGAGGAGAACAGCATTTGTATAGATATCCGGGTGACACTTTATATGCACACGCAGACGCTGCTTCTGATTGGGCCAAATATGGAGGTGCGGGTATTGCTCCTGGGCTTGGGGCATGGGGTTATTTTGCTCCGTCAAAACAAGAATTTACGGAAGAAATAAAACTAAGGGAAAAATATTACTTGGCAATTCAAACTTTTAAAGTTTCAGGGTATGCTGAGAATGTATCAAAATATAGGGATTTTTTTAAGTTTAGGAAAATGTTGATAGTTAATCCTAAAGGGGGTCAGGCAGTGGTAGCAGTTATAGCAGATGCGGGGCCGTCGGAGTGGACAGGTAAACATTTAGGCGGATCTCCTGAGGTAATGGATATTTTGGGTTTGGCAGAGGGAGCAAGAAAAGGCCCTGTGTTATATTTTTTTCTTGATGACCCGGAAGATAAAATACCCTTAGGGCCAGTTAACATGAAAGGAGAAGCATGAAGTTTTTTTATTCACATTTGATTGAAATAGAATCTGTTTTAGAAGAGTTGGATAAACTGGATTTGCATGAGACACAGAAAAGTCATCTGACAAGTTTGATAGATTCCAGCTTACACCATACTATTTTGGATGCTATTTTATCGCATTTAAACGGTCAGGAAAAAAGAGTCTTTGTGCAACATCTAACAGAGGGTTCGCATGATAAAATCTGGAAATTTTTAAATGAAAAAGTTATAAATGTGGAAGATAAAATAAAAAAAGCATCAGAAGATTTGAAAATTCAACTGCATGAAGACATCAGTAAGACCAGGAAAGAATCAAAAGATAAATAATATGAATTTCATGAAATATAATTTGTTGTATTTTATTTTCTCGCTGCTGGTAATATTGCCAGGGTTATTTTTTTTATTTACCTCTGGATTAAAACTTGGAATTGATTTTACTGGAGGATCCTTGCTTGAATATTCTTTTCAGAAAACTATTGATATAAATGATTTAAAATCCCAAATTAACCAACAAGGGGTGGAAGTAGGGCAAATAATTCCTTCCCAGGGTAATACCTATATAATCAGGACTAAACCGCTGGACCAAAATAAAATTGAAGATATAAAAAAAGATCTAAATAATAAATACGGTAGTATTGAGGAAAAACGGGTTGAATTTGTAGGGCCAACAATTGGGGCAGAATTAAAAAATAAAGCCCTTATTGCTTTGGTTTTAAGCTCTGCAGCAATAGTTTTATACATTGCTTTTTCTTTCCGTAAAGTTCCAAAGCCAGCATCATCTTTACGGTTTGGTATTGCAGCAGTGGCAGCGTTAATTCATGATATTTTACTGGTTGTTGGGGTATTTGCAATCTTAGGGAAGTTCTTAGCAGTTGAAATTGATACTCTTTTTGTGACAGCTCTTTTGACTATTATCGGTTTCTCTGTTCATGATACTATTGTTGTGTTTGATAGAATCCGTGAGAACTTAATTAAACAGGTTGGCAAAAATTTTAAAGAGGCGGCCAATTTATCCGTTGTTCAAACATTAGGCAGATCCTTAAATACATCTTTAACTGTAGTATTTGTTTTATCTGCTTTGCTGCTTTTTGGCGGAGAAACAATTAGATGGTTTGTGGTAGCTTTACTTGTGGGGATTATCTCAGGAACTTATTCTTCAATTTTTAATGCCACAGCCTTACTGGTTTGGTGGGAAGAAAAATTAGGCCACTAGAGTTGCTTGATTCTATTTATAAGGTATTCCTTGTTGTTTTTAGAGGGATCTTCTAGCACTTCTTCAAACAGCTTTTGAAGTATTTCACCTACCTTTGGACCGGGTTTTGTTTTCAATTCTTTCATTACATCGTAACCATTAACTTTTAAATCAGCGACAGTAAAAGGCTTTTTAAGAACCTCTTTTATCCTTTGTTTGAATTTTTCCATCCGCCATGAGGTTTCTGTCTCGGTGCCTCCTCCTAAGCGGTCACCAATCCTTAAGGCTAACATATCTCCGATATTTTCAACTCCTATATTTTTTATAAAACGCCTGATAGCAGAATCTGTTTGGTTCTCATCAACTGTAAACATATGAAAACGGATCAAGCGGTAAAGTTTATCTGTTTGTTTTTTGCTTAAGTTAAGTCTTTTGGCGATTTTTAAAACTAATTCTGCCCCTGCCACATCATGGCCATAAAAAGTAACATTACCATCAGAGCCTTTTGCAACTGTATCTGCTTTACCGATGTCATGAAGCAGGGCTGCCAGTTTGACTAGAGGATTGGCAGCAGGGGTATATTTTAAACTTAGTAAGGAGTGGTCTCCGATATCATATACCCGGTCATGTTTAGGGCCTTCCTGAATAATACCAAAGCATCTTTCCAGTTCAGGTAAAATAATTTGTAGGATCCCCGCCTCCCGGAGTTTACTTATACCCATGTATGGATTCAAAGACTCAAGGATTTTAAACAGTTCATCTCTTATCCTTTCAGGGGCAACCTCTTTTATAAGTAAAGAATTTTTAGAAATTGCCTCAAAGGTTTTTTCTTCTATTTCAAAATTTAATTGTGAAGCAAATCTGATGGCTCTGATAAGCCTGAGAGCATCTTCCTGAAAACGTTTGTCTGGTTCGCCAACCGTCCTAATGATTTTATTTTTAATATCCTGTTGACCTTTAAACGGATCAAGCAGGATTAAACTTGACTCGATCCCTAATGCTATTGCATTAATAGTAAAATCACGTCTGCTTAAATCCTCCTCAATTTTGTTTGTCCAGGAGACTTGGACTGGATGACGGTGATCTTTATAAATACCCTCTTTTCTCATAGTAGTAATTTCATATATAGAACCATCAGTCATCAGTCTTCTGTCTTCAGACTTTATCCCTACTGTGCCAAATTTATTATCATAAAATCCATCAGGAAAAAGTTTTAATATTTCCTCAGGTTTGGCATCAGTGGTAAAATCCCAGTCAGAAACACCCTTCCCCATTATCAGGTCACGTACCGCTCCTCCAACTATATAAATTTGGAAATTTTCCTTTTGAAATATATTTAAAATATTTTTTACCTCTTTTGGTAATTTAATATCCATGGTGTCATTTTACACTTACAGAGTGTGTGATACAATTCGGCTATCGCGTTTACCCCCGGGGGCGGAAAGAGCATGAAGTGGAAAATATTACCTAGAAAATCAGATGATTTAGTTGAACAGTTATTAATTAACCGTGGTTTAACTTCCGGAAAAGAAAAAAAACAATTCTTAAATCCCAAAATTTCAGATTTTGAAAAAGATTTGAATATTTCCGGTATAAAAAGAGCTCAAGAAAGAATAAGGCGGGTTATCACAAATAATGAGCTTATTATAGTTTATGGTGACTATGATGTGGATGGAATAAGTGCATCTGCCATTTTATACAAAAGTTTAACCTCATTGGGAGCAAAAGTTTTGCCCTATATTCCTCATAGGGAGAAAGAAGGGTATGGTTTATCCAGGGTGGGGCTTCAATTTGCCAAAGACTCAGGAGCAACAGTAGTAATAACAGTTGATAACGGAATTGTGGCAGTTGATCAGGCAAGGTTTGCCAAAGAACTTGGTTTGGATTTAATCATTACAGATCATCATTTGCCTTTGGATGAAAAGCCAGAGGCATATGGGATTGTTCACTCTACTAAAATGTGCGGGGCAGCAGTGGCCTGGTGTTTGGTAAGAGATATGATAAAAAAAGATTTAGCAAAAGATCTTTTGCAATTTGTGGCAATTGCTACGGTCTGTGATCTTATCCCGCTTTTAGGCTTAGGCAGGGCGTTTGTTTATGAGGGATTAAAAGTTTTAAATCAGACTGAGAATTTGGGGCTTATTGCTCTTATAAATGAGTCAGGTATCTCTTTGGGTAATATTAGCTCATATGAGGTGGGTTATATATTGGGGCCTAGGATTAACGCCATGGGAAGACTTGAACATGGTATAGATAGTTTACGGATTCTTTGTACAAAAGATCCAATCAAAGCAAGAAACTTAGCTAAATTGTTATGTCAGACAAATACTGCCCGCCAGCAAATAACAGGTTTGGCTTTGGAGCAAGCAAAACTTTTAATTGTTAAAGAAAACAAAATCCATATATTACAAAGCAGGGAATGGTCACAAGGAATTATAGGGCTGATTGCAGGTAAAATTACAGAAGAATACTACCGTCCTGCAATTGCCATATCAGTTGGTAAAGATATCTCCAAAGGATCTGCTAGGTCAGTTGATGGAATAAATATTGTGGAGATTATAAGAAAGCATTCAGATATATTAATTGATGTTGGCGGTCATCCGGGTGCAGCAGGCTTTTCTCTTTTAAGCAAACATATAGAAAGTTTTAAAAAAAGAATAGAAATTTACGGTGCTGATTTACCGGAAACAGAAAGGGTTTTAGAAGTTGATGTTGAGGTTGAGAGTAATAAATTAACCAAAAAACTAGTCCTGGAGTTAGAGAAATTTGCTCCTTTTGGATTTGGTAATCCAAGGCCTATTTTTGCAACATATAAAGTGAAAGCATCTGATATTAGGACAGTTGGGCAAGGGAAGCATTTAAAGTTTAGGGTTGATGGAATTGATGTAATTGGTTTTAATATGGGGCAGTTGGTAGATAAAATCCAATCTAATCAGGAAATTGATATAACATATACACCAGAAATTAATTCCTATAATGGTTTGGAAAAACTGCAACTTAAGGTTAAAGATATAATATTTCAGTAATCAAATTTTCCCGTTCTTAGGTAAGGGTTGTTGTGCTACATTCCCATAGGAATCACTCAATAGTCTAATACCGCCATTTAATCTGATTGATTCTTGCCATTGTTGTGGTAGGCGTTCAACATCGGATGGTTGGATTGTTTCTTGTGTTAAATCAAGAATTAATCTTTCATCAGCTACTTTTCTTATTATTCCTCCTGCAACTTGTAAACAATCTCTTAAGGGATCTGGTATTATTGGTATTTCGTTAATAACTCTTTGAGCAACTGAAATTTGTTCTTTTGCAATAGATTCTTGTTCAATTGTCATAATAATCACCTCCTTCGTATGGCTAACAAGTAATTTTTATTCTCCATTAATTACTCCTGGATCTTTTACTCCTTCTGGCAAGTCTGCTTTTCTGTATGAGCCAAGTATCCGAAGCGACGAGCAGTAAGTTTCTCTCAAATCATCAATGCCCTTTTGTACCTTTGGGTCTTTAATGTGTCCGTCTAAAGTAATCCAAAACGCATATTCCCTCATTGTCCCTGTTGGGCGTGAATCTAGTTTTGTTAAATTAATACCATAAGAGGCTAGAGCTGTTAAACATCTTGCTAATATACCAGGGCGGTCTCCACTGGGAATAAATATCAGCGAGGTAACATCTTCTCCTGAGGGATAAGTTTGACCTCTGGCCAGCATTAAGAAGCGAGTAGAGTTACCTTTTACATCACCAATATCTTCTGCAAGAATTGGCAGACTATTTATCTGTGCAGCTCTTCTGCTGGCTATTGCTGCAACACCTACATTATTTCTAACATAATCAATGGCAGCTGTAGTACTTGATGATGGTTCTTGTTTTGCCTGTGGATATTTATCTAATAGGTAAGTCCTGCATTGTCCCAAAGCTTGAGGGTGAGAATAGATTGTGTCTATTCTTTGTCCTGGTCTTCCTATTAACATATGTTGAATTCCCAATATAGTTTCACCAACTATAGCTAAATCTCTTGTATGATTTAGTTCTCTTAAGACTTCAACTACATCTCCTTCAATAGCATTTTCAACAGGAACAATTCCAATATCATAATCACCACCTTCTACCCTTCGAACTACAGAAGAGTTAAGATCTAAAAAGTCTACATCCATAGTTTTTAAATTATTTCCCAATAATTTATGTCTTGCAGCTTCGGTATAAGTACCTTCAGGACCCAAGCAAGCAACTTTAGGTTTTGATCTACCTTGAGATAGATCTATCCTGACAGGATAATTATTTACTATTATTTCTGTTTGTGTACTCATATTTTCTCCATAAAAAAACCTCCCAACTGGGAGGTTTAATAACTTTTACCTTTTCGGTTTAAGTTATACCAAACCTCCCTCCTTTCGGAAGGCAAAAAAGAAATAAAAGAATTTTCTTAAATTATTCATTGTCAATAATTATAATGATTAAACATATTTTTTGCAAGGATTAATTTAACTAGGAAGTTCTGTGAAATTTCCTCCACAAGAAGGGTCTCTTTGTTTTCTTAAAATATAGTAGTTATAACAATCAGCTAAAACATTTTCTCCTGCTGTTTGCTGATCGGTGTCAGAGGCTATTGAGGTCCATCTGTCGCCATTTGCACCAAATTCTGCCCTGATAATTACTGATGCTTCAGTCCCGATTGCTTGAGTTGGCGGTTGGGTCCAACGGAATAATTTTATCTGATATACTGCAGGGTGATATTCTCCCAAAACTTTTCTAAGGGCTCTATCAAAAGCATTGATTGGTCCATTACCCATAGAAATTTCCTGAACTTTTCCTCCATTTATTCTGACCTGAACAGATGCATCGGGTTTGGATCCACGGGTAGTGGTTACACGGGTACCATCTAATAACTTAAAAGGCCTTGGCGTTTTTACTAAAACATCATGTAAAAGTAAAAACTCCTGAGCGTCACCTAAAACCCCCATCTCCTTCATGCGTCTTATCAGTTCATTATATGAGGGATCATTTTTCTCTAAGAGAAATCCATGTTTTTGAGCCATAGCTAAAATATTTGCCCCTCCCCCTTGGTCAGAATGCTCATAGCTTGTTTCAGATCCCACCCATGCTGGATCTATATGTTCATATGCTCTTTTGTTTCTTTCCATTGCTGAAACATGTACACCACCTTTATGTTTAAAAGCATTTCCACCAGTATAAGGAGTACCGGGTGGAACCATTAATCCATTTACTAGCTCTACAAAACCAGATAAACTTTTAATTTCGGTCAAATCTAATCCACTTTCTATACCGTATTTAAATTTAGCAGTAGGGAGAAACTGACAAAAATCAACATTTCCGGCTCTTTCACCAGCTCCATTTATAGTGCCCTGAACCTGGGTTGCTCCTGCCATAACAGCTGCTATTGTATTAATTAAAGCAAGTCCTCCATCGTTATGTACATGAATTCCAAGATCTGTTTTTGGAAATCTCTCTCTTGCACTGTTTGTTGCCTCAGTTACAAATTCAGGAGTTGCACCACCATTTGTGTCACAAAGTATTAATACTTCAGCTCCACCTGAAACTGCTGCCTGTAAAGTTTCCAAAGCATAATCTTTATCATTAGAGAAACCATCAAAGAAATGCTCAGCATCATAATAAACCCTTTTACCTGCTCCCTTTAAAAAAGCTACGGTATTATAAATTGTGTCTAAATTTTTTGGGCCGGTTGTTCTAAGGGCTTCTTGAACATGTAACATCCAGCTTTTTCCAAATATTGTAATAATGTTTGTGTCACTTCTTAGTAGTGCATCTAGTCCTGGATCGTTCTCTGGTTTGGTGCCAATTCTGCCGGTCATTCCAAAAGCTACCAATTCGCTTTGCCTAAGGTCTAATCCTTTTGCCCTTTTAAATAATTCTTCATCAGTTGGATTTGCTTCTGGCCAACCTCCTTCTATATAGGGAAATCCAACTTTTGCCAATCTTTCAGCAAGTCTTAATTTATCGTTCAAGTCCAAGTTTACACCTGGGGTTTGACCACCATCACGCAGAGTGGTGTCATAAGGTTTTATCCGGTATTGTATTTCAGGTATTGCTCCCATATTTTTCCATAAAAAAACCTCCCTGGTAGGAGGCCTTCTCTGGTAAGTAAATTTTAATTTTTGCTTACCTTGCTAGGCCTCCTTTTTGAGAGGTAATAATAATTTCAATAATTTCTTTTATACTAATAAGCATATTTTAATAGTAACATTTATTAGGAAAAAAGTAAACTTTTCCTTTAATAAGGTATTTTGGGTATTTCTGGTGTTTTACCAGGTTTTTCAACTCTCATAAATTTATTACCCCAGTTAATAAATGGGTCAACTGTCTTTGTACCTGTTTCTATCCCTTCATTAGTAACAGAACCAACAGGAACATCAGGTTTCATTTTTTTACTTATAGTTATTTGAAAATTAGGATTTTCAACCATCACCACTCACCTCCCTTCTTGCTCTTGCTTTTTCTTTTCTGCGTATCCTTGCTAATCTTTGGGATTCATCTTGTAAGTTTCTCACTTCCTCATCATGTTTATATTTTCTTCCTAAAGTTGTCCTTAGTCTTGCGAGATCAGTTTGTAGCGCTGTAAGTCTTGCAGATACTTCTGTTGGAACCTTCTTTTTAGGTGTTTCCTGCGTATAAGTTATTTGTTTAGGGTAAATAAGCGTTTCGTTCTTAGGATTAGACGGAGGGATACCAGTGGGAGTATCTGATATTAATTCGGGTGGTAAAGGTCTTGCTGGTTTTAACCATCCCCAATCTTCTTCAGGTTTTAGGGCAGGATTACCAAATACTGCTTTTGTTGTAGGGTCACTATGAGCAGGACGACCAACATAATATTCTGCTTTTGAATCTATCCTCATATTTTTATATATTCATTTCGCTAATAAAAATTTGTCTTCCGTATTTTCTTTGATCAGACATCCCGATTAAATCTAATGCCTCAATTGAGTCGATCTCTTCTCTTAGATGGAAGGACATTTTGGATCTCCCGCAACGCTCTAAGATTTCAGCAATTTGTGTCCACATAATGGCTTGTTGGAGCTTTCCATTTACTGATTGTTGTGTGGGATTTATTTCTCTATTTCGGAATATTTTTACTTCTTTTCCCATATTTTTTCCATTAAAAAACCTCCCCTTAGGGAGGTCTGTTCCTTTCTCTTTTAGATAAAAATTATCTAAAAAGACCTCCCAAGAAACTCCCCAAAAGGAGAGTTAAAAGAAGGAGGCTGAGTAATAATTTATTTTCAATTTTTAAAGTAACTACCTTTGACATGATCCTGTTATTTTATAGAATTAAGTCATGATTTGTCAATCATGATGTTTTTTAAAACTCTACAAACACTTTTCTTAGTTGATCAACGCTTATTATTCCTTCAATTATCCTTGGTCTTTTAAAACTGGGCATGCGTTCATCAAAAGCGATTAAGGTATCGTCTACGCTTTCTCGTATGTAATTGGTAAATGCTTCTGTAGACATATTTGATTTTCCTGCAGAATGCAAAATCCGCACCAAATCAACTGGCCTAGTTACAATTGTAGGAATAAGATGTATCCCATATTTAGGGGAAAATCGTTCACGGTGGTGTCCATCAAAGATTGCTAAAGTTGCTCCTTGGGGGTCTGTAAGCATGCAAACTACAATTGGATGTCTGAGTAAGTAAACTATACCCTCTTCTGCTAAATGGGCTTCAATCTGTCTTCTTTTGCCTGTAGAATACTCCTCTGGTAATTGAATACCGTGTAAATATTTAGTCGGCACCAAAAAACCTGGCGCATTTTGAAGAGATTCAGGTAAATTGACTCCATCAAATAACACCTCATAAGAAGGAATTTTCCTTGGTCCTCTTAAGGAATCTATCATTCCCTCATGTCGTCTTGTTAAGGCATCAAATTCCATATTCGCATGTTCTCTTATTTCTGTTAGCGACATATTATAATCCTATATTGATCCATAAAAAAACCTCCCTATTTGGGAGGTTTATAGTTTTCTTTTTAAGTTATTTAGCCTAAAAAGACCTCCCAAAAAGTGCTCCAATAACGAGCACAAAAAGGAGGCCAATTAATATTTCTACTTTTCTTAAATTTAAACTTATAGTTTTTGACATAAATTAATTATATATTGTTAATTGGTGGCTTGTCAATATCTGCTGGTTCAAAGCAGCTTTTGGATTAATTTAACAATGGCTTTGGCTGATATTCCTTCAAAATCCAACAGTTCCTGGGGTTTACCGCTTCTAGGCATTTTTTCCACAGCTAAATTATATATTTTAACTTCATGGTTAATTAAACTGCTGTTTACTGCCTCACCTAAGCCCCCTTCCAGGTGATGATCCTCAACAGTAATAATATTTTTTGTTTCCTGAGCTGCTTTTTGTAAGGTTTTAATATCCAGGGGTTTAATAGTGTAAAGATCAATTACTCTTATTAAAATCCCCATTTTTTTAAGAATCTCATAAGCAGTTAAGGCTTCAAAAACAGTAATGCCTGCTGTCACAACTGTTGCCTGATCATTATTTGAATATTTTAAAATTTTAGATCCTCCAATTTTAAAATCTTCAGAAGTTTCATAAATAACAGGTGTTTCTTTTCTGGTTGTCCTAATATAAACAATCCCCTGATGTTTTAAAGCCTGCTCAACTAATTTTTCTGTTGACACTCCATCAGATGGATATAATACAACGCTTCCTAAAAGGGTTCTAAACATAGCAATATCTTCTAAAGCCATTTGTGAAGGACCATCCTCTCCAATAGATACCCCAGCATGAGAGCCAACAAGTTTAATATTAGTTTTAGCATATTGGGCCATTCTTATCTGATCAAAAGCTCTGGTAAAAAATGCCCCAAAGGTAGAGATGAATGGGATATAACCTCTGCTGGCTAAGCCAACTCCAACTCCCACCATATTTTGCTCAGCAATAAACATCTCAAAAAACTTTTCAGCAGACTTTTTTTGTAATACTTCCGAATAAGTGGAATTACTGACTTCGGCATCAAGGGCAATTAGATTAGGATATCTTAAGGATAACCTTAAAAGAGCATTTCCATATGCCTTACGGGTGGCCACCATTTCTCCGGATTTATATTCAAGTGGCCTTCTAGTCTGCTGCCAATTTTTTGTTGGAAAACGGGCTTTAAGTTTTTTTGGCAATACTAACTTCCCTCTGATGTTTTTATTTATTTCTCCAAGGTCTTTTAGGGCTTGCTCCATTTGCTCTGGTTTTAAAGCCATTCCATGCCAGCCTTCTTTATTTTCCACAAGCTTAACCCCTTTACCCTTTAAGGTTTTGGCTAAAATTGCAACAGGTTTATTTTTTACTTTTTTAGCCTTTTTGAAAGCACTAATAATTTGATTAAAATTATGTCCATCAATTGGTATAACTTCCCATCCAAAACTTGAGATCCTATCCTGGTATGCTTTCAAGTTGTGGCCGTATAAAGTTTCTCCTCTTTGCCCAAGCCTGTTAATATCTATAACCGCTATCAGGTTATCCAATTTATAATGTTTGGCAATTTGGATTGTTTCCCAGACTGAGCCTTCTGTCATCTCGCTGTCTCCTAAAAGTACAAATGTTTTAAATGGTAATTTAGACAAATATTTGGCAGAAATAGCAATACCTGCCCCAATTGAGAGGCCTTGACCTAATGATCCAGTAGGAGCTTCAGTATATGGAAAATATATACTGGGGTGTCCTTCTAGCCTGCTGCCAAATTTTCTAAGGGTTAATAATTCTTTTTCCTCAATTGCCCCGCAAGCAGCATATAAAGCATAAAAAAGAGGGGAAGCATGACCTTTAGAGAAAATTAACCTGTCATTGTTGGGATTGCTTGGATTTTTTAGATCATAGTTATAAAAACCTCCAAAAAAGAGTGTTGTCATAAGTTCCACTGCAGACAAAGAGGAAGTTAAATGGCCTGAACCAGCCTCAGTTGTGGACATAACAATATAAAAACGGATTAACTTTGCGAGTTTTTCAAGTCTTTCTGTCACAAAATTAAGCATACTAGCTTTTTGTCTGTGTCTTGTCAACGCAGCGTTCTTTTTGTATGATTCAAGCATGGAAAGAACCTTAATTTTAGATTGTAATAAAAAAATAGACGGAAATGTAAAAATATGCGGATGGGTACAAACCCGCCGTGATCATGGAAAAATACTATTTTTGGATGTTTACGACAGAAGCGGTTTGATACAAGTGATACTAGGACAGGAAGTAAAAGTTGAAGGTGAAATTAACCCGCAAGATGTTGTTTGCATCAATGGAAAGGTGCAAAAAAGACCGGAAAAATTAATTAATAAAAATATCCCAACAGGCGGAATTGAAATTGTTGTACAAGATTTAGAAATATTATCAAAAGCCTCTGAATTACCCTTTGATATGGGTGGCAAAAATTTAGATTTACAACTGCCTACGCTTTTAGACTGGCGTTCTTTAACCTTAAGACATCCTAAAATTAGAGCTATTTTTAAGGTTCAAGCAGCTATCTTGAGGGGATTTAGGAAAACTGTTTTGGATTTAGATTGTGCTGAGATTGTGGTGCCGGAGATAGCAGCTTCTTCCACAGAGGGAGGAGCAGAAGTCTTTAGGGTTGATTATTTTGGACATAAGGCATTTCTTACTCAAAGCCCCCAGCTTTATAAACAGATGTTAGTGCCTGTTTTTGAACGGGTTTTTACTATTGCTCATGCCTTTAGAGCAGAGCCGTCTGTTACTACCAGGCACTTGGCTGTTTCTACCCAGCTGGATTGTGAGTTTGGATTTGTAGATTTTAATGAATTGCTGGATCTTTTGGAAAAAGTTGGTATAGAGACTTTAAAATATGCAGAAGACGAGTGTAAAGATATATTGAAAGAGTGGAATTTAGAGCCCATCAGTTTTGGCAAAATTCCCAGATTGACTTTAAGGGAAGCACAGGGGATTATTTTTAAAGAAACAGGCAGGGATAACAGAAAGGAAAAAGATTTAACACCGCAGGATGAAATTGATATTTGTAAATGGGCAAAAGAAAATCATCAGAGTGATTTTGTGACAATAACTCACTTCCCAACTGCCAAGAGGGCTTTTTATTGCATGCCTGACCCTAAGGACCCGGAATATTCTTTAAGTTATGACCTTTTGTTCAGAGGAGTTGAGGTGTTGAGCGGGAGCCAGAGAATTAATGATTATGACCTGCTTGTTAATACCATAAAAGACAGAGGGATGGACCCTAATAATTTCGAGATGTACCTGCAGTCCTTTAAGTATGGCATGCCTCCTGAAGGAGGGTTTTCTTTCGGCTTGGAAAGAATGACTATGCATATGTTAAATCTTACCAATATCAGAGAAGCTTCTTTGTATCCCAGGGATATGGAAAGAGTGGATATAAGGTTAAGGTAGAAATTTTTTTCATGAAGTATTATGTATATTCTGCCGGCTTAATAATTCTGACTCTTATTGTTATAACTGTTTTGCCTTTTATTATAAATTTTGGTGAAAAACATCTAATAAGTTTAGAAATCCCCCAAAATAATTCTCAAGTTGCTGGTATTCAAAAATATAATCTTCCGCCCTTTGATCAACATACACCTATTCCAGATGTATCTGCCAGGGCAGTTTTAGTTAAAGATTTGGGGACTAACACTATTTTATATCAGAAAAATGCATCTATCTCTTTCCCGATTGCCTCCACCACAAAAATTATGACAGCTTTGGTGGCATCAGAATATTTTAATGCTAATTCAGCCTTAACTGTAAGAGAAGGCGCTAGGGTGAGCGGTGCAAGGGTGGGTCTGGCCAGCGGAGAAAACTTGAATTTCCGTTCTCTTTTATACGGTATGCTTTTATCTTCTGGTAATGATGCAGCTTATGCCATTGCTGAAAATTATCCTGGAGGAGTTTTAGGATTTGTTTCTGCTATGAATAAAAAAGCTGCCAATTTAAATCTGATAAATACCCGTTTTGATAATCCAGCTGGATTTGATAGTCCGAAGCATTTTTCCTCCGCTAAAGATTTGGCTGTTATTACGGAGGAAGCTCTTAAAAACGCTGTTCTGGCCAGAATATTTGCGACCAAAGAAACCAGTATTGTCTCTTTGGATAAAAGATATAACCATGAGCTTGTTAATTTAAACAAGCTTTTATCGCAAGTTAAAGGAGTGTTAGGGGTAAAAACAGGTTTTACAGAGCAGGCTAAAGAAAATCTGGTTACTCTTGTTGATAGGGATAACAACCGGATTTTAACTGTGGTGCTAGGATCCAATGATAGATTCGGGGAGTCTACAAAACTAATAGAATGGACTTATAAGAATTTTATCTGGCCTGATTCTGGAATTCGTCAGTAACCGCTGGAACATAAGCTGCAAATTGCGGGCCTTCAAAAACAAAAACAGGTAAAAGATAAGGGCTATAATTTTCCGCTAAAAAGTATGCTAAGTAAACTGTAGTAATAGAAACTTGTGGTTTTGCAGGTTCGATAATAATACTGCCTTTGCCAAATTTTAAATCTTCCAAAGCCTGCTCAGTGGTTTTTATTGGATAAATCGCATACGTTGTAGTATCAATCGGATAATAGGTAAAGTTTAAGAAAATATAATGTTCTAAATCAAAAGCAGAACCGCTAACTTGTGCAGTAATTAAAGATGTATTAAATTGGGGAGTCACAATAGGTTTATTATTTATTGGAGCAGGCCAAATGGAAATCTGACTTAAACCTCCCTCTAGGCGGGTAACCTTGCTTTTGCCTTCAATAAGATCCTGTTTTAAGACTCCCAGATTGCTAAGTCTTCCTTGGAAGTCTGATATTAATTTATCTTCTTCTTCCTCAAGATTTCCGCTAGGAGGGGCAGTTTTTCTTTGATAAGTAAAATTACCGCTGTTTAGATCTATGTTTAAAACCTTGTTATTATCTTCAAAAACATAATTTGTTTCAGATAAAATCTGGGGATTACCTTGTATACCAAATTTCTCTGCCAGGCTTTGTGCTTTTTCAGGAGAAAGAAAAGTAGCAAAAGTTTTAGTAACAAAATAGACTTTTATTAATTTTTCGAATCCGGCATCTGTTCCTACTTTAGGCAATCCGCCTGTTACTGTATCTATCGCATAAGAAAAGTTAGATGAAGAGACTGATGTTTTAGGAAAATTTGGTGACGGAAGCAGACCAAACTTAGTATCAGGTTTTTCCTCAATAGGAGGTAAATTAGCCAGGTAATTTGCATACCAAATTTTGTAGCCAATGAAACTTAAAATCCCTAAAACTAAGGCTATAATAGAAATAGTAATAATCTGTTTAGTCAAAAGGGCGGTTTGACTTAAATTCATGTTATTTTTGGACTCTAAAATCCAGTCCAAGCTCCTTACTGTTATTATACAGAAGCGGAAGAAAGTATATAATATGGACTATGGAAGTTAGAGTAAGGATTGCACCATCGCCAACAGGAGCCCCTCATATAGGGACTGCCTGGCAAGCTTTGTTTGATTTTGTTTTTGCCAAAAAAAACAATGGTAAATTTATTTTAAGGTTGGAGGATACTGACAGGGAAAGGTATGTCCCTGAAAGCGTTGAGCAAATTTATGAAACTCTTAAGTGGTTGGGGTTAAGTTATGATGAAGGACCTGATATTGGGGGTAACTATGGCCCTTATGTACAATCAGAAAGATTGGGTATTTACCAAAAATACGCAACCACGCTTTTAGAAAAAGAAGCTGCCTATAAAGACGGAGGAGCAATTAGATTTAAAACTGACAAAGAGGGGGTTACTTTTTGGAATGACCTCGTAGGCAATAAAAAGATAGAATTTCCCAACAACACCCAGGAAGATTTTGTAATTTTAAAATCAGACGGTTACCCTACGTATAATTTTGCTAATGTGGTAGATGATCATTTAATGGAAATAACCCATGTAATCCGGGGCAATGAATTTATATCCTCAACTCCTAAACACTTGATGATTTATCAATCCTTTGGTTGGACACCTCCTCAGTTTGCTCATTTACCAGTTTTAGTTGGGGCAGACAGAGCAAAACTTTCAAAAAGGCATGGAGCAAAATCTGCGTTGGACTTTAAGGCTGAAGGTTTTTTAAAAGAAGCAATCCTAAATTTCTTAGCCCTTTTGGGCTGGTCGCATCCTGAGGGAAAGGAGATTTTTAGTTTATCAGAAATGATTGAATTTTTTGACTTTAAAGATTTCAACCAGGCATCAGCTTTTTTTGATACGGCAAAATTGGAGTGGATAAATGGAGAATATATTAGAAAAATCCAAATTTCAGATTTCAAATTTCAGATATTGGAATACTTAAAGTATTTAGCAGGCGGGATTATGCCAGATTGTTCTACTGAAGAGCAAGTAGAAAAGGTTGCTCCACTTGTGAAAGATAGGATTAAAAAATTATCAGATTTTATACCTTTGACTGATTTTCTTTGGGAAAAGCCTGAATATGATATGGAGGTATTTAATAAACTAAAGATTGATGATTTAGGATTAAAGATGGAAAAAATTGTGGAAAAGATGGAAGAGATAAAAAAACCCTGGAAAGCAGATATGTTTGAGCAAAGTTTTAGGAAACTGGCAGAGGAGTTAAATTTATCTGTAACACAGATGTTTCAACTGATTAGAGTCGCTGTTTCAGGACAAACTGTTACCCCTCCTCTTTTTGAAAGCATAGAAATATTAGGAGAAGAAGAAGCTGTTAAAAGAGTCAAACAGGCTCTAGTTTTTTTGCAATCAGTTACTTGAAAAAGCTATAGGATTATGGTAATATTCCAGCCATGGATGATCCAAGATGGCTTAGGCTTATAACAGTTGGTTTGGTTTTAGTGGCTTTAGTAGTTGGGTACTCACTTTTAACAGGCAGCTTTGTAAAAAGCAAACCTGCTCAGAAAGAAACTCAGGTTTCTGCTGAAGTTGAAGTTAGATCACCGTCTCCTTCAGTTTCTCCTGTGGGAACAGGTAGTGCAAC
>CAZDFU010000011.1:0-34359 GCA_964504985.1 uncultured Gammaproteobacteria bacterium
GGAATTAATAGGTTGATGTTAATGATTATATCTGATGCATATACTGTGGATGGAGAGAGGATATTTCTAAAGCTTAATCCAAAACTAACTCCATATAAAGCTGCAGTTTTTCCACTTCTTGGAAATAAGCCTGAACTTATTGAAAAGGCTAAAGGAATTTATGAGGATTTAAAACAGAATATGATGGTTGCTTGGGATGATAGGGGAAATATTGGTAAAAGATATGCCTCTCAAGATGAGATTGGGACCCCATTTTGTATAACAGTTGATTTCCAAACTTTGGAAGATAATATGGTAACAGTCAGGGATAGAGACAGCGCCAAGCAGGTAAGGGTTAAGATAGTTGACTTGAAAGAATACCTTAGTGGTAAGATAAGATGAGATGAATAATCTTAAAGTTTGGTTTGTTGCCCATAAAACCACTACTCTTTTAATTGGGGCATTAATAATTTTGGGGGTATTAGGATTTATAGGAATTCAAAACTTTACCAGCAATAATTCCACGGCCCAGGAAGAAATTGATTTATCTTTTGATGCAGAAGGCCCTTATGCTTTGCTTTTTCCAAGAAGAGACGGGAATGCTTTGGTTTTAAATCTTAAAAGAACAGCCAGTTATGATTCTATAACTTATGAGTTAGCCTATACTTCTAAAGCGGGAGAAGTAGCGGTATCGGGAAATAAAATTAAAGAAGAAACAGGAGATGGTGATAGTTTAGATTCACAAGCCATTGATAGGGGAGTTGCAGGCACTATTGATACAAAAGATAAAAAAGGGGAGTATGAGCAGGAAATCCTTTTTGGTACCTGTAGTAAAAATGTTTGCAAATATGATCAGGGTGTGGAAAACGGAACTTTAACTTTGCATGTTAAAAAAGGTAATAGCTCTTATAGGATGATTACCCAGTGGCATTTACAAAAGCCTGATGTGGCTTTAGCAGACCTTACTTCCGGTGATGGACATCTCAAATATAAAGTTGATGCTGACAGGCAAACCCTCTCAGGGGTTGGTTTTACTATAATCAATGATGTCACAGGTTTACCAAAGCTGCCTTTAGCAAAAGTAATATTAGGTAAAGTTTATGCTTTAAATGTACCTTTGGCCAAACAGCTTCCAAGTGGGAATTTAACACTGGAACTGGCTGAGAATCCTCCGGCTGAGGCTAAGATATATAGATTTGATGGTACAAACTGGAGGGAACTGGATACAAAAATTGAAGGGTCTAATTTATCTGCTAAAGCAGACGGGGCAGGAATATTTGCAGTTTTAACTCCTAAGAAATAACCTTCTGCGGACTGTAAGTCCTTTTACTTCAAACTACCTATTGACCCTTTCGACTGTGCTCAGGGTCTTTGTACCTCTAAAATCGGTACTTGACAAGTAGGTTTATAATGGTGGAAAATAGTTATAGATGGTGAATCTGTCCAAAACATATGTTTTTGGGCAGCTTTAAGACATTATTCAGCGGTAAAAATAGATTAATACTACCTAAGAGGTTTAGGAAGGAATTAGGGAATGAGGATAGGTTTTATATACTTTTGGGTAAGAATGGTGAAGTTTGGGGATTTGATAACATAAATTGGTCTAAATTGGTAGAAATTGTATTGGAATCCCCGCTGACAACTGAGGAGGGAAGAGTAAAAAGGTTAAGCTTTTTTCCAATTGCTGAAGAATGTGCCTTGGATGGCCAGGGTAGATTTATTCTTCCGCAGGAATTTATTGATAAGCTAGACTTTAAAAATGAAGTCTTAATAATCGGCGCCGGTGATCATTTTGAGATTTGGGATGTTGGACTCTGGCAGAAACAGCAGGAAATGATGAATAACTAGATATGGAAGGTTATCACAAGAGTGTCCTGTTAAAAGAGGTTTTGGAATATCTGAATATCAAAAAAGATTCTTGGTATTTAGATTGTACACTTGGGGATGGGGGACACTCTTTAGCAGTTTTAAAAAAAGGCGGAAGAGTAGTAGGAATTGATGTTGATCCACAAGCTCTTAGCAGAGCAAGAACCAGGCTTGAGCAGGATGGTTTTAAGGATAAGGATTTTAAGTTAATACAAGGTAATTTTAGGGATTTAAAAAATTTATTAATAAAGCCCGCGAAGCGAGGCGAGCAGACGGATAATTTAAATCAAAAATTTGCAGGTGCAATATTTGATTTGGGGGTTTCCAGTTTGCAACTTGAGAGCCCCAGCAGGGGCTTTTCTTTTGCAAAATTAGGACCCCTGGATATGCGGATGGATCCTAATTTAGGTGTTTTGGCCAGAGATTTAGTTAACGTATTATCTAGAAAGGAGCTTTATGACATATTTAAAGTTTTGGGTGAAGAAAAATATTCTAAGCGCTTGGCTGACGTTATTGTTGGCGCCCGTCAAATAAAACCTTTTGCTGCAACAGAGGAACTAGCTGAGGTGATAGTTGGGGCAGTCAGAGGCAGCCGGGATAAGATACATCCAGCCACCAGGGTATTTCAAGCCCTGAGGATTGTGGTTAATGATGAATTAAGAGCTTTGGAGGAGGGTTTGGATCAGGTTAAAGATTTAATAGCAAAAGGGGGTAGGATTTCGGTTATTAGCTTCCATTCCCTGGAAGATAGGATAGTTAAGAATACTTTTAAAAAATGGGCAGAGGATGGAATTGGGAAAGTATTAACAAAAAAACCGCTTGTACCAGGTGAGGAGGCAAAAGATAATCCAAGATCCCGGTCAGCCAAATTAAGGATTTTTGAATATGACGATTATTAAAACATTTGAGCCGGAAGATGATAAAAAGAGGAATTTTTTCCTTTTTCAGATTAACAATAAATTTGTTATTTTAACTGTTCTTGGGCTGCTTGCTTTAACGTTAATTGAAATTTGGGTTACAAATACCTCTGTAGCTTATGGGGAGAGGTTTGAAAAGTTAACAGATGCTGAAAGAAACCTTAACCTGGAAAATCAGATACTGGAAAACCAAATTGCCCACCATGCTTCTTTAAATAATATTGCTTCAAAATCTGCACAACTTGGCTTTTCTTATAATTCCAATATACAATATATCCGCTAGTTTTTTTATAATGCGAATATTCTGGATTAAATCCTTTTTTCTGCTATTTTTTTCTGCAATAATTATAAGGTTATTTTATTGGCAGGTTGTTAAGGCTGATTTTTTGCAAGCCCAAGCTGAGGGACAATATTTTACCAATGTTAAAGTTGATGCCTTAAGGGGTGACATATTGTTTAATGAGGGAATGCTTCTTGCATCAACCAATCCCTCCTTTTCTTTATATGGCCAGCCAAAATTAATCCCCAAAGAGGAAATAGTAGATACAGGTTATTTGCTTGCCAAAGTTTTGGTGGAGGAGGGTGAAGACAAAGATGAACTGGCCAAGGATTTTATAGCAAAATTATCAAAAGATTTATTTTGGGTGTCTTTGAAAAATCAGGTTTCCTTTGAGAAAAAGAAAGAAATAGAAAGTTTAAAATTATCTGGAATCGGTTTTGAGCAGGGTCAGTCCAGGTTTTATCCGGAAGGGTCTTCATCCGCTCATCTGCTTGGGTTTGTTGGTTCAGACAGCAAAGGCGAAAAAAAGGGTTATTTTGGGCTTGAAGGGTATTATGATAGGGAATTAAAGGGAGTGTCAGGACAAATCAGGCATGAAAAAGATGCTTTAGGGCTGCCAATATTAATAGGGAATTTTTTAAAATCCGATCCCAAAAACGGTAAAAATTTGATATTAAACATTGACAGAAGCGTCCAGTTTATTATTGAACAAGCCCTAATGGCAGGCATAGAAAAATATGGTGCCAAGGGAGCATCGGCTGTGGTAATGGACCCTAAAACAGGGGCAATATTAGCTTTGGCATCTTTCCCTAACTATGACCCGCAGAAATTCTCCAGTTTTCCAAAAGAGTATTTTAAAAACCCAATAGTTGCTGACCTTTATGAGCCTGGTTCAACTTTTAAGGTGCTGGTGATGGGGGCAGCTATTAATGAGGATGTAGTAAAAGCTGATACAAAGTGTGATATCTGCAGCGGACCTGTTAATTTGGGAGGTTTTAGTATAAGAACGTGGAATAATAAATATTACCCTCAAAGCACAATGAAAGATGTGATTGTGCATTCAGATAATACTGGGATGGTATTTACAGGCCAAAAACTTACTTTAGATAAATTTTATGAATATTTTCAGCAATTAGGCTTTGGGGTAATAACCGGAGTTGATTTACAAGATGAGACTTCACCTGATCTGCGTCCAAAGAATGAATGGAAACCAATTGATTTGGCAACTTCTTCTTTTGGACAGGGTATTGCTGTTACTGGTATTCAGATGATAAGAGCTATTGCTGCTATTGCTAACGGCGGGTATTTAATGGAGCCTCATATTGTTAAGTATATTAAGGATGAGAATGAGACCTTTGAGATAAAACCTAAGGTGATACGCCAGGTATTTAAGGAATCTACTGCTAAGATAATTACCGGGATGATGGTGGCAGCTGTTGAGGAGGGTGAGGCTAAATTTGCCAAACCAAAGGGATTTAAGATTGCAGGTAAAACAGGTACTGCTCAGATTCCGGTTGCTGGTCATTATGATCCCAATAAAACAATTGCTTCTTTTGTGGGTTTTGCTCCTGCAGAGGACCCAAAATTTGTGATGCTTGTTAGGTATGACCAGCCAACCTCCTCCCCTTTCGGTTCAGAGACTGCAGCCCCCACATTTTTTGAGATTGCCAAAAAACTTCTTCCTTATTACAGCATTGCACCTACAAAATGATTAGGTTTTAGCCATTAGCTGTAATTGTTTGAATTATATCAGTATAATATAGCAATTGTGTCTGAGGTTAGGTTCTATGAAAAAGTTTCTCAAAAAATTTATTCCTCAAAGGGTAATTAATAATTTTTATCATTTTCCAAAAGCAGTTTTGGCCAATTTTATATATGGCTTTCCCACAAGGAATCTTAAAGTAATAGGAGTTACCGGGACTGATGGAAAAACAACTACTGTTAATATGATTTATCATATTTTAAAAAAAGCAGGTATTAAAGTTTCCATGCTTTCAACCATCAATGCTGTTTCAGGAGGGAAGGTTTATGATACAGGTTTCCATGTAACCTCACCTGACCCGTTTACAATACAAAGATTGGCAAAAAAGGCTTTTAAGGCAGGTGATGAATATTTGGTTTTGGAGGTGACTTCACATGCTTTGGATCAGTTCAGGTTCTGGGGAATAAAATTTTATGCAGGAATAATTACGAATATCACCCATGATCATTTGGATTATCATAAAAGTTACAAAAATTATTTTAAGACAAAGCTTAAGTTAATTAAGAAAGTTAGGTTTGCTGTTTTAAATCAGGCTATTCAGGAGGAGGGTAACGTCGGGACTGTTGGGGAAAAAACAATTACTTTTGGGATTAAGAAAGGAGACTTCAATCAAAAGGATGTTAAGTTAAAACTGAAATTAATTGGAGACTATAATATTGAAAATGCTTTGGCTGCCCTTTCTGTTGCATATATTTTAAATATCCCCAAAAAAATAGCACAAACAACTCTTGAGGAATTTGAAAGTATTCCTGGTAGAATGGAAGAGGTAAAAAATAGCAAGGGCATTAAGGTTATTATTGATTTTGCCCATACCCCTAATGGTTTAGAGCAGGCTTTAACGGCACTCCGTTCTCATTTTAAGTCCGGCAGGCTGATTGCAGTATTTGGATCAGCTTCAGAAAGGGATATTTTAAAACGTTCAATAATGGGGGAGATTTCCGGTAAGCTCTCGGATATTAGCATTATTACCGATGAAGACCCCAGATTTGAAGCAAGTTATAAAATAATTGATGAGATTGCTAAAGGAGCTATAAAAGCCGGCTCAAGATTGGGTGTAAGTTTATTTAAGGAAGCAGACAGGCAAAAGGCTATAGATTTGGCCATTACTCTTGCAAAAAAAGGTGATATTGTTGGGATTTTTGGTAAAGGTCATGAGAAGTCAATTAATTATAAGGGAGCGGAAACAGTCTGGTCTGACTTTGAAGCTGCTAAAAAAGCGTTGTATGGAAAGCAAATATAAATTAATTGTTGACACGTTCGGATCTGACAGATTTAAGTTTGATGAGCCACTTAAAGGTTATACAGCACTTGAGTCAGAGGGAAAAGCTAAACTTTTTTTTATAGCATTTAAATCTTCAGAACTTATTAAATTGGTCAAAATATGCAGGGAATTAAAACTCCCTTTTTTTATTTTTGGCACAGGCTCTAAAATAATGATTTCTGAGGCTGGTTTTCCGGGACTGGTTATTAAAAATAGGACTTCAGATATCCAGACGATTTCTGTTAAAGGTAAGGTTACAAAATTTGGGATAGGAATTGAGGAAGCCCTGGTGGAGGTTCAATCAGGGTTAAGCATTAATAAATTTTGCGGATATTTAGATACCCAGGGACTTTCAAGCGATGAGTTTTCAAAAATACCCGGAAGCATTGGGGGAAATCTTTTTTTGAGCAATTTTTTGCAAACAAAGGCCAAAAGTATTAAAGTATTAGATTGGGCGTCTGAAATTGAACAAATCTCAGCGCCGGAACTTAATCCTAAAAAACATATAATTTTGTCAGCTGTTTTTAGGGTTAAGGCCAAGGTTTAAAAAATAATAGATGAAATATAAAATATTAGGCGGATATAAATTGAGCGGGAAAATCCAGGTTTCAGGAAATAAAAACTCAGTTTTCCCTTGTGCGGCAGCTGCTCTTTTAACAGAGGAAGAAGTAATACTGGAGAATATATCACAGTTAAAGGATACTGATGTTTTAATACAGATCCTGCAAAGATTGGGGGTTGAAGTAAAAAGAAAAGGGGCAACCCTTTTTATAAGAGCATCCAGGATCCGCCATTTTAGTTTGCCTGAGGAGTTGATGAGCAAACTCAGGGGGTCTATAGTTTTAGCAGGTGCGGTATTGGCAAGGTTAAGTAAAGTACATTTTTATCACCCTGGCGGAGATATAATTGGGAAAAGAAGTATTGAAACACACTTGGAGGCTTTTAAAACTTTTGGCGCAAATATTAAAAGGGATAATTTGAAATATTCTTTAACCCTTGATAAGGATGAAGAAGAAACTCTGGATATTTTTCTTAAAGAAGCCTCGGTTACAGCAACAGAAAATTTAATCCTGGCAGCCAGTATAGGCAAGAAAAGGTTAATACTAAGAAATTGTGCTAAAGAACCTCATATTGTTGATTTGTGCAAAATGCTTATTTCCATGGGAGCCTTAATAGAAGGGATAGGGGGGGATACATTAAGGATAACAGGAGCAGCTAAACTTAATGGTACTAAATTTAAGATTGGAGCAGATTATATAGAAATTGGCACATATGCAGTTGCTGCTGCTATAACAGGGGGAGAGGTACAACTAGGGGGTGTAGATAATAAGGATCTGGATCCAATGCTTATTCCTTTACAAGAATTTGGTATTAAGTTTGAGAAAATAGAGGGAGGTTTAAAGGTATGGGCACAAAAGTTAAAATCCCCTCCTAAACTTGTAACAAATATTTGGCCTGGTTTTCCAACTGATATGATGAGTGTAGCTATTGTTTTGGCAACTCAGTCAAAAGGGGTTATTTTGTGTCATGACTGGATGTATGAATCAAGGATGTTTTTTGTAGATAAGTTAATTTCTATGGGTGCCAATATTGCTTTAGCTGATCCTCATCGGTGTTTAGTTTATGGACCTACCAGGTTAAAAGCGAGAAATTTAGCCTCTCCTGATATTAGGGCAGGAATGGCTTTGGTTTTAGCTGCGCTTGTAGCCAAGGGAGAAAGTATTATAAACCAGGCAGAGCTGATTGAAAGAGGGTATGAAAATGTTGTTGAGAAATTTAAAAGTCTGGGTGCTCAAATTGAAAGACAAGAGGAGAAATGATGAATGTTTCATTGCATTTACTTAAAAATTCCTTGGCAAGACAATATGCTAAACTCTATTCCCGCGGAAACTTTATTGGTATTGGGGGATCTTTAGGAAAAACTGTATGTGTTATGGCATCAAATGCTATTTTAGTGCAGAAGTTTAAAACCATTTCTACAAAACCTAATTTACATCCAGGTATAAATATCCCTGACACAATCCTTAAAGTAAATCCAACCATTGCAAAAGTTATCCTGGAAATGGGGATTGAACATAAAGGGGAGATAGATTCTTACCTTTCGCTTATTAGACCCAAGACTATTGTTATAACTAAAATTACCTTTGCCCATAGTGAATTTTTGGGGGAACCTGATGAGGTAGTTGAGGAGAAGGGGAAGCTTATTGAACAGCTGGGGCCGGATGGGATGGCAATTTTAAACTATGATGACCCATACAGCAGGAAACTGGCAAAAAAATGTAAAGGGACTGTGGTTTATTTTGGAACTGACCGGGAAAATTGTACTATCTGGGCAGGTAATATTAAGATAGAAAATTTTAAGACTTCATTTGAGCTAAATTTAGGGGTAGAGAGGATTAAAGTTGACTACCCGCTTTTAGGACTTCATCAGATTTATCCAGCCTTGGCTGCAGCTGCTTTAGGAGTGGTGAATGATCTGCCTCTGACAAAGATTAAGTTAGGTCTGGAGACACTAACTTCTCCAGAACATTGTATGCAGGTGCTGATTGGTCCAAATGGTTCTATTATTTTAGATGACTCACAATCATCCTCACCCTCTGCTTTGGAAGCAGCAATAGATACCCTTTTGCAAATAAACGCCCGCAGAAGAGTTTTAGTTTTAGGTGAGATGAAAAATCTTGGTAAATATTCTGAGATGCTGCACCGTCAAATTGCTCAGAAAATATTTAAAGAAAAAATTGACCTTATTTTTTTAGGATCAGGTGATGCACAGATTATTGCTGAAGAGTTAAAGAATTTAGGATTTTGGGAAGAAAGAGTCGAATCTAATTTACAAAACTCGCAAATTGTCACAAAACTTTTAAAAAATTTAGGAAAAGGGGATGTGGTTTTAATTAAAGGATCGCGTGTAACAAGACTGGATGAAGTGGTAAAAAGAATTGCCAAAAAGGGAGGATTATGACACAACTTCTGGGTCTAGTTTTGTTATCTTTTGCAGCAACCTCTATTTGCATGGTTCCTTTTATTGACTTAATCTTTTATTTAAATAAAAGATTTAAGGGTAAACTTCACATTTCAAAGAAATCTGAAACACCCATTCATGACAGGTTAATGAAGACTGATATTTTAACTCCTTCAGGGGGTGGGATTTTAATTCTTGTTATATTAATTATTTTTACCTTAGGTCTGGGAATTTTTTCATCGGCAGATAAGGTCAGCTTAATAATTTTGCTTTTTACCTTAGTTTCTTTTGGCTGTTTGGGTCTAGTTGATGATATTAAGCTGCTTTTAACAAAAAGAGAGGGAAAATTCTTGGGATTATCAAGGAAGAAAATGCTTTTTATCCAACTGCTTTTAGCCTTATCAATTGCTGGCTTGCTTTATTTTGCAGGAGGATTAAATAATATTTATATTTCAGGATTGGGAAATTTTATAATAAATATCTGGTATATTCCTTTGGCAGCATTTGTGATTGTTTCTTTTGCCAATGCCTATAATATCTCTGATGGGCTTGATGGTTTATCTGCAGGACTATTACTTATTTGTTTGTTTGCATTTTTAGCATTATCCGCCCAGTATTTGGATTTGACCTTAGCTTCTTTTGTGGGGATTTGGATTGGAGCTTTATTTTCATTCCTTTATTTTAATATCTGGCCTGCCCGGATCTTTTTAGGGGATGCAGGCTCTTTTGCTTTTGGTGCAACCTTGGCTGTTGTCGGACTTTTAACAGGAAAAATATTGGCATTGGCATTCATCGGAGGTATGTTTGTAGTTATTGCTGCTTCATCTCTGGTGCAAATATTTTCCAAGAAATTTTTACATAAAAAGGTACTGCCGGTTGCCCCTATTCATATGTATTTTAAATATATAGGTTGGGAAGAACCAAAGATTGTTACCCGGTTCTGGTTGGCTCAGGGACTTTTTGCTATATTTGGTCTTTGGATAGCCTTACTATCAAGATGAGACAAATTAAGACCCCTCTAAAATCACAAAGCAAGGGGATTGATTTACCGCTTTTAATGATTGTTGTGATTTTAATAATTTTTGGTGAAATTTTGGTTTATGATGCTTCTGTTGTTCAGGGATTGAACGATTTTAAAGACAGTTATTTTTATATAAGGCAACAACTAATTTGGGCTCTTTTGGGATTTATTTCTCTGTTCTTTTTTTCCCGGTTTAATTACAAAAAATTTAAAGTTTATAGTTTGCCTGCAATTTTGATTTCATTTTTGTTACTGATTGGGGTTTTTATCCCCAATCTTGGGGTATCCGGAGGCGGGGCTCACCGCTGGTTAAGGGTTGGACCAATTACACTTCAGCCTACAGAAATAATAAAACTAACAGGAGTAATTTATTTGGCTTCAGTTTTTGCAAAAAAAGTAAGGCTTTTACCATTTCTAATTCTGGTTGTTTCAGTAACATTTATAATGGCGGTTTTACAAAGAGACCTTGGGTCATCGCTTGTATTTATTGCAACTGCCACTCTAATATACTTTGCAGCAGGGGCTCCGTTTTGGCATTTTTTGATTAGTTTGCCTATGGGGATTATTGCTGTGTTGATATTAATTTTTACCTCAGGCTATAGAAGCAAAAGGGTGCTGGCTTTTTTAGACCCTTTTTCTGATCCACAAGGGTTTTCTTATCATATTTCCCAAGTGCTGATAGCACTGGGATCCGGGGGGTTATTTGGATTAGGTCTTGGTAACTCCAGGCAAAAGTTTGAATATATTCCAGAGGTTTCTACAGACTCTATTTTTGGAATAGTTGGAGAAGAACTGGGGTTTTTTGGATCAGTTTTTTTGATTGGACTATTTATTTTTTTATTTCTCCGGGGACTTAAAATAGCTCAGAATTGTGAGGATAATTTTGGTAAGATTTTAGCAATAGGACTGACTTGCTGGTTAGCTGTTCAGGTTGCAATTAATTTATCCTCCATGACAGCACTTCTTCCTCTAACTGGTGTTCCTTTGCCTTTTATTTCATATGGGGGGTCTGCTTTGGTTGTTAATCTTACAGCTGTTGGGATTTTACTTAATATATCTAAACATACTTCATAATGCAAAATATGAAAATATTACTAACTGGTGCGCATTTTACTCCTGCTGTTGCTGTAATTGAGCAGTTGAAGAAGAAGCCTGATATAGAAATAATTTATGTTGGCAGGAAAACAACTCTGGAGGGAGATAGTTCTCAATCTGTGGAATCAAAAGTGATGCCTTCGCTTGGGGTGAAGTTTATTCCTCTAATATCAGGCAGGTTACAAAGATCCTTTACCATATACACAATTCCTTCCCTTTTAAAAATACCAATAGGAATTATTCAGGCCTTTTTTATCATACTTTTTTTTAGGCCAAATGTGATTTTGTCTTTTGGAGGATATGTAGCAGTGCCGGTTGTCTTTATGGGTTGGTTATTTTCCATACCTATTATTATCCATGAACAAACTTTAGTCTCAGGACTGGCCAATAGAATCAGCTCTTTTTTTGCAGATAAAATTGCCTTATCTTTTGAAGAAAATAGGCGGTTTGGTAAGCCTTCAGTTTTAACTGGTAATCCTATCCGCAAATCTGTTTTGGAAAGTGTCAAACTAGACCACCGGGAGGATATGGAAACGAAGACGGTATTTGTTATTGGCGGTAATCAAGGGTCTCATGTAATTAACCAGGCACTTGAGGGTTGCCTGGTTAAATTATTAAAAACAGCTTGTGTTATTCATGTAACAGGAGATAATAAATTTAAAGACTTTGAAAGGCTGGAACAATTAAAACTCTCAGGGAAGTTAGGAAAATTTGCTGAAAGATATAATGTTAAAAAATGGATTGGAGAAGAATTTGGCGCTATTTTAAACAAAGCTGATCTGGTAATTTCAAGAGCAGGGATTAATTCTTTAATGGAAATAGCTTATATGGGCAAACCAGCCATAGTTATTCCTATCCCCTATCTTTATAAGGATGAGCAATACAAAAATGCCAGGTATTTTGAGAATTTGGGGATGGCAAGGATCCTGCTACAGTCAAAACTTTCTTCCAAAAGTTTATTACAAAATATTAATATCATATTAAATGATTTAAACTCTTTTAAAGAAAAAGCTAATGGGGCTAAAAAAATAGTTGTTAAAGATGCTGCTAAAAGATTAGCACTGGAGACAATGCTTTTGGTAAATCCCTAATACTTTTGGATATAATGGAAGTATGGGATGGAAGAAAAAAAATAGGGGTAAATCTTTTAAAGTTGCTTCAAAAAGAAATCTTCTTTATCTTACGATAATACTATTTTTTATAGCAGCCTTTTTTGTTGTTAGATCAAATATCTTAATAATAAAAACAATTGAAATTCAGACTGAAAAAATAGGTTGTACTGATAAAGATAAAGTTGAAGAATCTGTTAACCTTTCAGGACGGTATCTATATTCCGTAGATGAGAAAAAATTGGCAGCTGAGTTAAAAAACAAATACTTGTGTGTGAAAACTGTTACATTGTCAAAAATTCTTCCTGATAAAGTTAAAATTTCAGTTTTAGGCAGAGAGCCTGCGGTTGCAGCGATTAGCTTAAAAGATAAAGAAGCCACTCAATCTTCAATTGCAGAAGACCTTAAAGAGGCTTCTTCCTCTGCGCAATTTAGTTTTAATCCATCAGGATTTAAAGAAAAATTTCTGGTTGATAATGAGGGGATAGTCTATTCAGCAACCATTGAACAAACTAGCGTTCCGCTGGTTTTTATTAGCGGATTTAACTTAATTTTAGGCCAGAAGTTAGAAGGACAATTAATAAATAATACTTTAAAGATTTTGGAGAAAGTGAAATCTTTTGGAATAGAAGTTAAAGAGGTCAAAATATACCCACAAGAAATCCTTTTAATTATGGGGGAGCCCAGATTAATTTTTAGGGTTGATGAAAGGGTTGATGAGCAAATTGCATCTTTACAACTGATCCTGCAGACGGCTAAAATAAACCGTGGGACTATTTCGCCTAGCGAAAGAAACCGTGGGACTATTTCGCCTAGCGAAAGAAACCGTGGGACTATTTCGCAGGGAGAAGAAGATTCTCAAGCGGCAGAATTAATAGATTTAAGGTTTGATAAACCTATTGTTAAGTTTGCACCTAACAAGAAATGATTTATGGCAAAAGATAAAATTATTTGTGGAATAGATGTTGGTTCATCAAAAATAGCAACCTTGATTGCTTCTGTTGAGGAAACACAAAGCGGTAATAGAAAAATAAGCTTAATTGGGGTTTCCTCAACGACTTCAAAGGGTGTTAGAAAAAACCAAGTGGTAGACATTGATGAGGCTGTCAAAGCTATAACTGAGTCTGTAGAGGCAGCAGAAAGAATGGCTGGTTATTCCATTTCTTCAGCTTATGTTTCACTGGGGGGGCCTCAGATTGAAAGCGTAAATCAGCATGCTGTTGTTGCAGTTTCTGAGCCGGAAGGTGAGATTAAGCATAGTGACATTCAAAGGGTAAATGATGCAGCCCGGGCTATTCCCCTGCCTTCTTCCAGAGAGATCCTTCATGTAATCCCCAGAACTTTTACAGTAGATGGACAAGAAGGAATTAAAGATCCCATAGGCATGACAGGTGTCAGGCTGGAAACAGAAACGCATATTATTACAGGTGCCACAACAGCTATGAGGAATCTAGTTAAATGCGTTTCTGAGGTTGGCATAGATGTTACAGAGTTGGTTTTTTCAGGTGTTTCATCATCATTGGCAGTTTTAACTGATACGGAAAAAGAGTTAGGTGTGGTTTTGGTAGATATTGGCGGTGAGACCACTGATGTGGTGATTTTTGTGGATGGTTCTGTCAGCTATTCATCAGTTGTGCCAATAGGCGCCCGTCATATTACCTCTGATATGGCTGTAGGATTAAGGGTCTCTTTGGAATCAGCAGAAAAAATAAAATTGTCTTTAATAAAAGCTAAACAGTCTGCATTTGCAAAGGCGGAAGATACTGATGCGGATAAACAAAATTTAAAGAACAAGAAGATGGAGGGATTTTTGGATATGAAAGCACTGGGTATTGAGGAGGATCTCCAAAAAGTTTCAGAAAAAAGTATAGTTGAGGGGATTATAAGACCCCGTTTGCAGGAAATATTTAAGTATGTCGGGAAGGAAATTAAAAAGAGCGGTTTTGGTACTCAAATCCCTTCTGGATTGGTGGTTTGCGGTGGGGGAGCACAAACAATTGGACTTTTGGATCAGGCAAAATATGTGTTAGGTTTTCCAGCTAGAATTGGTACTATTGATGGGTTTTCAGGGTTAGTTGAGGAAATTGATTCTCCATCTTTTGCCTCTGCAGCAGGATTAATTTTATATGGAGCAAGTTTAGGAGAAAGAGGGGAAATACACATACCTGTTTTGTCTGGAAATATCCCCATAAAAGGTATGGTGCAAAAAGGTATTGCCCTGATTAAATCATTCCTGCCTTAGGACTTGTAAGTGCTGCACTAATTTGTTATATTCTGCCAAGTGAGTTCATATAACTAGATATGTTAATAAAACCTGATGTACAAAGATTTGCCAAGATTAAGGTTGTGGGTCTTGGTGGTGGTGGTTCAAACTCTTTAAACTCCATGATTACTCTTCAGCAAATAAATGGTGTGGAGTTTGTGGCAATAAATACTGATGCTCAGGCATTACTTAATAACCAATCCCCTACAAAGGTTCAAATAGGGGAAACTTTAACAAGAGGTTTGGGGGCAGGCGGAGATCCGGAAGTAGGCAGACAAGCAGCGGAAGAATCCTCCCAAAAACTGGAAGATGTATTAGGTGATTCGGATATGGTTTTTTTGACTGCTGGAATGGGCGGTGGAACAGGAACAGGATCTATCCCAGTGGTAGCTCAGGTTGCTAAAAATGCAGGCGCTTTAACTGTTGCAGTGGTTACCAAGCCTTTTGCTTTTGAAGGAACTAGGAGAATGGTAGTGGCAGAGGAGGGATTGGAGAAACTAAAGGATAAAGTAGATGCTTTAATTGTAATCCCCAATCAGAGGCTTTTAGAATCTGTTGAGAAAAATATGACTTTGCAGGAAGCATTTAAGCTGGCTGATTCAGTTTTGGGTCAGGGGGTACAGGGAATCTCAGATTTAATCACCATGCCAGGATTGATAAATGTGGATTTTGCTGATGTTAAAACTATTATGTCTAATGCAGGGTCTGCTTTAATGGGGATTGGAGTGGCAGGAGGAGAGAATAGAGCTGCTGCAGCAGCCAGAATGGCAATTGCCTCGCCTCTTTTGGAAGTTTCCATTGAGGGAGCAAAAGGCGTTCTGTTTAACATTGTAGGCGGGTCAGATTTGTCTATGACTGAGGTTAATGAGGCAGCCCAGATTATTGCTCAGGCAGCTGATCCAGATGCTAATATTATTTTTGGTGCTACTATAAAAGAAGATCAGTTAGACCAGGTGAAAATTTCAGTTATAGCTACAGGTTTTGATGAGACAAGAAGAAGACTAAGAGAATATATAGGGTCAGGTATTGGTTCTGCTTCGTTAGGCCAACAATCATCCTCCTGGACTCCTGCCAGTACCCCAGTAGAAGAAGTTCCTGAAACTCAAACAGTAGCTGAAGCTGAGGAAGAAGAAAAAGAACGCGGGGAAGAAGAAGACTTAGAAATTCCCGCATTTCTACGGTCAAACCGCTAGTTTGTTATTTACTTTTCTGCTAAAATTCCATCATGAGTAAATTTAAGTTAGTTTCTGCACAAGTTAACTTTGCCAAGGTTGAAGAAGAGATATTAGAGTTTTGGGAGAAAGATCAGACTTTTGAGAAGTCCATTGAAAGCAGGCCTGAAGATAAAAAATGGACTTTTTTGGATGGCCCTCCTTTTGTGACAGGTACACCTCATTATGGATCCCTTTTATCCAGTATTCCAAAGGATGTATTTGGAAGATATTGGACTATGAAAGGATATAAAGTCAGGAGAGTTTGGGGTTGGGATGGACATGGTTTACCAATTGAAAATAAAGTAGAGAATAAATTGGGGGTTAAGTTCAAAAAAGATATTGAAGAAAAGGTTGGGGTAAAAAAGTTTATAAAGGAGTGTTTAAATTATGTTGATGATGTATCAGAGGATTGGGAGTGGTATGTTTTGCATATTGGCAGATGGGTAGATTTTAAGAATGCCTACAAAACCTGGGATTTACCCTATATGGAGACAGTGATGTGGGTATTTAAGCAAATTTATGATAAGGGACTGATTTATAAAGGACTTAGAGTTTTGCTTTTCTGTCCTCATTGTTCTACCCCAATTTCTAATTTTGAAGTGGCAATGGATCCAGATAATTATAAAGATGTTACTGAGGCAGCAAATACTTATAAATATCCTGTTAAGGGTGAGGAAAAAACCTTTTTTCTGGCCTGGTCAACAACTCCCTGGAACAAAATTGCTACTCCCGCTCTGGCAGTAAACCCAAAACTTACTTATGTAAAGGTTAGTCAGGGTACTGAGAAATATATTCTTGCCAAAAATACTTTAAAAATACTCAGACAAAATCCTCCGTATAAAATATTGGAAGAATTTCAGGGGGAAACAGTTTTGGGTAAGGAATTTGTTCCTCATTACGGTTTTTACTCAATTAACCCTGGAAAAAAAGCCTTTATTGTTGTTGGGGGTGATTTTGTTTCAGACATAGAAGGCACAGGTATAGTAACCATTGCTGCATATGGAGAGGAAGACTTGGAAGTAATGCAAAGGGATAATATCCAAATTGTTTTGCATGTTGATGATGACGGAATGATCAAGCAAGAGGTACCAAAATTTGGGGGAATGTATTACCTTAAAGCTAATGAGGCTGTTAACAAAGATTTGCAGGAAAGAGGATTATTATATGATGAGATGCCTTATACGCATTCTGTTGCTCACTGTTGGAGATGCGGGACAAGGCTTTTTTTTGCTCCAAAGGATGCTTGGTATATAAATATTCAAAAAATTAAGCCACAGCTATTCAAAAATAATGACGCTATTAACTGGTTTCCCAAACACTTTAAAATGGGAAGATTTGCCAAGAGTATGGAAGCTGCTCCTGATTGGAATATCTCAAGAAATAGATACTGGGGTTCTCCTGTGCCTGTTTGGGAATGCGTGTGCGGGGAAAGGATTGTTCCGGGTTCTGTTAAAGAGTTAGAAGATTTCTCAGGAAAGAAAATTACCAATTTGCATAAGCCTGAGATTGATGAAGTTTTTATAAAATGCAAAAAGTGTGGTAAGAGCGCAAAAAGAGTACCTGAGGTATTAGATTCCTGGGTTGAAGCAGGATCTGCATCTTTTGGGGAGAGGCATTTTCCTTTTAACTCTGCTGAAAAATTAGAAGATTTTTTTCCTCCAGATTTTGTGGCTGAATATACAGGCCAAATTAGAGCATGGTTTTATGTACTGCATGTAATTGGTACAGCTATTTATGATGCCCCTGCTTTTAAAAATGTTTTAGTAGAGGGAGTGTTACTCGGAAGTGATGGAAGGAAAATGAGTAAAAATTACGGGAATTTTCCTGACCCCAAGGAACTTATGAGTACATATGGAGGGGATGCCCTAAGATTATACTTGTTAAGCTCTCCTATAATGAAAGGCGAGGACATTAATTTTTCAAATGAAGGTGTACCTGAGGTAACCAGGGGGTTTTTACTGATTTTATGGAACTCATATAAATATTTTGTGGATTATGCCAATACATTTAATTGGGATTGTAATTTAGATGATGTAAAATCTGCTAAAAATAAATTAAATATTTTAGATAGGTGGATTTTAGCAAGACTTACCCAACTGGTTTTTGAACTTAAAAAGGATTATGAACAATTTGATACACCAACCATAATTTCTCATTTAAGGGAATTTGCGGTAAACGATTTATCAACATGGTATATCAGAAGAAACAGGGATAGAATCAGCAATTATGGGAATGGATCTGATAGAAATGCGGCCTTAAGCGTTTTATATGGAGTTCTGGTAACTTATTCTAAGTTGCTTGCGCCAATTGCCCCCTTTATCTCAGAGGAAATTTTTTTGAATTTAACAGAAAAACAATATGATTCAGTTCATTTGCAAAATTTTCCTGAAGGGGATAAAACTTTGCTTGATGAGGGCTTGATTAAGGATATGCAAATTGTCCGTAAAATTGCAGAGATTGCTCATGCCCGCAGAAAAGAGGTAAACATTAAATTAAGACAGCCTTTGGCAAAACTTATTTACTCAACTGACCAAAAATTAGAGCAAGAATTGGAAGAAATTTTAGCCAGTGAGTTAAATGTTAAAGAAATCCTACATAAGAAATCCTCATCTTTGGAACCAAAAATAGAGTTGGATACAAAACTTACTCCAATTCTGCAAAAAGAAGGACAAGCAAGGGATTTAATAAGGGAAATACAGGTGCTTAGAAAATCACAGGATTTAACTCTGGCAGATAAAATAAAAATTATTGCGCCTGATTGGCCAACAGAGTTTGAGCAGCTAATACTAAAAAGTACAGCATCAACATCTATTGAAAAAGGCAACCAGTTAGAAATACTCAAAGTTGCCTATGAGAATTCTTAATACTTTAAATTGGTCCATACTTTTATCAAGTTTGCTTTTAGTATCTATTGGTGTTTTGGTTATTTACTCTACATCAAAAGATAGTGCTATCCAGCAATTTATATTTACCCTGGCTGGGTTTTTCTTTTTTTTAGTTTTATCCCAAATGGATCTATTTTTTTTAAGAAGACTTATTAACCCTCTTTATATTATTACCATTTTGCTTTTAATATCTGTTTTAGTTTTAGGTTATGAAACCCGGGGATCCAGCCGTTGGATTCCTCTGGGTATTTTTAATTTCCAGCCTTCTGAATTTTCAAAGCCGGTTTTGATTATGGCACTGGCTGCATTTTGGGCTAAAAGTATACCCAATTGGACTAATATTTTTAAAAGCCTAATAATTGTTTCTCCTTTTATATTGCTTATTTTTAAGCAGCCTGACTTAGGTTCTGCCCTAACCTTAGCTGGCATTTGGATTGGTATGCTTTTTGCTTCAAGGATTAGTGTTAAAAAAGCCCTGGTTTTGTTGTTAATTGCCTTTTTGGTAATTCCTGCAAGCTGGATTTTTTTGCAGGATTATCAAAAACAAAGAATTACTGGTTTTCTAAATCCACAAGTTGATCCTTTAGGCCAAGGTTATAACCTTATCCAGTCAACCATTACTGTTGGGTCAGGGCAAGTTAAAGGGATGGGTTTAGGCAGAGGAACCCAGTCACGTTTGCAGTTTTTACCAGAGCATAGAACAGATTTTATATTTGCTGCTATTGCAGAAGAAATGGGTTTTATTGGCTCAGTCCTTATTTTGTCTATCTATCTATATTTACTTATGTCTTGTTTAAGGATTGCCAATCAGGCTTCTGACAAGTTTAATTATTTATTGATAATTGGAGTTTTTTCTATGTTGATATTTCAAACTTTTGTTAATATTGGCATGAATGTGGGAATCTTGCCTATTACAGGCATTACTTTACCTCTTATATCTTATGGAGGAAGCTCTCTAATAGTGACTCTTGTCTGTTTAGGTTTGGTTTCTGCTGTTGCAAAAAACAGGAAAAGAATTGGTTTGGATTGACATAACAGGTTTTTGAGGTTAGAATCTACACTACATGTTTAACTTTGCAGTTTGTGAAATATCTGGTAAACAATATAAAGTCTTGCCCAATCAACCTTTAGAGGTGGATTGGTTAGGAGAGGATAATAAAAAGATAGAAGCTCCGGTTTTGTTTTTGTCTGAGGGGGGCAAAGTCCAAATTGGTAAACCTTATCTTAAGGAAAAGTTATCCTTAGAAGTTTTAGAAACTACCAGGGGAGAAAAAATAAGAGTAGCCAAATTTCATGCAAAAGCAAATTATAGGAAAGTTACAGGCCACAGAGCAAAGTTAACAAAAGTAGTATATTCTGTGAAAAATAAATCTTGATTTTTCTTTTCACAAATATTAATATTCTAATTACTATATAACCTATGGCACATAAAACAGGCGGAGGCAGTACCAGAAAAAATAAAGATTCAATTTCAAAACGTTTAGGCGTTAAAATTTTTGGTGGAGCGAAAGCAATTGCCGGAAACATCATTATCAGGCAAAAAGGAAACAAATTCTACCCAGGAGTAGGTACCAGGCAAGGTAATGACTATACAATATTTGCAGTTACCGGCGGAAAAGTAGAATTTAAAAAGAAAATAGGGAAAACAATAGTTAATATAATATAATTTCTAACCGTTAGAAATTCTGTAATTATGGATGAGCAAATCTACGAACTTGAGATAGACCTTCTTCAACCTAATCCATTACAACCGCGTGGCTTGATTGCTCCGGAAAGTTTGTCAGAGTTGGCTGATTCAATTAAAACACATGGAGTACTGGAACCGATAGTTGTTGCCAGAACACCTGCAGGGTATCAGATTATTGCTGGTGAAAGACGCTGGAGAGCTTCAAAAATAGCAGGACTTATTAAGGTTCCTGTAATCATTAGAGAAACATCGCCCCAGGGCATGTTGGAGATGGCCATTGTAGAGAATGTTCAAAGAATTGATTTAAACCCTCTGGAGCGGGCCCAGGCTTACAAAAGACTCCTGGAAGAATTTGGCCTGACTAATGCTGAAATATCTGAGAGAGTTTCCAAAAGCCCTTCATATATTTCCAATACCATCAGACTGTTGACCCTCCCGGATGCATTAAAAGATGCGCTGATGTCAGGTGCTACATCTGAGGGCCATGCCAGAGCTTTGTCAGCCCTTGAAGAACACCGCTTAATAATAGAAGCATATAAAGAGGTTTTAAAAAGGAACTTATCTGTTAGAGGAACAGAAGAATTAGTGCGCAGATTTAGGGCTAAAACAGGGCTGGGTCCAAGAAGAAGCGCAGATGTATCCAGTATGCATATAATGTCTGAAGAGATTGACCGGGTGCAAAGTGATTTAAGTGATGCCATTTCTAAAAGAGTTGAAAAGAGCCAGGTTAAATGTTCGCAAACAGGGAAAAGAGCAAAAATAGAGTTAATAATGGAAGGTCATCCGACTCAAACCACAGAGGTTTTAGAGCATATCCGTCAGGCAATTGTTGGACATTTTTCTTAAAGTTTCATTTATCGGTTAAAAGGCCAACACGCGTTGGAGGCCAATATCTAAAAAGTCCTCTGCCTATTAATTTTTCCCGGGGCACAGGGCCGAATTCCCTGGAGTCTGAGGAATGCTCACGGTTATCACCAATCACAAAATATTTATTTGGGGGTATAGTGATAATATTTCCATCCTGTAAAAAAGATTCACCTTTAGTCCTTGTACCCGGCGGTAAATAAGGTTCATTTAATTTTGTCCCGTTTAAAAATATGGAATTATTCTCAATTTTAATTGTGTCTCCTGGGAGGCCTATTATTCTTTTGATAAAATCCTGGGATTCATCCCTGGGGTTTTTTAAAACTACTATTTGGCCACGTTCAGGTCCCCCAAACCTGTAAGTAATCTTTTCAGTAATTAAAAAGTCTGCATTGTGCATGGTGGGAAACATAGATAGGCCTGAGACCTTATGAAATTGGGCAATAAAAAGATAAATTAAGCTAAAAATGGCGCCAAAAACTACCAGTGTTTGTATAAAATCTATAATATGAGTTCTTAAACCCTCAAAAAAATTTATTTTGGGCTGAGGCTGATAGTCTAATTCATTTAAATCCATGAGAAGTATTATCGCAGACATTTTGGTTGTAGTGCAAGAGGCGTGGTGTTAAAATGGGAAAAGCCTGGACGGGTAGCTCAGTGGTAGAGCGCTGCATTCACATTGCAGATGCCGGGGGTTCAAATCCCTCTCCGTCCACAGCATTAGGATTTAGGTTTTTTCCCGAAGAGTTTTCTAATGTGGGGTGTTATTGCTTCTAGCTCATAAGGGGTCATACAGACTCCGTTGGCACGGTAGATAATTAGATTAAATAGAGCTTTCAGATCATCGAATTTATTGTATAGCAAGAGATGTCCCGCTCCTGCTGCAACCCTGCGTGCTTCTTCTAAATCCTGCATTAATACAGGCTCACGTTTTTTGTATTCTTGTGTAAGCCAACTTAATGTTTCAAGCTCTGAATCTGAGAGAGTTATTTCAGGCTCTTTTGTCTCAGGGGCTTTTTCGGGGTTGACTATTTTTACAGGAATATCTGGTTCTACTGTTCCGCTTACTTCGACTACATATGGGGTAATTGGTTTCTTTTCCTCAGGTTCTGCTTCAGGCGTTTTAACTGCAGTAACTATTTCTCTTTTTTGAGGATGAAGCGAAAAGAATTTTTCATTACCTGCCACAAGAACATCCCTAAATTTCTCCCTGAGGTTTATATGGGAGTTTTCATCTCCATAGTCTTCAGCTGCTAAAAGAGCATTAAAGAAAATTTGCTTATCTTTGATGTGAGAATCAATCCACCTTAAAAGATTTATGGTTTCTCCTGCTTCTTCATTTTTCTCTAATTCATCCATTCCTGATATGACTTTCCTTACAGCTTCGTGTCTGGCTTTCCGGTAGTGATATGTGTCTATGACAGCATCTGCGCCTTGAGGAAGGGAAACACATAGCCTGCCAAAAATTGGATAAAATTCCCTGTCAAGGCTGAATATTTCTTCTCCTTCCTGGGAAGTGTAAGCATCTACAATAGCAATAGAAGCAATTGCAGTTTCAAAAGGGGTAATTGTACTTTCTGAATTAGGTGTTTGCTCAGCTGGGTTGGTACCCTTATCCATAGCAGAGCGGTAGGCAAAAAAGGATGCAGCTGCTTTCGTAACAACTGCTTGTGGGAGTAAGCCTTTTTCTCCCAAGCCTCTAACTTGTCCAAACCTTTTATTTACGGTTTCTGCAGCATCTTGTAATTGCCCTCTCAGCATAGCAGCACGTTCTTCTATAGGTGGTCTGTAATGGTCTCTTAACTTTTTTCTATCAGCCTTCCTGTTTTAATGGCTTTTATCATCAACTGTCCACTTTGCTCAGGATCATCTTCGTTAAAACCGTTTAACCTTTCTGGCAAGCTTTCTGTTAATCTTGTAATTCTTTCCAAACGTCTCTCTAGTTTTTCTAATGATTGAACAATATGGCTATCTGGGAGATGACCATTTGGCGTACGTTTTGTTTCTGCGGTTATCCCAACTGTAAAATTTTGGTTTAAAATCTCTGTTCCATTGGACATAAGGGAGGAATTATATCAGATAGGAGTAAAGAATCAAGTTTGATTGGTGTTTATGGGTGTGGTATGCTCCAAAGGTATCACTATGGGAATAGAAATTGGAAAAATTATTAGGATTGAAAGAGATGAACCTGTTGTACGGGTATCCAATAGATCACACACTAGGATTGTTGAAGGTCCAGGATTTTATTATATATCTGCATCAGATAAAGTTTTAGTAACGGCAAGAAGATTAGTTTTAGGTGATAATGCGCTTAGGTTCCCTCTTCCTTCTAAGGTTGAGGTTGCAGGACTTTCTCCTAATAAGGTTGGCCAATGATACGCAGGACAAATAATCCTGCTAAAACTCCATTTAATAATATTAATATTGAGAATATGGATAAGATTATTTTTTGATGAATTTTTGTATTTTTTAAAAACTGCATTAAGCCAATGGCAAAGATAATATTTGAATTGATTAGAACCCTGTTACCAAATGAGTCACCCTGAGAAGGGTCTGCCCAGCTGCTGATTATATAAAGTTGTATTAGAAAAGAAACAAGAAGCAATAATCCTAAAATTTGGTTTTTTTTAATAAATAGGTAAAGTCCAGTTAAAGCAAAAATTAAAATAGGAGACCAGACTAAAAGTCCCCTTTCCAGGGAAAATAAGCTGTAAAGGATTTTGGGAGTAAGAAGATAGGGGAATCCGTTTTCCTGATACCCTGTTGATAGGGGGGAACCAAAAAGATAATTATTGGCTAAAAACTGAGGGATCATTGTTAAAATAAAGGCAATTAAAAGCAGCAGGATTTTAAATAATATTCTTTTATATATTATGGAATAAAAAATTGGTATCAAAATAAATAAACTATCCTGGTACCTAACCATACTCATTAACCCTCCTAAAGTTCCTAAAATAATCCAATGAACTGGATTATTGCTTTGTCTAATCAGAAACCATAGATAGATAAATAAGCTAACAGAGAAAAAAGATAAGGATTGTGAGTTAAGAGGTTCCATTGTCATGTAATAAACTAGGGGAGTGGCTAACCATATTCCTAAAGTTGTCAAAAAGGAAATTTTACTATCAAAGAGTTTTTTACCCAGATGATAAATTAGAAGTAGTCCAATAAAAGCATAGCCTAAACTGTTAAGCGCAGAGACAGCCTGATAAACAATATTATATCCATCAGGAACAATGGAAAATCCTAAATTTTGTAAAAGTATTTGTAATATATGAGTGACCAAAAATGATGGTAGTAAAAATATAGCAGTGCCTATTGGATAGGTGGTAGGTAATTTAGAAGTCTTAGGATTCTCAGGAGGAATTTGGGGGAGCTTACGGTTTCCTGTAAAAGCGGAAGTTGTCTGATAAAAATATTGATATTCATTTTTAAATTCTAAATCATAATCCAGCGCTAAAGACCTCAAAGCAGAGTAGTAATATACAGCATCACCACCAATAGCGCTGTCTGTTTTAATCAGTCTTCCAAGAAGAAGGAAAATACAAAAAAGTAATATTAAGAAAAAAATTACCAGATGATTTCTTTGGTTACTTATTAGGTTTTTCATTTGCGGAACTTGATGCAGAAAGGATAAGCCAGACTAAAATAAAAGGGTAAAACAAACTGTTAACAAAAAAAGAGTGGACTATTAAACCTAAAATAGCTGATTTTAAGGGAATATTTTTTTTCCAGGAAAAAAATAGGGTGAGTAAAAAGAACAAATAAGTTATTATCCCTAAAATACCTGTTGTTGCAGCAACAGAAAGAAGGCTGGAGTCGTTACCTGTTGACCCTCTTCCTGATAGGAATTGTTGATCAGCTAATTTATATTGTTTTAAGGCAAAGCTGTAGGTGTTAAATCCTACTCCCAAAATGGGGTTTTTCTTAAATATTTCCAAACCTTGTTGCCAGGTAGATAATCTATAGCTTGCTGTTTGACTTCTGTCCAGGGGAGTCACTTTATTTACTGATCTAATATATATTTTGAAGGAAAATAAAAGGGTAGCAAATAAAATTATTGTTAATATAACCAATTTAAATGATTTTTTAAAAAAGGAAAAAGAGAAAAAGCTAATCAAAAACATACCATAACTGGATCTTGAGAATGTGGTCATTAAAGCAAGGTAAACTACAGTAAATAATAAAATTTTAACCTTTGATTTTAAAAGCAGGGTATTCTGCAGGATTAAAAGAAGGATTAAAACAAGAAAGGCTCCTAAAAAATTTGGATCCAGGAAAGAAGAAGCAGTTCTATAAAAATGAGGGTCCCAACCAAAAGGTGTTAAAAACTTCAGATCAGGCAAGAAAATAAACTGCCATAATCCCAAAACAGCCAGGCCTGCTCCTGAAAAAATCAAAATTTTATTGATATCCCTTTTTAAAGAAGACAAGACTTGCGAATATATTAACCATCCTAAGAGGATATAACTGGAAAACCTGAGGGTATAGAATATGCTTACTGAATATTCTTTAGTTGTTAAAGAAAGAGGGGTAAATATTAATGATATAATAGCTATTAGACAAAAAGATAACCCTGCTAATATATAAGCAGGAGGCTTTTTTAGCTTAAATTTTATTTGGTAAAGCCCAATCAAACAAACTCCTATTACTGCCAAATCAATTAATGTTGCCCCGCCACCCCGTATGGGTATCTTCACTAATTGACCACAAATTATTGCCAGTGTTATGATCAAACCCAAGATAGACATATGTTATGAAGTTATCTTCTAGTATAACCTTAATTTCTTTAATTTGGCTAATATCAATTTTGCTTATTTCATATTTAGGCTTTTCAAAACTTCCCCACTCTGATTTTTTTAATGGTGATTTTATCCAAAGATTTGCTAACTGGGATGGGGAACATTATTTAAAAATTGCCCAGTTTGGTTACAAAGAAGATTTGCAGTATGCTTTCTTTCCGCTTTACCCTTTATTTATTAGGGTTTTGAATCAGGTAACTCAGAACTATTTAATATCAGCCTTATTAATTAGTGTTATAAGTTCCTTTTTTGGTATACAGATTTTATATAAACTTATTAAATTAGATTTTGATAAAAAGTTAACTGAAAAAGTAATTTATTCCATAATCTTTTTCCCTACCTCTTTTTATTTTTTAACTGCTTACTCTGAGGGGTTGTTCTTTTTTCTTACAGTAGCTTCCTTTTATTTTTTGAGAACAAATAAAATATTTTTGGCTGCTTTATTGGCAGCTTTATCATCAGCTACCAGAATAACAGGGCTTGCTTTGGCTGTCGCTTTAATAGCTGAGATATACTTAACAGTGGGGTTTAATAAAAAGAATTGGTTTGTGTTATTATCCCCGCTTGGGTTTTTAATATATTGTGTCTTCTTGCAAAATCAAACCTCTGATCCTTTTTACTTTTTATCAGCAGAAATGCATTGGCAAAGACAGCTTAGCATTCCATTTGTTGGTTTATGGGATACCTTAAGGAGTTTAACAACGCCTGGATTTATTCAGGCTAATTTTAATTCATTTTTAGATTTACTATTTGCCATATTTGGTTTAGGACTAGCCCTTAGAAGTTTTAGATTTTTACCAATCTCTTTATCTGTTTATGCTTTTGTTTCAATATTAATTCCTCTTTTAACATCTACTTTAATGTCTATACCCAGATTTTTGCTTCCTATTTTTCCAATTTTTATTTTGATAAGTTTAATTAAAAATAAATATTGGAATTTTGGGTATCAAATTATTTCTCTGATGCTCTTAGCTATTTTTACAGTTCTTTTTATCAGTGGTTATTGGGTGGCCTAAGGAGTATAGGTAACTTTTCTTTGGACCTCAGTTGTATTAGAAGATAAATCAACTGATTTAATTGTGAGAGTATTTTCACCATCATTAATTGTTGATTCTGTTGAGAAATTGCCATCCTGGTCAATAATTATTTGACTCTCATTTATAAATACTTTAGCACCTGCTTCTGTTTTACCGCTGATTTTTACCTTTTTATCCCCACCTTGTATTTTTTTATTATCTTCAGGTTCATTAATTGAAAGAGAGGGTTTTTCGTTATCATAAACAATTTTAAAAGTTTTCGAAGGGAGGCTCATTTTTTCTTTTTCATCTATACTTTTGGCATAAATATTATTTGTTCCAATATTTAAAGAGACTTTTTCAAAGATAAAAGAACCATCTTCTTTAACATCTGTTGTTTGTTTTTCTTCATCATCCAAGAAAAGTTTAACCTTAGAATTTGGGGTAGAGAAACCTCTGATATCAATTTCTGAACTATTAGTTGCTTCATAAGGGATATTTAAAACAGGAGCTGCAAGCAAGGGATCTTCTTCCAGTAGTGAAGTTACTTTTTGAGAGGGTTGTAAAAGCCCCTTAACAAAACCTAAAACATTTATAAAGTTTGGTAAGACCCAATTTAAGGTGGCAAAGAGTATAAAACCTATTAAAATAACAGTTGTTATAAATCTTCTCCTGCTTTTTTTAGCCAGCCTTTTGCTTGAGCGGATTTTATATGACATGGTTATATTATATACTTTTCAAGTTGTTGTATAAACTTCAAATCTGTTTAGGTATTAGGCTTGATAAAACAAGGTGAGTTTGGGAGAATATGACCCATGCGGTGGTAGTTCAGTGGTAGAATGTCTCCTTCCCAAGGAGAAGGCCGGGGGTTCGAGTCCCCTCCACCGCTCCCGAGTCAAACTCGGTTTGACGAGGCATAGTCAAGTTAGACTTGACTTTTATCTGTATCTTTTCAATATGAAAGAAACGTCTGACGTTTTTTGAGAAATTTACCTATAAATGCTAAACTGAAGCCTCTAAAGTTGCCGGAGTGGCTCAGTGGTAGAGCAGTACTTTCGTAAAGTACGGGTCGTGAGTTCGATTCTCACCTTCGGCTCAGAAAAACAAAATCCGTCTTTATGGCGGTTTTGTTTTTCTTGGGACAAGGATAGGAAAGAATTCTAGCTTCCGAAGGAAGCGGTTCGACGTTCCGCCGAAGGCGGAAGGAAAGATCTCTGAGCGTAGCGAAGAGTAGACTTATTCTCACCTTCGGCTCTGGTTTAAGTGGTTAGTCTTCTAAAACAGTTTTTCTTAAGACACAGTTTTTTAAGTTTGAGTAAATCTCCTAGCTAGCTCCAGCCTCCAAGCAGAAGTATTATGCAGTCTGAGTCATAATATCTCAGGCGGGTTGGCCCACTGGATTCTAAAAAACTCATAAATATTATAGGTAAGTTTAGCCATAACTGGTTTAATTTTTTCTGGATTTGCTGATTGTTCTGTCATTAAAACCACCACTATATTATTATCAGGTCCAATTAAAATCCCTGCATCATGCCTAACATCTTCTAACTCTCCTGTTTTATGGGCTGTAATCACTCCCGGTGGGAGAAGTACAGGAATTCTATCATTTATTCTTTGAGCAGCTAAAAGTTCCAGCATTTTTACACTTGATTCCATATTTATGGCCTGACCTTCAGAAATCATTTCCAAAAGTTTAGCTATATCCCTGGGGGTGGTTACAGGAGGGACTCTATTTAAAAAAGTATTTTTTAAACCAATTGAATGTATAGTTTCAGTAGTTTTTTGCCAGGAGGCATAATTTTCTACTAAATAATAAGCAGCTTCATTTGAGGATACAGTGATCATAGAGTTTAGGTTATCCTGTATATCTTTTTGATTAATATTGAGTTTATTTTTACCACCAAGATCAAAAATTGTATACATTACAGCCAATTTATATAAACTGGCTGAGGTAAATTGCCTGTCGGGGTTTAACATAACTTCTTGTCCTGTGCTGAGGTTTTTTACAAATATGCCAAATATTGTTGTTTGATTATGAGTGATTTCTTCTAATTTGTCCTTTAGATCTTTTGGAGATGGGTTAAAGGCATATATTTTTAATGACTTGTCTGCCGGAATATAAAAATTTATCTTCCTGGAAGATATTGTTGTTCCATCTGCCCTGACAGATAGTTTTGGATCCAGGAATAAAAAGAAAGATAGAAAAAGAGAGGCTAAAATTAAAAAAGCCAGGGTATATTTGTTCAAAAAGGGCATTATTAATATATATTACCAAAAAATATTATTTTGAGGTTTCAAATAATCCTTGTCTGGCAAATTGGTTTTGAGGATCAGCATTTAAGACCATGATGAATATTTCTTTGGCCTTTTGTTTATCACCTTCAGCCAGGTATATTACCCCTAAATTGTTATATAAATTAATATTTTTGGGATTTATTGTAATGGCTTTTTGTATATATTCCACAGCCTTTTCAAATTGTTTATCTTCAAAATAAAGGGCAGCTATATTTTGATAAGACTGCCAAAGGTTTGGATTAAACCCAACAGCTTTTTGGTAATTTTCCAAAGCCTTTTCTTTTTCGCCTACTTCACGGTAAGTATTGGCTAAATTATGATAAGCATCACCATAATTTGGTTTTAAAGCTATGGCTGTTTGAAACTCCTTCATAGCTTTCTGTTTATCTCCCCATCTGCCATAAACATCCCCTAAATTATTATGGGTATTAGGAGAAGACGGGGAAGTTTTGCCTGTGGCTATCCAAAGATTATCTTCATTTTTCCAGTCAATATTTCTGATAATGGTTCTTGTTGAAAGTGAAATAATAACAATACCAAATACTATATAGATAATATTTTTGTATTTTCTAATATTAGCAAATTTATTAAGAATTATTGCTAAAATGACAAAAATTGCTATGCTTGGTAAATAAAGATAACGTTCAGCCACAATCCAATTTAGGCGGAAGGGGGTTAAAGTAGGAGCTAAGCTAATCCAAAAAAGTGACAACCAAAAGAAATAAATTCTCTTTCTTGCCAAAACATACCCCAAAATTCCTAAAAAGGCTAAAGTGAGCATTGCTCTTATTAAAAATTGAATTGGCTCAAAATTGAGCTCAGAATGATAAAGAGTTAAAACTTTGGGAAAGATAAGTAGTTCAAAATAGGTGCTAATGGCAATAGGTATTTGGACAAAAGGATTATCAATACCTTTTTCCTGATAATGAGTAGTCTGAAGGGTGGAAGTGCGTTCAGACAGGCTCCCTAAATTTACAAAAACATAGAATACAGAAATTAGTAAAAAGGGTATGGCTTTAGGCCAATTTTTTCCTAATTTTCCAAAAACAAACTCATAAAGTGGAAAAATCAGAAAAAGAAGTATTGGAGTTTGAGGGTGAGACATAAGGGATAAAAGGTAAAAAAGGCAGGATAGAAAATAGTAAAAGCGTTTACTGGCTGAAAAGATATAAAAGAGCAGTGATAAAAGGAAGAAAAAGGTATATTGGCTATACATCCCTCCTGAAACCCAAACTACTGCTTCAGAGATTGCAGGATGTACAGCAAAAAGGGAAGCAGCAAACAGAGCTATTTTTTTAGACTGGTGGATTTTACTAAGGATGGCAAATATTAAGACTGATGAACCAAGGTGAAATAAAACATTTGTTATTCTAAAAAGAAATGGATTAAGCCCGCCTATCTGGAATGCCAGCCAATAAATTACCGGCCTAATAAATCCAAATGGATGAGTAGAAATTGCAGATGATAAGTCGCTAATATTGGGATTTTGTACTATTTCTGCAAGGTCATCAGAAAGAAAGGCATTATTTAGGCTGTTTCCATAAGTAATTAAAACCAGAAATAAAAGAAGGCCTAAAAAGGGCCATTGTTTCTTAAAGAAAGGCATTGCTTAAGAGTATACAAAATTAGCGGGGAATTTTTAAGACCTGACCAGGGATAATCAAATCAGGGTTTGAGATATTGTTAGCCTGTGCTAACTTTTGGTAGGAAAAAATATCTCCATAAGCACGGGCTGAGATAGTAGAAAGCCAGTCTCCTTCTTGAACAGTATAAGTATCACCTTCAATTTTTGAACCCCAAATAGTGGTATTGCCTCCGCCTGTTCCCAGATCAGCCTGAGGGGCAATAACTTCAGCGGTCTCTGGCGCTTGGGAAGCAGCAGGAGAAGGGGAGGCTTCAGGTGTTGGTGCAGGTGATGTTGAAGGTTGGGCTTCAGCAGTTAGTTGAGCCAGTTTTGGTATTTCAAGTACCTGGCCTGTTTCAATTGCATTAACATCTGATAAATTATTAGCTTTGGCTATCTCTTCAAATTTAAATCCGTCCTGATAATACTTTTCAGCAATAGTAAAAAGTGTGTCCCCTTCTTTTACAGTATATTTACCTGGCAGTTTATCTGGCTGTACATCTTCCTGTGCTTGTTGTTCTGTTTGTTGAGCTGGGCCCAAATCAGATTTGCCTTTGTTAAAAAAATTAAAAATGAGTATGCCAATAACTAAAATAATTAAAGCACCCAAAACCAAACTTAATTTGGATTGGTTAGATTTCAGTTCTTTTTGAACGGACTCTAAATAATTAGGACTTATGTTAGCAGGTTTAGAAGTTTTTCTTGGCATATACTTTTTTCTTAGGGGCAGATCTGAGCAGAAGTTTTATTGGTTCTTTTTAATCTATAGCCAGTTGTTTGTCAAGGGGGCAAAATTAAAGTTTAATCTGTTAACCTAAAGTTTGCAACAGATGGGAACGTATCTATTCAGAGTTTCCCAGTAAATTGTCATCCTGAACGTAGTGAAGGATCTCTGGGTTAATCCTGAGATTCCTCGTCAGGCTCGGAATGACAAAGTACTGGCAAAAGGTGAATACTTACATGGGAACTGGTGTGTATTAAGGTTTTTTCTTCAATGGAATAACTAGAATTTTATCCACCCTGTTACCATCCATATCTATAACTTCAAATTTTGATGAATTTAGTTCAAAATTATCACCGGGTGCGGGAATGTGTCCAAGCTTATACATAATAAATCCCCCTACCGTATGATAATTTCCAGATTTTTCTCCAGGAAGCCTACTAATATGAAAGCGTTCTTTGAATTCATCAATAGACACAAGACCATCTACCAAATACGAACCGTCCTCTCTTTTCGTTATTTCCTGTTCTTCCAGCTCATCAATAGTGGGTATATCTCCAACTATGGCTTCCAAAATATCAGTCATGGAAACAACCCCCTGAATATTGCCATACTCATCAACTATTAAAGCCATATGGATACCTGATTTTTTAAATAGCTCTAAAACCTTTAATCCGTCAGTTGTTTCTGGGATAAAAAGAGGCTTGCGAAGAAACTTCTTTAAATCAATTTTTTCTTCTATCAGGAAGTTTGCCAAAATATCTTCAGTCAAAACAATACCCAAAACTTTATCAAGGTTATCTCTGCATACAGGAAAATGGGAATGAGGGTGTTTGGCAATTTTGCTTCGGATAGATTTATACGCGCTGTCTATACCAAGCCAGACAACCTCTTTTCTAGGAGTCATTAAAGTATTGACCTTTTTATCTCCTAAACCAAGAGTTCTTTCAACAATATCTTTTTCAGCAGCTTCAAAAACACCTACTTTTGTACCTTCCCGAATAAGCATTTTAACTTCTTCTGGGCTGACTGTTTCTTTCTTAGGTTTAATTTGAAGCAGCTGTAAAATAAAATCTGTAGAAATACTTAGCAGATATACTAGTGGTGTACTTATTTTAGATAATAAATTCATGGGATAAGCAGCTAGAGATGCAATAAGTTCAGGATTACTAAGCCCCAATCTTTTTGGGACAAGTTCACCAATAATTAAAGTAAGGTAAGTGATGCTGGCAACTACTATAGCAATTCCTACTGCCTCACTATATGGGGCAAGATAAGGTGTAGTTTCAAAATATGAAGCTAATTGTTTAGCAATAGTTGCACCTCCGAATGCACCAGCCAAGATGCCAACCAAAGTGATGCCTATTTGGGCGGTAGATAAAAACTTATTAGGAGAATTGGCAAGATCCAAAGCTACCTGGGCACTTTTACTGCCCTCATTTGCCATCTGTTGCAGTCTTGATTTTCTGGCAGATATAACCGCAATTTCAACCATAGCAAAGATACCATTGAGAAAAATAAGAAAAAGTATGATTATTATTTCCATGGAAACTCTTTTATTGACCTTGATTATAGCAGAAGAAGCTCGAAGAGTGTGATTAAGTGTAACAGGACCTGAACACTTTTAGCCTACCTTCATCTTTGTGAACGTAGTAAACTTCAAAATTAATTTTTGAGATAATTTTCCAACATTTTATGGATTCTTTTCCATCCAACTGTTGTTTTAAAGTATTTCTCGCAAGCAATAGCATCTTGTTCGCTTCTAAAAGCTGAATAATATATTAACTCATATGGAACATTTGGTTTTGTAGCGTTATTTTTACCAGCATTGTGAGATTTTAATCTTTCTTTAAGATCAGCGGTGTAACCAAGATACAATTTCCTATTCTTTTGGCTCTGGAGAATATAGAAGTAGTAAAACACAATTTAATTATATCCTAGAAGTAAATGCGAGCCACAATTAGTCTCGTAAAATTCAGATTATCATTAAGTTTTAATTGTAAATTTAGTAAATTGGGTTGCCATAATCACGAGTGATAACGAGATGATTGTGGCGGGCTCGACGGGAGTTGAACCCGCTGCCTACTCCTTGACAAGGAGTCGTGCAAACCGTTACACTTCGAGCCCAAAATGTCAGACTGTGATATATTAACATTGTGGAACTCTCCAATCAACAATTGGCCAAGGTCTTGCGTAATGTGGCTGCAGCCTACACAATAAAAAAAATTGGCAATATTTTTCAGGTCAGGGCATATGAAAATGCTGCAGATTCCATTGAACATTCCACTTCTGAGGCAAAAGATTTATGGGAAGAGGGTAAACTGGGTAATCTGCCAGCCTTGGGAGTTTCAATCCAGGGTTATTTGGAGGAGCTTTTTAAAACAGGTAAAGTCAAGCATTTTGAGGATATTGAAAAGGGAATTCCCAGGGTAGTTTTTGAACTTTTAGATATTACCGGAGTTGGGCCAAAAACAGCCCAAAAACTGGCTGATTTAGGAGTAAGGAATTTAGGAGAATAAAAAAAGAAACTGAAATCAGGTGAACTTATAAAAAAGGGTTTTTCTTCTAAATTAGGCCAAAATATTCTTTCTAGCCTGGAACAAATACAAAAGGGAACAGTAAAAAGAATGCTTCTGCCATATGCATACGGGCAGGCGGATAGGATTTTAGAGTATTTAAAAAAGAGTAAGGATGTAGCGCAGGTTTTACCTTTAGGTTCTTTAAGAAGAATGGTGG
>CAZDFU010000012.1:0-27869 GCA_964504985.1 uncultured Gammaproteobacteria bacterium
TTAAGGCAGAAAGGAAGATAACAAGGACAGAAAGTTTTTTCATTTAAATACTCCAGCTACTTACTTAATCCAGTATAGATAGTTTTTTTGCATAATGTCAAAGGAATTACTATTAAAGCCAGCGCAGTTACAATTTTAACGGTTGATTTATCCTGACTAGACTGTTAAAATACCAAGCTATTACACACTCATAGTTTAAGTCTCTGTAGCCACAAACTATGAGGAGGATGAGCGAAGCTTCAACTTCGTTGTAAGAGACTATATGTATAAGATACCAACATTACAGGAACTTTTAGAAGCTGGTGTTCATTTTGGACACCAAGTTAGGCGTGGTCATCCAAGGATGAAGCCCTATATTTATGGAGCCAGAGAAGGCGTGCATATTCTTGATCTTACCCAATCAGAAAAATACCTGAAAGAAGCCTGTGAAATGGTATATAACTTAGGGAAAGATGGTAAGGTTCTGCTTTTTGTAGGTACTAAAAAACAAGCCAGGCCGATTATAGAAGAATTAGCAAAAGGACTGGCAGCACCATTTCTAATAGAACGGTGGATGGGTGGATTTTTGACTAATTTTGAGCAAATGCAAAAAAGAATTACTCTTTTAAAAGATTTAAAAGAACAAAAAGAAAAAGGCCTGCTCTCCAAATATACGAAAAAAGAACAACTACTTCTTGATAGAAAGATGGATAAACTATACAAGGATTTCAGGGGAGTTATGGATTTAAAAAAATTACCAGATGCAATCTTTGTAATTGATGCAGTCTCAGACAATATAGCTATTAGGGAAGCAAATAGGTTGGGAATACAAATTGTGGCAATTGCAGATACAAATTGTAATGTGTCAGAAATAGCTTATCCAATTCCAGGAAATGATGATGCCATAAAATCTATTAAAATATTAGCTATGACAGTAGCAGGAGCATATGAAGAGGGCAAAAAAGAGGCAGGAAAAGCTGCAGAAAAAGAGGCTAAAAGAGTGGAAAAAGCTGCCTTGGTTAAAAACGGAGAGAGGAATGAAGAAGAAGTTGATGAAAAGTTAAAAGAGGAAGTGGCAGCAGCAGAAGAAATGGTTGAGAAAAAGGCGGTTAAAGATTCAGAAAGAATAGTAGAGTAAGGGGATATGGATATAAAAGACATTAAAAGATTAAGAGAAGAAACAGGAGCTGGGATTGCTGATTGTAAAGAAGCCCTAAAAGAAGCTGAGGGAAATTTGGAAAAAGCTAAGGACTGGTTGAAGAAAAAGGGACTGGATAAAGCAGTTTCTAAGGGAGGGCGGGAAGTGAGAGCTGGATTTGTAGAAACCTATTCCCATGGCGGTAAAGTCGGAGTAATAGTGGAATTACTTTGTGAGACAGATTTTGTGGCAAGAACTGAGGATTTTAAAAGTTTAGCTCATGAACTTGTTTTACAAATTGCTTCTATGAACCCTTCTTCCGTGGAAGACCTATTAACCCAAGAGTATGTTAGGGATAATACTCAAACTGTTGACCAACTGGTTAAATCAGTTTCTGGAAAGTTAGGCGAGAATATACAAATAGGCAGGTTTGAGAGAGTTGCCTTAGGAGAATAAATCCAGTGGATCCAGTACTGACCCAACCATCTGAAAAGATTGAACAAGCCCTGCACCATTTTAAAGTGGAAATTGCTGGTATCAGGGCTGGCAGAGCGAGTCCTTCTTTAATTGAAAATATTCTGGTTGAGGCTTATGGATCAAAAATGAAACTTGTGGAGGTGGGTAATATTTCTGTTCCGCAACCTACTTTACTGACAGTCCAGGTTTGGGATGTTTCTATCTTACAAAATGTTATAAAAGCTATTCAGGAAGCTAATTTAGGTCTCAATCCTTCAAATGAAGGTAACCTGATCCGCTTACCAATACCGCCATTAACCAGTGAAAGAAGGGAAGAATTTATTAAGCTGCTTCATCAAAAAATGGAAGAGGTAAGGGTAGAATTAAGACAAATCAGACAGGATTTCCGGAATAATTGGAAGCAGGAATCAGAAAATGGGCAGTATGGTGAAGATGAATTTTTCAGGAGGGAAAAAATATTACAGGAGCTAATAGATAAAAAGATGGCGGAAATTGAGCAGTTTGGAAAAGCAAAAGAAGAAGAGTTAACGCAAATATGATAATTTCCATAATTATTTTCATATTTACATTACTGGTTTTAGTCCTGATCCATGAGTTTGGTCATTTTTTGATGGCTAAAAAATTTGGTATTAAAGTTGAGGAATTTGGGTTTGGAATCCCTCCCAAAGTTTGGGGTAAGAAAATTGGCGGGACAATATTCTCTTTAAATGCCCTGCCTTTAGGCGGATTTGTCAGGCTCTTAGGAGAAGATTCCTCAGATAAAAATATTTTGAAAAATCCCAGATCTTTTGCAGCACAATCATCCTGGAAAAGAATATTGGTAGTTGTTGCAGGAGTGGCAATGAACCTGTTTTTAGCATGGACTATTTTCTATGCAGTTATTATTTATCAAAACTTTAGAATAATCTATCCAACAGCAGAGCCGGCAGCATTTGTTGGCAGATTGGAAAAAGATTTCCCGGCAGAAAAATCAGGAATAAAGGTTGGAGATAGAGTTGTAAAAGTGGATGGTAAAGAGGTGAAAGAGTTTGAGGATGCCAGAAGTTTTATAAAAGAGAAGCAAGGTCAACCAGTAGAATTAACTATTGCCGATATTGAAGGACAAAACCCAAAAACAATAACCATTACCCCCAAAAAAGTTGAAGGTGGAGATTTTTTGGTGGGGATTGGTTTTAGTCCATTAGCTATAAAACAATACGGGAGTATATCTGAAAAAATATTTTCCGGCATAACTTACTCTGGGGATTTAACCAAAGCTACATTTGCGGGTTTGGGCAAGCTTGGTCAGGATATAGTGACAGGAAATATTAAAAAAGCCTCAGAATCTGTCAGTGGTCCTGTGGGCTTGGCTATTGTAAGTAATAATATACTAAGCGAAGGAGTAAAGGCTGCCCCATTTTATCTTTGGTTTGTGGGAGTAATCTCTCTGACTCTTGCTATTTTTAATGTATTACCTATCCCTGCTTTAGATGGAGGAAGATTAATGTTTTTAATAATTGAGGCTATAACTAAGAAAAAAGTTAGACCAGACGTGGAAGCATTGATTCATCAAATAGGTTTTGCGCTTCTTTTGGCTTTAGCATTTTTAATCACCTATTCAGATATCTCCAAGCAAATACGCTGAAATTAATTAATGTATCTCATTAAGAGTAATGTAATATGGTATAATTAATGTATTATGACATATACAGTATCAGTTACCTCACAAGGTCAGATCAGTATCCCGGCTAAAATACGAAGAGATCTAGGTTTAGATAAAACTAGGCAAGCAATAGTTTCACAAGAGGATGGTAAAATTATCGTTAAGCCAGTTAGGGATTTTCTGGATCTTGGGGGATCTTTAAAAACAACTAAGAAGCCTTTATCTAACAGAGAGTTACATGAATTTGTAGCTCAAGCTATGGCTGATGAGTATGCCAAGAAAAATAAATGACCTCTTTTATAGTCGATACAAACGCGTTTTTGAGGTTTATACTTAATGATATCCCTAGTCAGAAAGAGCGATTCGGAGAGATTTTACACAAAGCAAAAAAATCAGAAATTGTTCTTCTAGTCCCACAAATAATCATATTTGAGATTGATTTTGCACTTGAAAAATATTATGGATTTTCCAAACAGGAAGTAGTTGATAAATTACAAACCATAGTTGATATGCCTTATTTTAAGATGCAAGAACGGGATATTTTAAGAAGTGCACTCATACTATACGTACAGAATAATTTATCTTTAGTTGATTGTTTTCTTCATGCTAAGGCGCAGGAAGAAGGAATTGAAATTTATACATTTGATAAAGCCTTGCAAAAACTTCCAAAAAAGCTATAATATAAATTATAAGCGGAGCTTGCGGGCTTCGCCCTAAAAGCTTTGAAAGAGATTCCTACTCTTTCGGTCGCCCAAAAGGCAGGCCAGGCTGGGTGCGATAGAGAAGTTTGACTTTTCGATAAGCATACACGGAAAGCCCAACCGTAAATTGGGACGCTGATATTTTTTACTAAAAGTCAGCTGGTAAGGTTAAAATAGTGATGTTTTAACAAAACAAGGTGGTAACACGGTCAATAAGCACCGTCCTTGAGATTAAGGAGGTGCTTTTTTAGTGGAAAAAATGATAGTAAAAATTGGCACAAGTGTAATTGTCAAAAATGGTAATGGGCTTGATTTGCCATTTATGGATGATATTGCCAGACAAATAAGTTATGTTAGAAAAAAATATAATACACAAGTGGTACTAGTTAGTTCTGGAGCCATAGGTAGCGGTAGAGTGCTTGTACCTGATTTAGAAAGTACTGTTGTTAATAAACAAGTTGCAGCTATTTTTGGCCAGCCAGAATTGATGGATGGCTGGAGAAGGGCATTTGCTAAAGAAGAGATGTTAGCAGGTGAGGCTCTATTAAAAGATGAAGATATCGGTAATTTTAGAAGCCCTCTTTTAATAGCAGAAAAATATGGAGCAGTAGTAGTTAATGGGCCAGATGCTGCATATGATCCTACAACAGAAGAGCAGATACTGTCTGTTGATAATGATAGATTGGCTAGATCTATTGCCTATATTATTGGTGCTAGAACTTTATTAATGCTGACTGAAAGGCCAGGAATTTTAGATAAATATGATCAGATAATTGAGCAGATCGCAGCTCTTGAGGATCTAGAAAGAATAGTGTATTTTGAAAAAAATACAAATGGTACAGGCGGGGCGCAGTCCAAGGTTTTGGAAGCAAGAAAATTTTTAACGGATGTTACTAAAGTTGCCTATATTGCAGGAGCTAGAGTACAAGATGTTATAGTAAGAATAGCAAGAGGTGAAAGGGCGGGTACTAAGGTAACCTTTCCTTTACAAGGATTTTTTAATATTTAACTATGAAATATTCAAAGCTTTTTGGAAAGACAATTAAAGATACTCCTAAGGATGCAGCATTGGCATCTCACAAACTGCTTTACAGGGCTGGATTTATCAGGGAATCAACAGCAGGTAGGTATTATCTGCTGCCTCTCGGATTAAAAGTCCAACAAAAAATCCAGCAGGTTATTAAAAAGGAAATGGATAAAGCTGGTGCACAAGAAATGATAACACCAGTTTTGCACCCTAAAGCTTTATGGGAAGAAACTAACAGAACAAATTCTGTTGGGTTTGAGTTGATGAGTATTAAAGACAGGAATGAATTTGAATTTGTTTTGGGTGGGACAGCTGAGGAGATGTTGGTTGATTTAGTCAGAAAATTTCAAATAAGTTATAAAGATTTACCTTTTAATTTATATCAATTTTCCTCAAAGTTTAGAGATGAACTAAGGGCAAGAGGAGGGCTTTTAAGAGTCAGGGAATTTGTGATGAAGGATGCTTATTCATTTCATCCAACAGAGGAAGATTTTAAGAAAGAATATGAGAACATGAAAAATACATATTCTGCTATTTTTAAAAAGCTGGGCCTCCAAACTGAGGTAGTTGAGTCTGATAACGGTTATATTGGGGGAGATTACTGCCACGAATTTGTAGTGGAATCTGAAATAGGGGAAAGCAGGTATTTAACTAATGGCCAGGGTTACAATGCCCATGAAGATGTAGCAAAATTTATACCTGACAAGAAAAATATTAATGAAGAAGAAAAGCCTTTAAAAGAAGTTGAGGCAGTCAGGGGTAAAACCATGGAGGATGGTGTAAAGCTTCACAAACTACCTCTTTGGCAGCAGATAAAAGATGTTTTATTTGTTGATGAAAATGGCAGATTTATTTTAGCAATTATCAGAGGGGATTTTGATGTAAATGAAGTAAAACTAAAGCATGTTGTTAAAGTCTACCAGCTGCGTCATGCAACAGAGGAAGAAATAAGAGAAAAGATTCATTCAGAGCCAGGATTTATCTCACCTGTTGGTATAAAAGATATTGTCAAAAAGGGTCTAGAGCTTATTATTGTTGCTGATGAGACTTTATCAACCATCAAAAATGCCTATGGCGGGGCAAATAAAAAGCACATAGATTTGTTAAATATGAATATGGGAAGAGACTATAAAGTGGATATAGTTTCTGATATTGCTTTGGCGAAAGAAGGATGCTTGGCTTTTGATGGAAGCGGGCCCTTAAAGGAAAAAAGAGGGATTGAGGTGGGGAATATTTTCCAATTAGGTTTTCATTATTCCTCCAAGATGAAGGGGGCAAATTTTAGAGATACAGATGGAAAAGAAAAACCTTACTACATGGGTTGTTATGGTATAGGGTTGGGAAGGACGCTGGCAACTTTAGTGGAAGTTTACCATGATGATAAAGGGATTATCTGGCCTGAATCTGTGGCTCCATTCCAGGTCCATTTAGTTGGACTTGATTTACAAGCGGAAAGCGTGAAGCGTGAAGCGGAAAGAACTTATAAATTACTACAAGCTGAAGGGATTGAAGTTTTATTTGATGATAGGCAGGATTTATCTGCTGGTGCCAAATTTGCAGATTGTGATTTAATTGGTATTCCTTACAGAGTGGTAGTTTCCAGAAAAACCCAAGATAAATTAGAAATTAAAAAAAGATCAGAAAAAGAGACAAAGTTTTTAACTTTGGATCAGGTTATTAAAATAGTAACCGCTAATTGATTTTAAGCCTCTTTTCTGCTACATTATTCAGCTAGTTATGATTGCTAAGAATATTGTCAAACAACCAAAGAGTATAGTGGAAGTTTCTGTGACTGTTCCATGGGCAGATTTACAGCCAACCTGGGATCAAACTTTACAGAAAATGGCAGTTGATGTAGAGCTTCCAGGTTTCAGGAAAGGCACAGCCCCGCTCAATATGGTTGAACAACACTTAGGAACCAAATTACAAGATGAGGTTCTTAAAATGGCCATGCCTAATTTTTTGATTGAGGCTTTGAAAGATACAGACATAGTTCCTATTGATTACCCAAAATATGATCTCAACTCTTTTGTAAAGGGCCAGCAGCTTCAATTTAGGGCAACTATTACCAACAGGCCTGCGGTAAGTGTTGGAAATTACAAAAGTATAAAAGTCCAAAGGCCCACCCCGAAACCTGTAACTGATGAGGAAGTAAATAAGGTAATAGACGACTTGTATAAAAGATGGAAAGCTAGAAACCCTGCTCCTCAAACAGCAGCTCAGCAAGCAGCAGAAGGCGGGTCTATTAGTTTTCAAGGCGGGGGGCAGTCCCAGCAACCAGCACAGCCAGTCAGTAACGGACAAGCAGAAGGCCCTGATGATATTTTTGCTAAAGCCATGGGAACAACATCACTGACTGATTTAAAAGAAAAAGTTAGAAAAGATTTAGAAGCAAATATTACCTACAACAATGAATTGGATTATGAAGAAGCTATACTGCAGGAAGTGGAAAAAATTACCACAGTAGAACTTCCTGATGTTTTAATTCAAGATGAATTAAACAGAATGCTTGTTTCCCTTCAGAGGAGAGTTGCAGACATGGGGCTTTTGCTTGAAGATTACCTTAAAGGACAAGGTAAAACTTTAGAACAGATTAAAGATGAGTGGAAAGCACAGGCTGAGAAGAATGTCAGAATGGAATTGGGACTTGCGGATATTGCCAGGATGGAAAATGTCACAGTGACAGACAGCGAGCTTCAGGCTGAAGTTGATAAAATTCAGGATGCCAGAGTTAAAAAACAATTTGAAGCCCAAGAACCAAGGTTACACTTAAAACACGCCTTAAGGCAGACAAGAACATTGGACTTACTTAAAAAAATAGTAGGCAGTTAATGGAAGATTGCATTTTTTGCAAAATCATCAAAGGAGAAATTCCTAAAGAATTTGATTACCAGTCAGAAAATGTGGTTGTTTTTACTGATATAAACCCTTCTGCAGAAATTCATCTCCTGATAGTACCTAAAAAACACATTAGAAGTATTGGAGATATTAATGAAGAACACTCTACTTTATTGTCTGAGGTTTATATAGTTGCTAAGAAATTAGTAAAAGAGAACAATCTGCAAAATAATCGTTACCGGGTAGTAGTAAACGGCGGAAAAGCGCAGCATGTTCCTCACCTCCATTTTCACTTACTAGGCGGTAACTGGAAGAAGATGGTATAATTTCACCAAAGGAGGTGAAATTAGTTATTAGTTGGTAGTTATTAGTTCGTAGTAATTCTTCTATGAACTATAAACTCATAACTAATAACTTATTTATGAGTATTATTGTTAAAGCAAATCCCGGTGATAGTACCGATTCTGTCATCAGGAAGTTTCAGAAAAAGGTAGTGGCAGAAGGATTGGTGCAGGAAATAAGGGATAGATCAGTATATAAAAAACCCTCACAACGCAGGCAGGAATATTTAGCGGAAAAAAGGCGCAAAATTATGCGTGCAAGAAGGTATGGCGGGTAAATTTTTGCAAGAGATATGTTACAAGATAAAATACTGGAAGAGTTAAAGCAGGCACAACTAAAAAGAGATGAAGTAAAAGTTTCAACTTTAAGGTTACTTTTATCTGAGGTAAAAAACTTTGAGATTCAGAAAGGCCAAGCGCTTTCAGATGAAGACGTTATAAGCGTAATTCAGAAAGAAGCTAAAAAGAGAAAAGAGGCTGCAATAGGATTTAGGCAGGGAGCAAGAGAGGATTCAGCTTTAAAAGAAGAGTCTGAATTAAAGGTTTTGGAAAGCTATTTGCCAGACCAACTTTCAAACGGGGAGTTGACTAAACTGGTTGAAGACACTATAAGTGAAGTAGACGCAAAAAGCATACAGGATATAGGGAAGGTAATGGGGGTAGTGATGGGAAAGGTTAAAGGAAGGGCTGATGGGAATATAGTGAGGAGCATTGTTAGAAGTAAACTTTCATGATTAACATCATTGTTTCGTCTGATCCAAGATATAATGTTAATAAAACTGCTATTAAAACAGCGGTTCTTCAGCTTCTGCAAAAGCATAGGATTGGTGGAAAGGTTGAGTTGGGTGTCAATATCGTTGGGGACCGGAAAATGCATGAGCTTAACCGCAAATACCGGGGGATAGACTCAACTACTGATATCTTATCTTTTGCTTTGGAAGATTCTCATCAATCTAGTCTGCAGCATATCCCAAGAATTGGTTTTATAGCTTCACCTGATAAATGGTTAAGACTTGGAGATATTATAATTTCATACCCCCAGGTTTTGGAAGATGCCTCCTTAGACGGTATTTCTGTTGATGAGGAAATAAAAACCTTGGTTGAACATGGGGTAAACCACCTGTTGGGAACTCACCACTGAGAGCGGTAAATCAAAATATGGATCATCTGCAAAAGAATGCTGCGTATTATTTAAAATACCGCCCGCAGACGTTAAACGATTTAATCGGCCAGGAAGCTGTAAGAAAAATTATCCTGGGAGCTTTTGAAAAAAACAGAATATCTCATGCTTATCTTTTTGTAGGACCGCGCGGAACAGGTAAAACCTCAACAGCCAGAATTTTGGCTAAAATGATAAATTGTGAGGGTAAAGGTGAAGTACCGTGTAATGCATGTCAGACATGCCTTTCAATTACTGATGGATCTAATTTAGATTTAATTGAGATTGATGCTGCATCAAATAGGGGCATAGAAGATATCCGTTCGCTTAAGGAAAAGATTAAACTTTCTCCAACTTCTGCTAAGAAAAAAGTTTACATAATTGATGAGGTTCATATGTTAACTGCTGAGGCTTTTAATGCTCTATTGAAAACTTTAGAAGAACCGCCTGGACACGCTGTCTTTATTTTGGCAACTACAGATGTGGGCAAATTGCCTCAAACAATTCTTTCAAGGGTACAAAGATTAGATTTTAAACTGGCATCACCAGATGAGCTTTTAGAAGCTCTTAACAAGATAATAAGTCTTGAGAAAATTGATATTGATGAGGAGGCTTTAAAATTGTTGGTTAAAAAAGCCGAAGGGTCTTTCAGGGATGGAGTAAAGTTATTAGATCAAATATCCTCAACAGCGGGAAAAATTACCTTAGAAAGTTTACACAAATCCTTAAAATCTGCCAGTTTTGAGGATGTTTTGAGTTTACTGGAATCCCTCAGTAATAAAGATACAACTTTTGGTTTGTCTGTTATTTTAAAACAGGCTGACTCAGGAGTTGATATTAAAGAATTAACACTTTCCATAATGGATAGTTTAAGAAACTTAATGTTTATTAAACATAATCTGGGAGAAAATTTGGTAAAACCATACCAGGTTTTGGAAAAATATGAGCAATTAGAAAAATTAGCCAAAAATTTCACCAGTCAAGAGATAATCAGCAGTTTAGATATTTTGCAGAAGGCTTTTGAAAAATTAAAATTTACAACAATTGTTTCTTTACCCCTGGAAATGGCAGTGGTGGAGATATGCCAGGAAAACTTAAATGCCGGAACTCAAATGTCAAAACTGGAAGAGATAAAATCAATACAAGTAAAAACGGAAGTATTCACTACCCCTGTTGTTTCTACCAGTGATGTGGATATATCTGTTTCCTCTTCCGCTGATATTGCCAAGATAAAAGAAAAATGGCAGTTTGTTTTGGAGACAATAAGACCATATAATTTTTCTTTGGAAGCTCTTTTAAGGTCTATTAATATTACAAGCTCTACGGAAACTACTATATTTATGGAGGTTCCATACTCTTTTCATCAAAGAATTCTGGAAACTCCAAAAAATAGAGATCTTTTAGAATCAATTCTTTCAGATATTTTAGGCAGAAGCATCAAAGTTTCAACAGTTTTAGGAACCAGACCACAAAGAAGAGAAGATATTGCCAATATTGAGGTAGCAGCAGATGATGAGATAATTAAAGCAGCAGCAGAAATTTTCAGCTCTGACACTTTTAATTAAGTTATTCTGGTTTGTTACTTTTGCCATTTACATTAATACTACGATCGGATGATTAATGTAAACAATTTTGCTAATTATTATAGTTGTGGTAGTTATCCCTTGACAGCACGTAGATAATTTGATACACTAATTGTGTGAAAGATAAATTTAGCCTCAATGAGTTTTGGAGTAGATTTCCCGATGATGACTCCTGTTTAGAAGAAATTAAAAACCAACGATTTCCCTCTGGCGTCCATTGCGCTACTTGTAACAAGATAACTAATCATTACAAATTGAAAAGTAGGATGTGCTACTCCTGTGAATTTTGTAGGAACCAGGTATATCCTTTAGCTGGGACTATATTTGAAAAATCAACTACCTCATTAAAGCTGTGGTTCTATGCCATGTATATTATGATTCAAACAAGATCAGGAACTTCAGCAAAACAGTTAGAAAGAATGTTAGGTGTAACATACAAAACAGCCTGGAGGATGTTTAAACAGATCAGAATGTTAATGGCAAATACGGGCGGACTTGAGGGAAATGGTGAATTACTTGATGGGGAAGTTGAAATAGATGAAACATTCATTGGAGGTAAAGGCAAGAATAGAGCCTTTAAACCAAACTATAATGAAATATCGAAAGAAGTTGTGATGGGAATGGTGCAAAGAGGTATAAAAGGTGGAGATAAAGTGTACTTAAAACATATTCCCAACACTGGTAAATGGACGTTACTTAAACAAATCAAGGATAATATTTCTCCTAACGCTAAAGTTTATACTGATGAATGGGGAGGATATCTTCAACTCAAATATCACAATTATGATCACCAATCGGTTAACCATAAATCTCTACAGTTTGTAAAAGGTGAGGTTCATACCCAAAACATAGAAAATGTTTGGTCAATACTTAAAAGAGGAGTTTATGGGGTATATAGGGTAGTAAGCAAGAAATACCTACAAGCCTACATTGATGAATACGCCTGGAGATACAATCACAGAAAGTACAATGGATTAATGTTTGATATGTTGCTTAAACAAGTTGCTGAGGTTAGGGTTTTAACTTCTGTGCAGCCTTCTTCACTAAATTAAAAAAATCTTTCTTTGCTCCTTCTCTGCCACCTTTTTTGAAGTATTCTGTTAGTTCCTTAGATTTTGGATCTTTTGATTTTGGAATAGTAGTTTTTTTGTTCATACATAAATAGTTTGATTATGTTAATTGTATCAGGTTTTGGAGGTTGAGTTTTGGGGTTATGTGTTTAATTTGCTTCTTCTGTTATAGGTTATAGACCATTTTACAGCCTCTTATATTTATATAAGTATAAGGAGTCTGTGTTTTTACAGTTTTTAGCTTCAAAAACCTTTGAAATTAGTACCTACACGTAGGGACTTTTTCAACATTAACAACATAACCAAATATTTGCAGTTCAAAACTAGGTATCATATAATCAGGTAGTGAAAATACTAACTATTTTACTTGCTTTAAGTATCTTAGGTTTTCCAGTTAAAGTTTTTGGGCAGACTCCCGTTACTGAACCAATTTATAAATCAATCCAACTACCAGTCGCGACTGTTAAACCCGTCTCATCTACCTCACCTCAACAGACCCCAATAACAAAACCTGTTAATCCTGAGCTTGTAGATGAAAGTTACTGTCATGGGTTTGATTCTCAATCCTGTTCATCTTCTCGTTGCCAACTTGTGTCCTCGTGTCCTGTGTGTTTGGATATTGGTTCTTGTCATGCTAAAAACTATCATAAATGGAACGGCAAAAATTATGAACCGCCCTTTTATCCAGAGACAAAAACCAGAAAGATTGAGATAAAACCTACTGATGGAACAAAAAAGATCGAGAGTACAGATGATAAAGGTATTACTAAAACTGTGGAGTCTGAAAAGCTTAATGAGGTTGTTATATCGTCCGATCCAGAAAAGTGTAAGCCAAAACCATGTGTTGTTTTAACTTTAAAAGTTGAGAACGGAAAAACGGTAATTAATTCAGGTGGAGTTATTGCTAGAACTTCACTGCCAGTAAAAATTGAGGAAAATATAATTACTGTAGAAACAAAGGATCAAAACGTAGAAGTATTAAATCCATCAAAAGCAAAAGAAAAGCTAGAGTCATATACCAAAGCTCAACCAAATACCCTGACCATCACTTCAACTAGTTTAGATAGCTGTGACTTACAAGGAGATGATGAATCACTTTGTAGTGGTGTTTCTAGTGTATATAAGGTTGATACAATCAGGCAAAATAAGTTCCTGGGTTTTTTACCTGTTAAATCCAATGTAAGATACACCCTAAATGCTTCTACTGGAGATATTATCTCAGAAGATTCTTCATGGTATCTAAAAACACTGTCGTTTCTGTTTAAATAATCTCAAACATACCAAGCAAACAACCCAATAGTACAAACTCTTATACGTGGCCTGATGGTATAGGTGCCATAGTTGTCTCTTGACAATTATTGAATGCTAGATAACAATACTTACATTAAAATGGCAGCCAATGATATTTCTCTTAAAGCAACTGATCCTCAAATTTACAATCTAGTTAAAGCAGAAGAAAAAAGACAATGGGAAGTCTTGGAAATGATTCCTTCAGAAAATTATGCCTCACAAGCAGTAATGGAAGCAATGGGAACTGTATTGGGAAATAAATATTCAGAAGGTTATCCAAAGAAACGTTACTATCAAGGGAATGAGGTAGTTGATCAAGTTGAATCTCTTGCACAAGAAAGAGCTAAAAAATTATTTAATGTACCGTATGTTAATGTTCAACCTCATTCTGGTTCTCCAGCAAACTTGGCTGTTTATGTTGCGCTTTTAGAGCCTTATAAAGGTAAGATCATGGGATTATCTTTGGCATTTGGAGGTCATTTGACTCATGGTCAGCCAGTATCTGCAACCGGAAAATTTTTCAAATCAGTTCAATATACTCTAGGGAAGGGTGGTCATTTAGATTATGATGCTATAGAAAAACAGGCAATTAAAGAAAAGCCGGATATTATTGTATGCGGATTTACTGCTTACCCCCGCATTATTGATTTTAAACGGTTTGCCCAAATCGCTGATAAGGTAGGTGCATATCTGATGGCTGATATTGCGCATATTACTGGGCTTATTATTGCTGGTGCGCATCCTTCTCCGGTTCCATATGTACATATAGTTACAACAACAACGCATAAAACACTCAGAGGTCCAAGAGGTGCAATGATTATGGTGACAGAAAGAGGACTTAAAAAAAATCCTGACCTGCCAAAGCTTATCGACAATGCTATAATTCCCGGGCTTCAAGGCGGGCCTCATGATAACCAAACAGCTGCAATTGCAGTCTGTTTAAAAGAGGCATCTTCAGCATCTTTTAAAAAGTACGGGATTCAAATAGTAAAAAATGCCAAAAAACTTGCAGAAGAACTTACAAAATATGGGTTCAATCTTGTTAGTGGGGGTACAGAAAATCATCTGTTGTTAATAGATCTTAGCAATAAAAATATTAATGGTGCTATTGCTGCTTTGGCTCTGGAAATTGGCGGGATAGTAGGAAATAAAAACGCTGTACCGGATGATCCAATGCCTCCTTTTTATCCATCTGGTATAAGACTTGGTACACCGGCTATAACTACCCGTGGCATGAAAGAGAAAGATATGATTAGAGTTGCAAGTTGGATTAACCAGGTGATTGAGGAGGTTAAAGGAGAATATTTGCCAAAAGATAAAGAAGAAAGAGGTAAATTCTGGAAAGAGTTTAAGGTTAGAGTTTCAAAAAATAAAAAACTGATAAGCATATCCAAAGAGGTTAAAAATTTCTGTTCTAAATTTCCAGTTCCAGGAATAGATTAATATTTTGTAATACTAGTCCGTTTCATTATGGTATAGTATTCTTCATGAAAGTTTCTGGTAAAAAAGTAGCTGAAGCAATATTAAAGAAACTCCAAAAAGAAATAGAAAGAAAAGATCTTAGACCCCGCCTGGCTATAATCTTGGCCAATAATAATCCTTCCTCCAGAATTTATGTAAATAATAAATTAAAAGCAGCAGAAAAAGCAGGGATTGAAGCCAGGCTTTATGAGTTCTCTAAAAATGAAAGGGAAAAATGTTTGGCTGCTTTAAAAGAGCTTGATAAGGACCCTGAAATTACCGGAATAATAGTTCAGTATCCAGTTTATGAGGGTTGGAATTTTGATGATTTTGAGAGTGAGATCAGCCCGCAAAAAGATGTGGATGGGTTTAGAAATGATTCTAAATTTTGGGGAGCTACAGCCCTGGCTGTTTGGGAAATGTTAACAGCATTTGCAATGCTGGAGGGTTTTAAAAAAGCAGAAGATTTTTTAAAGGGTAAAAGAATAGTTTTGTTGGGTAAAGGTAAGGCAGCAGGAAGACCAACACTTAAATTATTAACTGAAAGAGGGTTTGAAGTTTTTGTTGTTGATAAGACCACTGAAAATCCCAACCCGATTATTAAAAAAGCAGATGTGGTGATTTCGGCAACAGGAGTAAAAAACATTATTAATAAATCAAATCTAAAAAAAGGAAGCTACGTGGTGGCAGTAGGAGTTGGTAAAGAAGTGGTAGATGGCAGGACTGTTATTTTTGGAGATATTAATGAGGATGAAGTTTCAAAAATTGCCAGGTTTTACTGTCCAACAATTGGCGGAATTGGTCCCTTAACAATTGTATCTCTTTTAAAAAATGTGGTAGAATCAGCCAAAGGAGTAAAGAGTTCATAGTTGGTAGTTCGTAGAATTTTCTAATAACTAATAACTAATAACTAATAACTAATAACTAAATATGGGTTTCATGGATAATTTAAAACAGCTTGGGGATCTCAAAAAGATGAGAGACCAGGCTATGGAATTACAAAAAAGATTGGCTGAAATAAGAATTACAATTGAACATAAAGGTGTAACTGTGGTGATGACAGCAGACCAAAAGGTTCAGTCAATTTCAGGGGATATGGAGCCAAGCAAAGTTACAGAAGCTGTTAATGAAGCACTAAAACAATCACAAAAAGTGGCAGCTGAAGAAATGAAGCCTTTGATGGGTGGGATGGGTATGCCAGGAATGTGACACGGAGTGTCATCCTGAACTTGATTCAGGATCCATGTTGTAATCGCTCATGCTAACTAGGATTAGGTAACTATTTCAGCGTATAAATCTTTCCAGCTAGGGTTATTCTTCTCAATTAAATCTATTTTCCATTGTCTTTTCCAAGCCTTCAGATTTTTCTCCCTCCAAATGGCTGAATTTATATCCTCAATTCCCTCATAGTATACTAACTGATTCACATCATATTTCTTTGTAAAACTATCATGATTTCCACTTTTATGTTGATGAATTCTTTTTGGTAAATCTGAAGTTACTCCGATATATAAAGTCCCATTTCTTTTACTTGCCAAAATATATACATAGTTCATATGATTGCCATTCTGACGGAAGTCAGAACCCATGTTTATTATATGGATTCCAAATCAAGTTTGGAATGACATAGATAACATGATAAAATTCACGCACTATGGCACAGATCCCTAAATCAATCCAGAATTTAATTGAGGCATTTGAAAGATTGCCGGGTATCGGCCCCAAAACAGCTCAAAGGCTAACCTTTTATCTGTTGCACGCCCCAAAAGAAGAATCACAGAAACTGGCTGAGGCAGCTTTAGCCATGAAGGATAAGACAAAACTTTGTTCAATTTGTTTTAATATCGGAGAAGATGATCCTTGCAGTATCTGTGCTGATTCCTTAAGGGATAAGGCAATTATTATGGTGGTTGAGAATCCTTTAGATGTTTTAGCTCTGGAAAAAGCTAACTTCAAGGGATTTTATCATGTTTTACATGGAGTTATTTCTCCTTTAGAAAATATCGGACCGGACGAAATTCATATCAGGGAGCTGCTGCCCCGTTTAAAAGACGGGATTGTAAAAGAGTTGATTTTGGCTACAAACCCTACTATGGAAGGGGAAGCAACTGCCATGTATATTCAGAGACTGATTTCCCCGCTGGGCATAAAGGTCACAAGAATTGCCAGGGGGCTTCCGGTTGGATCTGATTTGGAATATGCAGATGAAACAACTTTGTCCAGGGCATTAGAGGGAAGGAAAGAATATTAGAATAGACTCAACCATTTTGCTTTGTTACTTGTGAGTACGCCTCCTCATGATTTAGAATGTAAACATGTCTGACTCAACTGGAGTAAAACAATTTATCGAAGAAGCTGGGCAAGCTGCAGGGGAAGTGGTAAAGGATGTTAAAAATGAGCTGGGACAAATAGCTCAAGAAATGGGACAATCAATTAGCGGGCAACAGTTTACCCCCCAGCAAATTCAGCAACAACAGATTAACGATCAAAAAGATTTAGCTGAAATAAGAAGAAAAGTAAGATTCTATCAGCAGCATACTGCAGAAGTTAATAAAGTATTAGAGGAAAATAAACAAACAGAAGCTCAAAGAATTCAAGCTCAGCAGCAGGAACAACAAAAAGCAGAGCAAGAGGAAGCTCAAAAAGCACAGCTCCCCCAAGCGGTAACCACTCAAGCTAAAGGGATAAGAGAAGATATTGCTGAAACTATGCCTGAATTAAAAGGAGGAAGAGGCAAAGGAGGTTAAGGAAAATGTTTAAACTATATAACACACTAACACGTAAGGTTGAAGGCTTTGCTCCGCTTAATCCTCCAAAAGTTAATATGTATGCTTGTGGCCCTACAGTTTATGACTATACCCATATTGGGCATCTGAGGAAATATGTAGAAGATGATATCTTAAGAAGGAGTCTGGAAAGTAACGGGTTTGAAGTAAAATTGGTAATGAATATAACTGATGTAGGGCATTTAGTTTCTGATGAAGACTCTGGTGAAGACAAGATGGAAAAAGGCGCAAGAGAATCAGGCAAAACAGTTTGGGAAGTAGCCAAATTTTATGAAGATTATTTTTGGAAATCAACAGAGTTGGTAAATATTGAAAGACCGGATGTTGTGGCCAAAGCCACGGAACATATTTCTGAGCAAATTAAGCTGATTGGAAAATTGGAAAAAAGAGGTTTTATCTATATCACAGATTATGCTGTATATTTTGACATCTCTAAATTTGCTGACTACACAAGATTATCAGGCCAAAGACTTGAAGACAAAAAAGCAGCAAGCAGAGAAGAAGTTTTTGTAGATAAGCAAAAGAGAAATCCTCAAGATTTTGCACTCTGGTTTTTTACTGTTGGACATTTTAAGGATCATACAATGAGATGGCCATCGCGGTGGGGAGAAGGATTTCCTGGCTGGCACATTGAGTGTTCTGCTATGTCAATGGAATATCTTGGCGATAGTTTTGATATCCATACAGGAGGAATAGACCATATCCCTGTTCATCATACCAATGAAATTGCTCAGTCAGAAGCTGCATCCGGTAAAAAACCCTTTGTCAAATATTGGGTGCACCATAATTTTTTAATTGTTGATGGGGAGAAGATGAGCAAGTCAAAGAAAAACTTTTATAGAATTGATGAAATTATACAAAAAGGATTTGACCCGCTGGCGTTAAGGTATTTATTTCTAACAGCTCACTACAGGGATGAGTTAAACTTCACCTGGCAATCTTTAAGTGCTGCCCAAAATGCTCTAAATAATTTAAGAAGAATAATCAGCGGTTGGGAAGAGCCAAAAATTGGTTGTGCGGGTTTTGAGAAAGATTTTATGGAACAAGTTTCAAATGATTTAAATATTCCCCAAGCAGTAGCAATCCTTTGGGAAATGGTAAAATCTGATTACCCGTCTTCTGCAAAAGTAAAAACACTTTTGGAGATGGATAAAATATTAGGATTAAAGTTAGATGAGTTTTCGGGGAAACCCCCGGAAATACCGGAAGAAGTAATAAAACTGGTAAATCAAAGAGAACAGGTTAGAAAATCAGGTGATTTTAAACAGTCCGATAAACTCCGTTCAGACATCAGAAAAATGGGGTATGAGGTAGAAGATACCCAAAACGGCCCCCGCATTAGGATTGAAAAGCAGCTGCATTGAAATTCATTAAATAAAGATTTTACTATTACATGCAAAATACAGATGTGATAAACTTACTCTTTAGTGGAAATGGATATTGTTACTATTGACGGTCCTACATCATCCGGCAAAAATAGCGTCGGCTTTTTACTAGCTCGAAAATTGGGATATAAATATATCGATACCGGGATGATCTACAGAGCTGGGACCTATCTTGTATTAAAAAATAATATAGATCCTAATGATGTTTCTAAAGTAATGGATATTTTTAGAGATTTGAAACTGGAGATTAGAGATTCTATTGATGGTCTTACAATTTTTAATGACGGAGAAAATTTAATGGATAAATTACATCTTAAAGAAGTTACAGAAAATGTGCCTGTTGTTGCTGCAATAAAAGAGGTGAGGGAAATAACTAAAATAATTCAAAGAAAGCTGGGAGAGTCCAAAAATATAGTTATGACAGGAAGGGATATTGGATCAGAAATTTTTCCCTCGGCTAAGCACAAATTTTTTCTGACTGCCAGGGATGATATAAGAGCTAAAAGAAGGTATGATCAGTTGGTAAAAACAAACCCTGCTATTAAGTATGAGGATGTTCTAAGGTCTTTGCTGGAGCGCGATAAGAAAGATTCTACCAGAGAAGTCTCTCCTTTAAGGATACCAGAAGGGGCTATCTTAATAGATAATTCTAATCTGACTGTGCAGCAGACAGTTGATGAGATGTTAAAACATATTAAATAATATGCATCAGATTAAGACTTTAAAAAACGGTTTAACTCAAATTTCAATTTCTTTACCGCACCTTGATTCTGTAACTACACTGGTTGCAGTTGGTGCCGGTTCAAGATATGAGACAAAAAAAACTAATGGTATTTCTCATTTCTTGGAACACATGTTTTTTAAGGGCTCCCGCAAATATCCTACTGCAGAACAAATTGCCACATTAGTTGATGGGGTTGGGGCTGTCAATAATGCTGCTACAGAGAAAGAAGTTACTTATTACTGGATTAAATCAGCTGCCAAACATATAAGACTTGCCTCAGATATTTTATCCTCAATGTTAAGGGAATCACTTTTGGCTGAAGTAGAAATTGAGCGGGAAAAGGGAGTGATTACAGAAGAACTCAGAATGTATAGAGATAACCCAGCGCGTTTTGTTTGGGAGCTTTACGAAAAATTACAGTATGGAGATCAACCTCTTGGTTGGGATATCGGAGGAGAAGAGGAGATTATTAGTAAATTAACCAGGGAAGATTTTGTAAATTATCTTACCTCCCTTTATTCACCTAAAAATATGGTTTTGGTATATGCAGGTAAGTTACCAAAGGATATTGAGGAATTAGCAGATGATTATTTCCTGGATTTACCGGCAAATTCCCAATACAAATTTGAGCCCTTTAAGGAAGTTAAGCAAACTAAGCCAAAAGTTAACCTTTTTTATAAGAAGACAGACCAGGCAAACTTAGTTTTAGGAGTCTCAGCTTTTGACCGGCATAACAAAAAAAGATATGCAGCTAAATTATTAGGTGTAATTTTGGGAGAAGGTATGTCTTCCAGGTTATTTATTCAGGTAAGAGAAAGAAGGGGCCTAGCATATACTGTTAATGCACATCACGGCAGCTATCAAGACACAGGAGAATTTACAGCCTATGCTGGTTTGAAGCTGGAAAAAATAGATGAAGGTTTAGAGGTAATTAAGGCGGAACTTGAACGGACTATTGCAGAAAAGGTCACTGAAGATGAGTTAAAAAAAGCCAAAGAAATAATGAGAGGAAGGATAGCATTAAGGTCTGAGTCTACCAATTTTTTGGCAGAATATTTTGGCACTAATTTTGTATTAGACCGGGAGATTGAAACATTTGATCAATTTTTGAGTGAAATAGATAAAGTAACTTCTGAGGATATACAAAATATAGCAAGGGAAATTTTTAAAAAAGAAAAATATAATTTGCAAGTAATAGGTCCATTTAAAGATAAAAGCAGGTTCCTAAAAATATTACAATCTTAAAAGAGGATCCCTTTAAAAGGATTTAAAAAAGTGAATATCAGGGAAAAAGAAATCTTTGTCAAAAAACCTATTTTTTTAAAAAGAGCATTTAACTTTAGGAATCTCTTAATTACAACAACACTGGCATTTGCTATTTTGACATTCTCAGCAAAACAGCATAAATATTTCAAACTTGATTTAAATATTACTTTATTTGTTCAGCAGTATAACCCCTTCTGGTTTGAACCGTTTATGAGATTTGTTTCATTTATTGGAGATGCAGTACCGGTATTAATCTTAGTAATCCTTCTTGCCATATATGGGTATTTAACCGGAAAGAGAAAAGCCCCGTTAATGTTAGTTTTTTCTACCATAGGAGGATTAGCATTTAGCCAGATTTTTAAAATACTAGTTGCAAGGCCCCGGCCAGATCCAGAACTTGTTAATCAGATGGGGCATTTTATAAAATTAGACAGTTTTCCTTCAGGACATGTTTTAGGTGCGCTGTCTTTATATGGATTTTTACTTTATATCTCCTATACCCAGCTTAAGGATAGTTTATTGAGAAGATTTTTAATGGGGATCTGCCTTTTTGCTATTTTTTTGATGGGTTTATCTAGAATTTATCTGGGAGCCCATTGGTTTTCTGATGTATTAGGGGCTTACCTTATTGGCTTTGTTTGGCTATCTTTTGTTATATTCATCTACCATAAACTAAAACCTAAAGTAAAACCGCAGTAGTGAGATAAGGAAGGAAAGTCAGGATTCCTGCAATAGCTGCGGTTGCAGCAGCAACCAAAACTGCGCCGGCTGAAATATCTTTAGCCAGTTTTGCGCCAGGGTGATTTTCGCTGGTAAAATGATCAACAACCGCCTCAATTGCGGTATTAGTCAGTTCTATTGCTATTACAAATCCAATTAATATTATTATTGTTATCCAATCCTGCCTGGAAATTTTTAAGAAAAAGGAAATTAATATTACTATAACTCCTGCCAGAAAATGGAACTTTAAATTAGGTTCCTCTTTTAAGGCAGCTACAATTCCGGCGTAAGCATACCTAAAAGATACAACATGAAATTTTTTGGAATCCATACTAAGTCTATATTATTAGTATACACTATTTTCTAAATGCAATTTTTACACCGGAGACTTGACTAAAGGGGACAAATTAGTTATATTAGGCTATGGGAAACGAGTTGACTGAGAAATGTGGAATATTTGGAGTAATAGGAAAGGGATTTGAGGCAGCCCGGTTAGTTCACCCAGGCCTCTGGGCACTTCAACATAGAGGCCAGGAATCTTCAGGTATAGCATCTTCAGATGGTAAAAAGATTTATCTCAAAAAAGGTTTAGGACTTGTTTCTCACGTTTTTTCAGAAGATGATCTGAAAAACTTAAAAGGTTATCTGGCAATTGGCCATAACCGTTATTCCACCTCTGGAGCTAATTGGGATGCACATGCACAACCAATTTTGATAAAAACAAAAAATGGTAAATCAATTGTTTTAGTTCATAACGGCAATTTACCATCAACTAAAAAATTAGAAGAATTTCTAAAGAGCAAGAGAATCTCCATTAAGGGATTAAATGATTCAGAAATGATTGCGCAGTCTATTGCTTTTTATGTTAAAGAAGGTTTCTCCTTGGAGGAAGCAATCAGAAAATCTTATCCCTTATTCACAGGAGTTTTTTGCTTGCTTGTTATGGATGAGAAAAAAATTATTGGAGTAAGAGATAGTTTTGGGATAAGACCTCTCTGTATTGGAAAATTAAATGGTGGATTTATTATTTCCTCAGAAACTTGTGCTTTAGATATTATCGGAGCAAAATTTTTAAGAGAAGTTAGACCTGGAGAAATGGTTATAGCAGCTGTTGATAAGTTAAAAAGCATCCAAATGGAAAAAGGAAAACAAAAACTGGATGTTTTTGAGTTTGTATATTTTGCCAGACCGGATTCTAATTTAATGGGAAAAAGTGTTGATCAGGTTAGACAGAATTTGGGGGAAGAATTAGCCAAAGAAGTTAACATTAAAGCAGATGTAGTTATTCCGGTTCCTGATTCTGCAATTCCAGCAGCTATTGGGTTTGCCAGAAAATCAAAACTGCCATTTGAAATGGGGCTTATTAAAAACCGCTATATTCATAGAACTTTTATCATGCCAGAGGAGCATACCAGAAAAAGCGGGGTGAGATTAAAATTAAATCCCATGCCCCATGCGATTTCTGGTAAAAGAATAATTTTAATTGATGACTCAATAGTTAGAGGTACTACCTCTAAGCAAATAATCAAACTTGTTAAAGATGCTGGGGCGAAAGAGGTTCATCTGTTAATTTCTTCCCCGCCCGTGAGATTTCCAGATTTTTATGGAATAAATACTCCCTCTCAAAAAGAGTTAATAGCAGCTCAAAAAGATATTAAAGAGGTGGGGAAAGAATTAGGAGTTGATTCTATTCATTATTTATCCTATGAAGGGTTAATAAAAGCAGTTGGATTATCTGAGGAATTGCTCTGTACGTCCTGTTTTACAGGTAATTACCCTGTTGATATTGGAGAAAGAAAAAAGGAGGTTAATTTTAACTTACGGGCAGAATAGGCGTGGACTATAATCACTAGATTATGAAAAAATTGGTTGTTTTAATATCAAACAAAGGTACAGGAACTAACTTACAAGCAATTATTGATGGCATAAATTCAAGAAAAATTAAAGCAAAAATTATAGCAGTTATCAGTGATACCAAAGATGCTAGAGGATTAGAAAGGGCCAAAAAACATAATCTAAAAATTAGAATAGTTTCCAAAAAAGAGGATCTCCTCTCCGTATTAAAAAAATTAAACCCAGACTATATTTGTTTGGCAGGTTGGAAACAAATTATTTTAGATGAAGCAGTACTCGCTTTCCCAAATAGATTTATAAATACCCATCCTGGTTTAATACCAGATACTATTGATGGGGTTGTTAAAAATCCAGATGCTACAGATGCTTTATGGAATAAAGCAAAATTAACTGATAAAGCAATTCAAAACTTTTTAGATCAAAAGAAAACTTATGCAGGAGTAACAAATCACCTGCTGTCTTTAGAAGTAGACTCCGGTCCGGTATTAGGAAGATGTTTTGAGAAAATTAAAGAAGGAGATACCGTTGATTCTTTATATAAAAGATTAAAAATAAAAGAGAATAAACTATATGTTGATGTTTTAAAAAGATTAACAAAACAAAATGATAAAACAATTTTAATAACTGATGGAGGCGGAAGAGGAGCAGCTTTGGTGGATAAATACGGGCAATCAAAATTTGTTAAAAAAATCCTAGTTATTCCTGGCAATGACTTAATGCAGGTTAATACTAAAAGACAAGTTTTAACTTTTCCTAATTTAAAAACAACCTCAGTTAAAGAAATTTTGGAAATTGTAAAGTCAGAAAAAGTAGATTTGGTTGATGTAGCACAAGATAATGCTGTGCAGATAGGGTTGGTGAATGAATTATTAAAATTAGGAGTACAAGTTGTTGGACCAACTAAAGAGGCTGGTCAAATAGAATGGGATAAGGCCTGGTCAAGGGAATTTATGAAAAAATATAATATTCCTTCACCAGAGTTTCATATATTCAATTCACAAAAAGATGGAATAGATTTTGCTAAGAAAAACCCTAAAAAGAAATGGTTTATCAAAGCATCAGGTCTTGCTGAAGGAAAAGGAGCAATACCCGGGGGCAGCTTAGAGCAAACTTTATCTGCTATAAAACAAATGAATAAATTTGGCGGATCAGGGGAAAAATTTCTTTTGGAGCAATGGATGGAGGGAGAAGAATTTTCCGCCTTTGCTTTATCTGATGGAGAAAGTTTTAAGGTGGTAGGTTTTGCTCAGGACCATAAAAGAGTTTTTGATGGTGATACCGGACCAAATACAGGCGGTATGGGTTGTGTATCTAACCCTTTGATTGTTGATCAAAAAATTAAGAGTCAGGTTAATGAAATTTTTCAAAAAACAATTGAAGGAATGGGCAAAGAGGGAAGATTATATAAAGGAGTCTTATATTTAGGAGGGATGGTGGTAAAAGGGAGGGTCTATATTATTGAATTTAATGCCAGGTGGGGAGATCCGGAAGCACAGGTAATTATTCCTTCTATTAAAAATGACTTTTTGAAAATTGCAGATTCTATAATTTTTGGGAAGATAAATAAAACAAAAATTGAGGTAGATAAAAAAATCAGGGTAGTAGTTGCTGCAACAGCAAAAGGGTATCCGGCTGATTACTCATCTGTTAAAGGTAAAAGAGTAAAGGGTATCGGAGAAGCCTTAAAAGAGGGAGTTAAAGTTTACGGGGCAGGAATAAAAAGGTCAGGTAAAAATTATGTAGTTAATGGAGGAAGGGTTTTATATTTAGTTGGAGAAGGAAAAAATATTGTAGACGCTAGAAAAAAAGCATATAAAGCAATGGAGTTAATAAATATCGAGGGGGACAACTTGCATTACAGGTCTGATATCGGATGGAGAGATTCAGAAAGGTTAAATAAATGATACAGGTTATAAGAGTAAAAAATAATTTGGGAAAAGATTTAAGAGGAGAAGAGGTCTTAAAAGATATTAAGCATTTTGGATTTAAAAATATAGAAAAAGTTGAAACAGCAAAGGTTTATAGATTGGAAGGGATAAATGAAAAACAAGCTGAGGAGTTGGCTGAAAAAGTTTTTTGTGAAAGTATTTATCAAAGCTATACCATAAATAAACCTGTTTTACCTTTTCGCCTTCGAGGTGTCCGTATGGAAGTTGCTTACAAACCAGGTGTGATGAATCCAGAAGTAACCTCTATAGAAAAAGCTGCCGGCGGTCTGGGTATTATGGTAACCGCAGCTGATTCATCTTTTGAATATGGTTTTTTTGGTCCTTCACTTACAATCCAAATTGTAAAAGATATTGTTAAAAAACTCCGCTTACTTAATCCATTAATTGAATATATTGTTTCGGAGGAGCCAAAAAGCTTGATTATAAAAAGTGTCCCTGGAGAAACAAAAATAATTCCTTTAAGGGAAATGGCAGATAAAGATTTATTAGAGCTTTCCAAAGATAAACTCTTTTTAAATTTAGAGGAAATGAAAGTAATTCAAAATTATTTTGAAAAAATAAAAAGAGATCCAACAGATTTAGAACTTGAGACTTTAGCTCAAACATGGAGTGAACATTGTTCTCATAAAACTTTTAAGGCAAAGATTATTTTAGATGGTGGTGTTAAAGAACCCTTATTTACCAGATTAAAAAAAGAAGCATTAAAGCATAACAAAAATATTGTTTCAGCATTTGTAGATAATTCTGGAGTGATGGATTTTTATGACGGGTGGGCAATTAACGGAAAAGCAGAAACCCATAACGCCCCCTCAGCAATAGAACCATACGGCGGAGCAATGACAGGATCGGGCGGGGTATTCAGAGATGCTGTTGCAACAGGACAGGGAGCAAAAGCAGTTGTATCAACTGATATATTTTGTTTAGCTCCGGCAGATTTAGATAAAAAAGAGTATTTAGAAGGAACCCTGCCTCCTGATTATATTCTAAAAAGAGTGGTTGCAGCAGTCAGGGATTATGGGAATAGGGTAGGTATTCCTACTAACAATGGTTCCTTTCATTTTGATAAAGACTTTAGGGCAAGGCCTGTTGTTTTGGTTGGAGCTTATGGAATATTACCAAAGTCAAAAGCCAAAAAAGGTAAACCAATACTTGGAGATCTGGCAATCGTGATTGGAGGAAGAACAGGAAGAGATGGTATTCATGGAGCAACTTTTTCCTCAGCAGCTATGAGCGGGAGAACAATATCTGTTAATGCCCAGGCTGTGCAAATAGGAAATGCCATTGAAGAAAAAAGGACATTTGATGCAATACTGGAAGCCCGGGACAAAAATTTAATCAGGGCAGTACAGGATTTAGGGGCAGGAGGTTTTTCCTCTGCTATTGGGGAAATGGGGGAAGATTTAGGAGTAAGAGTTAATTTGGAAAAAGCGCCTGTTAAATACCAGGGGTTATCTCCCTGGGAAATTTGGGTATCAGAATCTCAGGAAAGAATGCTGATAGTTTTATCTAAAAATAATTTAAGGCCTTTTTTAAAGATTTGTAAAAAATATAATGTTGAGGCAACGGTGGTTGCAGAATTTGATGGCAGCAAAAAACTTCAGGTTTACTTTGGAAAAGAAAAAGTGGGAGATTTGGAAATGAGGTTTTTACACAAAGGTTTGCCACAAAGAGTGATGATAGCGAAGGGCGAAGAGCGAAGAGCAAAGAGCAAAGAGATAGAGAAATCTCCTAAAAATGAAAAAGAATGGATTAAGCTACTGGAGAAGACTTTAAATAATGGGGATGTTAATTCCAAAGAACCAATTCTTAGAATGTATGATCATAATGTCCAGGGAACCAGTGTTTTGCCTCCATTTGTAGGAGAAGGCATGCATGGGCCTTCTGATGCTGCAGTTGTAAAACCTCTGCTTGATAAAGATTTTGGAATGATTGTCTCTCATGGATTGAATCCTAAATTAACAAAAATTGATCCGTATTGGGGAAGTATTTGGGCAGCAACCGAAAGCATTTCAAACTATGCAGCTGTAGGTGGGGATTATAGGGAAGCCTCCCTGATCAATAATTACATTTGGCCTTTTCCGGATGAAGAGTGGCTTGGAAAATTAGACCAATCAGTTGATGCTGTTTGTGCTTTTATGGAAGCGCTAAAAATTCCTGTAATTTCAGGGAAAGATAGCTTGTCTGCAACTTACCGGGGATCAAATGGATTTGTTTTACACAGCCCTCCTACTTTGGCTATATCTGTTTTTGGAAAAATTCCTGATGTTAAAAAAACAGTATCTTCTGATTTTAAAAAGATTGGGTCTGTAATTGTTTTAGTTGGACAAGATTATTCCCTAGGTGCCAACGCAGTCCACCTCCCAGGTGGATTAGGTAGACACCTCTTCGAGTCTGAGAGACCTTGGAATCGAAGACCCCCAGGTGTACCAAGGGTGGATTTGAAGATGCTGCCAAAAGTTTTACGAACAATTCATAAAGC
>CAZDFU010000012.1:27954-30175 GCA_964504985.1 uncultured Gammaproteobacteria bacterium
ATAGTGGAAAAGTTTTAGCTTGTCATGATGTTTCTGAAGGAGGATTAATAACTTCTATTTTTGAGATGTGTGTTGGGGGAAATTGTGGGGCCATGCTAAACACCTCGGAGGAGTCAGGGCTTTCACTTCGTTCCAGCCTGCCACCATCCGAGGTGGATCGTCTGAGAAACTTTCTTTTTGCTGAGACAGTAGGTTGTTTTATTGTTGAGGTGGAAAATGAAAAAGTGGCAGAAGAGTTATTTAACAAAGTGCCTTTTAAGATTTTAGGAAAAACAATAAAAGAGGAAAAGTTAGAAGTTAAAGGATTATTTAGTGCTGAGATGAAAAAATTACAGGAGGTTTGGCAAAAACCTATGAAGGAGATATTCGGATGACCCATCCCGCTCTCCTCCGGCAAGCCCAGGACCGCTCAGGGCGGGAGGTAAATGTTTGTGTTTTAAGATCTGATGGGACTAATTGTGATAATGAATTATTTTATGCTTTTAAAAAGTTTGGGGGAAATCCCCAGTTTGTTCATGTTAATGAATTGAGAGATAAGTCAAAATCCCTAAAAGATTTTCATATATTGGCACTTCCCGGTGGATTTTCTTATGGAGATGATATTGCTTCAGGAAAAATATTGGCAATAGAACTAATAAGTTTTCTTAAAAAAGAAATTGAAAGTTTTAGAGATAAGGGTGGTTTAATTATTGGAATTTGTAACGGCTTTCAAACTTTGGTAAGGACCGGTCTTTTGCCTTTTGGTAATTTAGGAAAGATGGATGCAACTTTAGCAAATAATGACAGTGGTCATTTTGAATGCAGATGGGTGGATTTAAAAACAGAACAAAGTAAATGTGTGTTTCTAAAGGAGAATCAAAGTATTGGACACTTTGCTGTAAATCACGGAGAAGGAAAATTTTTCTCATCTTCTGAGGTTATCAAAAAAGTGGAAGATGAAAACTTAGTAGTATTTAGATACGTTGATCAAAATGGAAATCCTACTCAAAAGTATCCCCAAAATCCTAATGGATCTTTAAATGCCATAGCTGGTGTAACAGACCCAACTGGAAGAATCCTGGGTCTTATGCCTCATCCTGAGAAATTTGTAAGTTTAACTCAATACCCAAATTGGAGAAGGGAAAAAATTGAGAAACCTCATGGATACTTTATCTTTAAAGATATGATAGATTATGTAAAGAGGAATTTATGATAAAAGAAGGTCCTTGGACTCACTACGCTCGCTCAGGACGACAAGGACAAATTGTCCTTGTCGATTTTGGAGGGCAAACAGCACATTTAATAAGCAGAAGGATTAGGGAATTGGGGGTGGATTGCTTTGTAGTCTTACCTGATGAGCTGATGGATAGGGTAAATGAGAAAAACCCCAAAGGGATAATTTTTTCCGGAGGACCTTCCTCTGTTTATGAAAAAGATTCACCAACAGTTGATAAAAAAGTTTTTAATTTAAACATACCCATATTAGGGATTTGTTACGGTGAACAATTAATAAGTTATCTTTTAAATGGTGAAGTAAAGCCAGGGAAGAAAAAAGAGTATGGGCCAGCTGAGTTAAGGGTAAAGGGTAAAGCGGAAAAGGGAAAGTTATTGGATGGAATACCAGATGTGATAACGGTTTGGATGAGTCACGGCGATGAAGTGGTTGAAGAGCCTGAAGGTTTTAAAACATATGGGGTAACAGAAACAATTCCCCATGCTGTCATAGAAAATGATGAGAAAAAAATATATGCAATCCAATTTCACCCCGAAGTTGTGCATACAGAATATGGGACACAGATTTTAGAAAACTTTTTAAAGATTTGCGGGCTAACCCCTAAAAAATCTGATATAAATAATGAATTTGTGGAGAACTTAATATCTGATATTAAAGACTCGCTTGGTGATGAAAAAGCAATTTGTGCACTCTCTGGTGGAGTTGATTCCTCAGTTGCTGCTCTTTTGGTACACAAAGCAATAGGTAAAAACTTAACTTCAGTTTATATTGATTCAGGGTTAATGAGAGAAGGAGAGACAGAGAATTTAAGAAAAGTCTTCAAAGACCAATACAAAATGAACGTTGATATTGTTGATTCTAAAGAAGAATTTTTAAATGCCCTAAAAGATATAACTGACCCAGAAGAAAAAAGAAAAATTATTGGGAAAACCTTTATAGAAATATTTGAAAGAGAAGCAAAAAAGATAAATGCGAAATTTTTAGTCCAGGGAACAATTTATCCTGATG
>CAZDFU010000013.1:0-27390 GCA_964504985.1 uncultured Gammaproteobacteria bacterium
AGAGTTTCCCAGTAAACTGTCATCCTGAACGTAGTGAAGGATCTCTAGGTTAATCCTGAGATTCCTCGTCAGGCTCGGAATGACAAAGTACTGGGAAAAGGTGAATACTTACGAATCAAAGGGTTGACTTTTTAAGACAGTTGAATTATCTTAAAAACCTAAGATATGTCAAAGATACAAAAGAAACTATTTTTTCTTGCCCTTTTTACCTTAGCTGGTTTTGTTAGCTTACAAGTCCCTTTTAATAAACTGGCTGGTTCAAATATATCTTTTACCCTTTTTGATTTCTTTGCCCCAATAGCAGGGGCTTTTTTAGGCCCAGTTTATGGTATCATTTCTGTTTTCTCAGTTATGGTAACCAATAATTTAATTAAAGATACTCCCTGGACCACAGCAACCCTTATTAGACTTTTTCCCACTCTTTTTGCTGTCTTATATTTTTCGGTAGTCCAGAAAAAGGGGAATGGCAAATGGCTTCTGGCTGTTCCAGTCCTTGCTATTTTTGCTTTCCTGGCGCACCCTAACGGCCTGCAAGTGCCTTATTACACCTTATTCTGGTTTATTCCACTGCTTGCCTACAAATTTAGGAATAACCTTTACATGAAAAGCCTGGGTGCTACCTTTACTGCTCACTCAGTAGGCGGAGCAGCCTGGATTTGGGCATTTAATCTAAAACCTGCTGTATGGCAGAGTCTTATCCCTGTAGTAATCTCAGAAAGACTGCTTTTTGCAGCAGGTATTGCAGGATCATATCTTTTAACTAAATATTCCCTGAAATTTTTAGCTGCAAAGAAAATCCTCCCAGAGCTGGAATTTAGCACCCCATAAAATATTTGGTGATGAAAAGCTAATTACTCCCAAAAAAACCACAACAAACTTCCGCGGTTTGCAAGTCCGCGGTTTTTTGAAAGTTTGTCATGGGCAGCAAAAAACCCTTTTTTTATTTCCAGCGGTTTTCCGCGGAGGATTGTAAATGCAACATTCATCCCTGCCATAAGATGGCGGAGTTTTCTGCATTACGGTTATAAAATGAGAGTTTAAATTTACCGGTCTTCCCGGGGACGGGCGATGTTTACAACGATCTTCCGACCATCAACATCTGTTCCGTTTAAATTAGAAACAGCGTTCTGAGCTTCTTCATCTGTTGACATCTCAACAAAACCAAAGCCTCTTGATCTGCCTGTTTCTCTATCTTTTACAACTTGCGCTGAAACAACTGTACCTGCTTGAGAAAAAATCTGAGCAAGTTGAGCGTCATCTACAGCCCAAGGCAAAGAACCAACAAATAATTTCTTGTTATTCAAATTAATTCACCTCCTTTTTTCTTTACTGTGGGGGTGAATTACTGTAAAAACACAAAATACACTTTAACCACTAATAAAAGTATCCCACATATCATTGTAAATTGCAAATACATACCCTGCTTAGTAATAGCGTAATAACCGCGCAATATACCGCGAAGGTTACTTAGTAGAGAGGATTGGTTCCCAGGATTGATTCAAAGGATTAGTACGGTACTGCTTATTACCCATTCTTAAAGCGTATTCCCAAAAGAAAAAATTAGATATACCCCTTATTAAAGAAGTCTGTTGAGAACTTCTTATTTCCTGGAAAAAAACAGATATTCTCTCTTTAAAAGTCTTTCTCATGAAATAATAATCCCGCCTGATTATTTCTTCCGTACTTGGCTCAGTTTTCATCAGTTGATTTCTTCCCCTTATATACCTGATCCGGGAAGACATGGAGTCAGCTAAATTATTTGGAATATGACCCCAAATTACTGCCTCAGGGATTTTTTTGATTCTAAAATTTCCCTTCCTTGCCATCACACTTAATGCATAATCTTCAACAGCTACTTGCGGTGGCCCATCAATGCTTTTAAGCCAATTTGTGTCCCATGCCATCATCCAACCATTTACACATATAGATCCACCGGAAAGCTCCTGAGGTGCATCTTTTCCTAAATTGAGCAGGGAGTTTTGTCTTGAGGGACGCCTTATTCCTCTTGCATAAGCACTTAAAACCACAACTCCATCCTCATCTGAACAAATATCTCTGAATGCCCCGCCATATAATAAAGCTAAAGCATTAGGCTCCATAAAATTGTTGGCATCAACTGATACAGCAATCCTATGACCTGCACTAACAGCCAGTTGATTTCCAATTCTTAAGGCATTAGCTTTTCCTCTGGTAGCTGTATCTATATGCATCAAGGTTAGGTTTTTTAGATGAGTTATTACAGCAGGTTGCCTTAAACCAGGATCATCCAGAGGTAATGTTTCATAACCTACTTTTTTACCAACAGATCTTAAAAAGGAATCAACAATCCTGGGACTCTCATCACTACAATCATTGGTAATAAATAAAATACTAACAGGGCAGGACCAAGGGACATCTGACAACATAAGAGAACCTATGAAAGATGGTAAAGACTTCTGTTCATTATGTATAGGTACAATAATTGAAAAATGACTATCTGCAACTTTAACCCTAGTCCTTTGCTGCCATCTTTCCTCCTGCAAGGCAATCAAATCAGCCTTGGAACTCCCAAGATTTTTTTTGTTTTGATCAACAAAAGCCCTTACCCAACCCCTAGGATTTTGAGTAATGAAATATATTCCGGAAGAAACTTGTTCATTTCTTAATTCCGTAGACATAATCAATGAACGGTAATAATACTAAATTTAAAGGGTTAAATCAACTATAGGTTATTTGTTTAAAATATAGTAAGTACTGGGACCACTGCCCATGACCTTAATCAGCTTATTTTGAACCAGTTTTTTTAACTTAAGCTGAGCTGTTCTTTTAGAAAGGTTTAGAATATCAGAAATATCATCAGAGGTAATCCTGCCTGTGGTAGTTAAAAAATCCATAATCTGAATCTCATCCCTGTCTAGAAAAACCTGTTCTGACTGTTTGGAAACGTGGCCATAACCTATGGATTGAATCTTTTCTAAAACTTTTCTGGCTTCAACCAAAAAGCCTGTGGTGAAATATTCCAGCCAATTAGTAAAATCCCTGCCTTGTAAATACTGCTTCCCCTCATCCAAATGTTCAGCATTATAGTAAGATAGCCTATCCTGATTATAATAATCTTCCAGAACAATAATTTTTCTAAAATCCCAATTCAACCTGTAAAGAAGAAGCTGTGTTAAGAGTCTGGCCACTCTGCCGTTACCATCTGCAAAAGGATGTATAGAGACAAATTCCAAGTGAAATATTCCTGAGATAATAATGGGATGAGTGCCCCCGCTCTTAGCCTTCTTTAACCACTCAAGCAAATCCCCTAAAAGATCTGACACATCCTTGGATGGGGGACCTTTAAACCTCACCATCTCTTTTCCTCCGCCTAAATCATCTAAAACATATATATCACCCGGCCTGATTTTGCCTGCTTTTCCCTTATCTACCAGCCCTTTAATAACAGTTCCGTGCATTTTAAGAACTTCCTCTAAATCCAGGTCTTTGTTTGTTTTTGACAGCTCATCTAAAAGCTTTAGCCCGTTTAAGTAATTCTCAACTTCCAAAACATCTTTTTGAGGAGCCCTGACAGACAGGCCTTCAAATACCTTACCTACTTCAAATTGAGCCAGCTTGTTACCCTCTATGGAGGTTGAGGTATGAGCCATACGGAGGATAGCCTGACGCCTAAGTTGAGCCTCATTAAGAGGTAATACTCTGGAGCGTTCAACAGCAGCCTTTATTTCTGCAATTTCTGCAATTCTTGAGAGGATGGTGGAAGTAATAACGTATTTTGGTTCAAACATATTAATATTTTACCACATTATCACGCAATAATCGCGCAATCTATCACGAAGTTAGATTTCATACATTAATCTTACTATACTACTATATAATATCTTTATGAAGGGCAAAATAATTGAGTATAAGGAGATAGCCCAGGGAACTGTTCAATTCAGCTTTAAACTAGATGAAGAGCTTACTTTTAAAGCAGGCCAATACTGTTTTATTACCTTGAAAGAACTGAAATACCCGGACGGGAGAGGCAATAAAAGACATTTTTCCATTGTTAATTCCCCCAACCTGGGGGGCACACTGACATTTGCCACCAGACTTACCGGCAGCGGTTTTAAAAAAACCTTAGAGGAGATGCCCAAAGATACTGAGGTTGAACTTGGACCTCTTGCAGGAACTTTTACTTTACCGGAGGACAAAAATAAACAGCTGGTCTTTATAGCAGGAGGGATTGGTATTACCCCATTTATGAGCATTTTAAAATATGTGGCAGAAGAAAAACTGCCTTACAAAATTACCCTGTTATATTCAAACAGGAATCAGGAGTCCACAGCTTTTTTTGAAGAGATCCAAACTCTCAAATCAGAAATCCCAAACCTCAAATTAATATTAACCATGACTGAGGATGAAGGCTGGACAGGGGAGAAAAGAAAAATAGATGCAGCTTTTATTAAAGAATATTTCCCAAATGTTATGGATAACTTTTATATGGTTGTAGGCCCGCCTCCAATGACTGAAGCAGTTCAAAATTCACTAATGGAAACAGGGGTTTTGCCAGAAAATATTAAGCTGGAGAAGTTTACAGGATACTAGGTAAATGTCAAAGCTCAAATATCAAATGTCAAATGAAATCTGAATGATTAAAGTTTTAAAATTTAGATTTTTGATTTGATTTGTAATTTATCATTCGGATTTTGGATCTTAAGTTATGATTCCTTTGCGGGATTCACATCCATCTAATATTTTCCCTTTTTGGATAATTACCATCATTGGTATAAATATTTATGTTTTCTTTTTGGAAATAACTTCTGTAAATCCTGATACTTTTATAACACAATACGCTCTTATCCCAAACCAGATAGACTTTTCTGATTTAAAAACTTTATGGCCATTTATAACCAGCCAGTTTTTGCATGGAGGGTTTTTACATATTATTTCTAACATGCTTTTTTTATGGATATTCGGGGATAATATAGAGGGAAGGTTTGGTTTTTTACTTTTTCCCATATTTTATTTAGCTTCAGGAATAGCAGGAGCATTTGGCCAATATATTTTTATCACAGACTCCGCAATTCCAATGCTTGGTGCCTCTGGAGCTATAGCAGGGGTGTTGGGGGCATATTTTGCTCTTTTTGGCCATCATACAATTAAAACTTTAATCCCAATTTTTGGATTTTTTACAGTCATTGATGTACCAGCCTCAGTGATGCTTTTTTACTGGTTTTTTACCCAGATTTTTTCAGGTGTAGCTTCTATATCTTTAACAACTACTGATATGGGCGGGGTGGCATTTTTTGCCCATGCTGGTGGTTTTGTTTTTGGCTGGTTAATGGGAAGAATGATACAATCTCATTAATGTGGGTTAAACTGCTGCTTCTTTTTTTTGCGGCCTCATTTTTGTACAGGACAGACTTATCCTTTGACCAGGATTTGGGAAGACATATTAAGCTGGGTGAGGTCATTATAAATACTTTAAATGTTCCCAAGGTAAACCTTTTTTCATACACAAACCCTGATTTTCCTTTTATAAATACCCACTGGCTGTTTGGGGTAATTGCGCATATTTTCAACCAGACAATTGGCCTCCAGTTTTTTTTAATATTTAAATTTGGTATTTTTATTTTCTCTGTCTGGGTGATCCTAAAGATTATCCCAAAAGAAAGTGATGTTTTACTTTTGCCAATTGGGTTTATATTCCTGCATGTTTTAAGGGAAAGGCTGGAGCTCAGGCCTGAAATCTTCAGCTTCTTATTTACAGCGGTAACGTATTATATCCTGGAAAAATCCTCCCAGTCCCGTTCATACAAATTACTATTCCTGCTCCCGCTTATACAGCTTATTTGGGTTAATACCCATATTTATTTTTTTGTTGGCCTTCTTCTACAGGCCATTTTTATCATTCACCTTACTCACCAAAAATTACGCTTCAACCTTAAAGGTGGAAAGCTAAAATTTCTGTCTATTATTTTTATACTATCAGTCTTTCTTAGTTTAATTAATCCAAATGGTTTAACAGGGCTTTTATATCCCTTAAATGTTAATCAAAATTATGGATATAGCATTGTAGAAAATCAAACCATGTTTTTATTGGAAAGCATAAATTTTAAAAATCCTAATTTTTTTTGGGTAAAAATATCAGCTTTTTTACTGGTTTTATCATTACTGATTGGGTTAATAAGAAGGAGGTTTAATCTAAAAAATTATCTCCTTGCTGTTTTTGCACTAACTCTTGCCATGCTTAATGTGAGAAGTTTTCCCTACCTGGTATTTTTATCTTTACCAGCTGTTTTAAATAACTTTGGGTTAACCCAGAAAAATGCCTTTACTTTTATCCTGTTACTTGTTACTTCTGCCTTCTTACTCTCTGAGTCCTTTTTTTATCTAAATGGAGCTTATTACAAATATAAGGATGACCAGCATCAGGTAGGATTTAAGTTAGTGGAAAGTGTTAAAGGAGGAATGGATTATGTTCTGGCAAATAATCTGGAAGGGCCAGTTTATAATAATTTTGATATTGGCAGTTATATTATATTCAGGGGATATCCTAAGTACCAGGTATTTGTTGACGGCAGGCCGGAGGCTTATCCTAAGGACTTTTTCCAACAAATTTATATTCCTTCCCAAGCAGACTATACCAAATTTAAAGAGCTGGAAGAAAAATATGGATTTAAAACTATTATTTTCTCCCATACAGACCAAACTCCCTGGGGCAGGAATTTTTTACAAAATGTTATTAAAGATCAAACCTGGAAATTAGTTTATACAGATGATTTTATGCTGGTACTGGTTAAAGATAGTGTGGCAAAACAGAAAAACTTAAAAGCTGTTGATCTTACTAATCTTTCACCCTCTATATATAAGTTTAACAATCATCTTTCATACCTTCGAACTGGTATATTTTTACTGTCTATGGAAGAGGCGGAATCAGCAAAACAGTTTATAGGTAGGACTCTTCAGATTTTCCCCCAAAGCCCCACTGCTAATTCTATTATAGGTAACCCAATCAACAATAAATTCTTTTGGTAAACCATAATTGATTATCTAATGGTATTTCAGCTGGCACACAAAGATTTCATTTTAAAGCTGATCTGGATTTTAAAAAGAAGTAACCCACAATCATGGTAGTGGCTATCGGGGATAACCAGCTGGGGATATGTAAACCAAAAGCATCAAAAAGCATAATCATTCCCAGCACCAAAATAGAATACATGGCTCCATTTTTCAGGAAAACATATTTTTTAATCCTTTCTATATTACCAATAGTTAACTGTCTAACCACAAAAGCGCCTATTCCGTTTCCCAAAAGGATAAGAGGCACAGACAGGGTAAAAGCAAAAGCCCCAATCACCCCATCTATGGAAAAGGTGGCATCAATAACCTCAAGATAAAATATCTTACTAACATCAGATTTGGTACTGTTTAAAAGTTGTTCCTCGCTTCTTTGGGCATTTTCCTTAAACCCATGGGTAATAAAAAAGGCTGTTGATCCTACCACTGCCCCAAAAGCCATAAAAGGATTTTCCTGTATGGAAAACCAGACAACCAAAGCTAAAATTATGGAAACAACAGCATAAAACCAAACCCCCTGAGACATAAAGAAATGTTCACCTTTTAAGCCAAACCTTTTTGGTTCTAAAAACAACCAGTGAAAAAACAGGAAAATTAAAAATATCCCTCCTCCTGATAATAATATAGGCGCTGAAGCCTCAATTGCTTCTATAACTTTTGTATCAGAAGAAAAAGAAGCTGTTAAAGCACCTATTGGACCCAATCCTGGATTGGTTGCCCAAACAATAACCCAGGGCAAAGCACCCCGGAGTAAGAATACAGCCAGAAAAAGCCCCCATACCAGAAACCATCTCCTGGCTTTTTTACCCATCGTGGATAAAACTTCTGCATTGATAATGGCATTATCAATTGAGGAAATTGTTTCAAAAAGCACTAACCCAAAAACTATTAAAAAAATAGATACAAAATCCATTGGTTGTATTATACTAAAACATTATGTCTTCCAAGAAAAGGCTGAATTTAAAATTACCCAGAAAAATTCTGGTCATATTGGCAATTTTTCTTTTTGGTGCAGCAGCAATTTATATATATTATTTAAATTCCCCAAGACAGCACTCAGTTAATCAGGCAGAAAAAAATACTCCCAGAGCTTTCATTTCTGAGATTTATGACAAAGTAAAAGAAAACTATTGGAATAATGTCTCAGAAACAGAGCTATTGGAGATGTTTAGATTATCAATAGACAGAAGCGGTGAACAGCAGATAAGTGTAGCTAAATTTGAGGGTAAAGATAAACTTCTAAATTATATTTCAGATATGACAGTTAGTTTGGATGAAGAAAGAAAAGTAAGGTTTTTAACCTCTGTGGTATCTTCTGTGCTTATAAACCTTAAACCTGCCGGAAGATCAAGCCTTTATACAGAAAAACTGGAGGCACAGCTCAAAAATACAGTAGAAAATATTAACCCTGATAAAGATCTTTATAAAGATTTAGGATTGGCCAAAGGAGCTTCTGAGGCAGCTGTCACCAAAGCCTATATTGAACAAGCTAAAGAGTTAGAAGAAAAAAGCACACCAGAGTCTCAGGAAAAACTTAAACAAATATCTTATGCCAAAGAAGTACTCACAGAAAAGGATAAAAAAGAAAAATATGACCAAAAGGGAATAGAACCAACTATTTTTAGTAAAGTTTATAAATCCAGTATTTTATATATCCAATTTAAAAAGTTTTCCCCAACTGCCCTGGAAGAATTTCAAAAAGCCTTTGAAGCATACAAGGATGACAATGAACTGGTTTCTTTAATGCTGGATTTAAGAGGCAATATAGGAGGAGCAATTGATTCTACAGCTTATTTTCTTGGATTTTTCCTGGGTAAAAACCAGTATGCTTTTGATTTTTATCATAAAGGGGAATATCAACCATTTAAAACATCAACTGATAAATTACCATCTCTTGAAAAATATAAGCAGGTTGTTGTTTTAGTTGATCAAAATACACAATCTTCTGCAGAAATGATGGCAGCATCTATTAAAAAATATCATCTTGGGGTGGTTTTAGGTGTTCCCACCAAAGGATGGGGGACAGTGGAAAGGGTTTTTCCTCTTGATAATCAGATCACTTCAAAAGAAAAATACTCTATCTTTTTAGTTCATTCAATAACCTTAAGAGATGATAACCAGCCAATAGAAGGCAGGGGGGTTGAACCTGATATAAACATTAATTCTTCAGATTGGGAAAAGCAATTATTTAATTATTTCAGAAATGCTGCCTTAACCTCAGCAGTTAAACAAGTACTTTAATTATCCCTGGTACGTTGTTTAATTAATGACCCTAAGACCATCCAAGCAGCAAGCCCTGCCAGTACTCCAGGAGCTAAATTCTTATTAACAACTGCTACTGTTAATCCAATGGTAATGGGAGCTAGAATCGGTAATGAAGCAGTGGTTAGCCATCTCATCTCAGGCATAAAACCTCCGGATTTGGCAATTGTTTCCCTTAATTCACCAGCATAAGTTATGGGGGCGGTAACAGTTTTAAAAACTTCATCAAGTATTTCCTGTTTACGGGACAATCTGTCTCCATCTTTGCGTTCGCTCATAGAGACTGTATTTTATCATCAACCACTTATGTTTTCACCCAGCTATTTATTCCAACCCCTATTAGGGCCTTTTCTGACTTCATCCGTTTCATCAGGTCTTTTGTAATCATCCTCTAACCTAAAAGTTGTTCCAATCTCAGGAGTGGAAACTTCAAAAACCTCACCACCTTCATCTCCACCTACTAATCTGTGTTTTTGACCAATAGCTGTGGTGTATCCCATTCCTTTTTCCATTTTTGACTCAATTAATTCTCCTTTTTCATTTTCCAAAACCATTATTACCTGGCCTGAAAGCAAATACCAGCTCTCCATTTTTTGATCATGGATTTGTAAACTTAATCTTTTATTGGGATTAATATGTAAAACCTTACCCATATAAGGTAACTTATCCTGGGTAAAATGAATCTCAAACCCCCAAGGCTTTTCTACTCTTTTAACAAATGGGGCAAAGGTAAATTTTGATTTATCAAAATCAGAAGACATCTAAGAAGTATTATATAATACCCATAATGGCTTCACCACATTTTCCTAATAAAACTCTAGATAAAATGAGAAGGGCTGGCATTAGATACTTATAATTATGGTAGAAGCTGTTGAAGGAGTCCCTTTAGTTAAAAGATTTGTCTCAGATATTGAATTACCACACTTATTATCAAGAGGAGTCATTGCTTCTGTATCAGGAATAAGCAGCCTTTTTCTGAGTAATGAAATGCTTGGGTATTTTAATTTATCACAAGAAATCCATACAATTTTAATAACTGCAGCTGGCATCACACCACCCATAGCTATCCATGCTAAATGGTATTTTTGGGACAAAATGAATCTTCATAATAAATCTGTAAGAAATACCACAAATTATTTGTAATTTATCTAACTTAAATTTTACTGGATTTTGAGTATCATAACTTATCCTAAGCTGAGAGGAGGTGAAATAGATGAAGAAACTATTTGTAATGGCAATTGCAGGACTTTTGAGTTTAAGTTTTCTTGCCTCAATCAGCACTGATAGTGCTTATGCAAAAAGAGGAAGAGGGACTGAAATAGAAGTTGAAGATCTGAGAGGTAGAGAGTTTGAATTTGAAAATCATACCAGACATCAAGGCTGGGATGACGGATTCTCTCACCACACTGAGGATTCTTTAAGAGGCGGGGAAGATGAACCTCATCACTATTGGTTCCATCATTAATAATCAAATCTGCCCAAAGCCCTCCTGAAAAGGAGGGCTTTAATCACTTTTCAAAGCTGAATCAAAAAGGGATGCCCCAGAAAGCCAAAGATTTAAATATGAATTCATGCTCACAACCCTACCTTATCAGCAACAATCAAGGCTTCTTTTTTGGTCTTTGGCCATTTTTTTAGTTCATATTCTCTTCTCATAGCTTCTGTTCTTGAAGAATAGGTTTCTGTATAAACCAGTTGAAAAGAATCAAAATACTTAATGTATTTTGCACATTTGCCTGTTTTATTTTTATGTTCTTTTAATCTTTTTTCTAAGTTATTTGTTTGGCCAATGTACAAAGTATTTGAAGATGTCCGTAGGATATAAACATTGAAAGGCATATCTACATTATATCCTTCAACCTTGGTCCAGTAGTAATCAAAGTCAACCTGGTAGGTCTTCGACTCTGACCTTCGACCCATTCGCCTCACGCTCAGGGTCGTACTGAGCCTGTCGAACGTACGATTTCACTCAGGTCATGGTGAGCGTCAGTCGAACCATGAGTGAAGAGCCCTCAGGGCTCAGACTCGAATGAGTGGCCCGGATAAACAAAGCTTGCCTTTCTCTGATGAGAAACGTAGGCAACCTAGGGATATTTAAGAGTTTAGAGTTCTGTTAACAAATTTCCTATAGTCTTGACTTATATACCTTTTAAGGTTTATTGCAAAATAATGATGGAGGGGAACTAATTACCCAAAATCAGCAAGGCCAAATTAGAAGTAAAAACACCATAAACAGTAATGATCCTAATCCTCCTAGGAATAAAGAACATTGATATAGTTTGATATATGGCGCGACTATGATGATTAGTTTATACTGATTTTAATGAAAAAAATATCTGTAAAATCTCCTAGGATTCTTTCTCTATTTTCCGGTTGTGGTGGTATGGATTTAGGATTTGCAAAAGAAGGTTATCAAGTTATATGGGCAAATGACAATTTTCATGCTGCCTGCGAAACCTATAGGAAAAATTTTGGTGATCATATTTTTGAAGGCAATATTGCCGATGTAGATTTCAGCAAAATTCCAGATTGTGACATTATTTTAGGTGGATTTCCATGTCAAGATTTTTCGATGATATGGAAAAGAGGAGGAATAGAAACTGATAGAGGAAATCTCTACAAGCATTTTGTTCGTGCAGTTGCAGCTAAGATGCCTAAAGTATTTGTAGCAGAAAATGTTAAGGGTTTGCTTACTGCCAATAAAGGTATGGCAATAAAGCAGATAGTCAAGGATTTCCAAAAGGTAGACGGTTATGGGTACCGCATATATATAAACTTGTTTAATTTTGCTGAATATGGCGTACCACAACTTAGAGAGAGGGTGTTAATTGTAGGGATAAGAAATGATATTCCCTACGAGTTCAAAAAACCTAAACCTACTCATTATCCCGGACATTATGTAACTGCAGGAGAAACTCTAAAAGATGTAGAGAAAGTACTTCATAATAACGAACGTCTAAATATAAAGGATAGAACAAAGACGATTATTAGTTTAATTCCGGAAGGGGGAAATTTTACTGACATACCAAAAGACAGCCCTTATTATGTTAGAGGAATGATTAGCCATGTATATAGGAGGTTACATCGTAATAAACCTTCTACCACAATCATAGCAGGTGGCGGGGGTGGTACTTGGGGTTATCATTTTGCAGAACCTAGACCCTTGACCAACAGAGAAAGAGCAAGATTGTTCGGTTTTCCTGATGATTTTATTTTCCTCGGCAGCATAGCTGAAGTTAGAAAACAAATCGGAAACGCAGTTCCTCCGGCGGGAGTAAAAGCCGTTGCTAAAGAACTCATGAGGTTATTTACTGATGATTATGATAAAGTTCAATCGAAAGACTTAAAGCCTCTCTCTGGAGATGCATTAAGATATGTTAATTTTAATCAAATTCAGCAATTAAGTCTTATACAAATATAAATCTATGGATAACACAATAACAGCAGCACCGTTATCTTCTAATGAAAAAGAATATCTAACAAAAATTGAATTATTAAAAGAGTTAGAAGAACAAGGACTTCCGCTTCCTGAGAAGCAGATTGATTTTAGGAGAAAAAGCGGTGAGATTGATAGGAAAATTGTTCCGGCAGAATTAAACTTCATAAAAGTTAAAGGAAATGGGTTAAGGCTAATGATTAGAAAGGAAGATGTCGTGCAATATATAGCTAGATTGAAGAAACAATCGGTGAATATTACCTACAAGGATGTTAAAAGCGTAGTTGAAAGTTATGACGATGTTATGCTGAAACCAGCCAAAGCTGCAATGCGACAAAACAGAAATTTTACAGGAAAAATAGAAGATGAAATAAAAGGCAAACTAGTTGAGTGGGGATTAGCTAAGTACGTATATGAAAAAGTTAACCTCGAGCTTGTAATAGATTTCGCTCTGATAACAGTCACTACTAGAAAAAGAGACGAGGGTGATTTTGTAAAGTGTTTAGTCAGCGGTAAAGAAAAAAATATTCCTGACGAGCTTAAACTCTCCGTTAAGTCCACATCAGGAAACTTACTTGCAGTGCCTGAAGTAGAAACTACATGGGAAGGCGAGTGGTTTATTTTAGCTAAACTCCATATTGAAGATAAATTTTTATATGATGCTATTAAAGCTGGCTTGGGTTTAATGGAGCTTGATTTCGATAGAAATTTAGGTTGGTTTGAAATACGAGGTTTTATTTCCAAAAAAGATTTTACAGATCCAAATGTATCTTATAAAGGAGTAAATCTGCCTGCTCCTTTTAAAATGGATAATGATTTCGGCAGGGATAACTACATAATGCTGCCAACTCAACTTAATCAAAACCCCGATGATTTTATGTCGTTATTGGAGAAAATAAAGAAATCAGTTTCATAATATGCATAAACCATGGATAATCTTACTAAAGAGCAGAGAAGACTTAATATGTCACGTATCAGAAGTACTGGTACGAAACTAGAACAAGACTTCTTCGAATTATTAGAAAATTACAATATTCCTTATATTAAATATCCTAAACTTTATGGTAAGCCAGATTGCCAAATAGGAGATAAAACCTTAGTTTTCGTAGATAGCGACTTTTGGCATGGATGGAGATTTAATCAGTGGCGTGATAAGCTGCCTCAACACTATTGGGTAAGTAAAATTGAGCGTAATATTAAAAGGGATAAGCATAAATTTCTTAAACTTAAGCGGTTGGGATATAGAGTTATAAGGATTTGGAGTCATGAGCTAAAAAATCCCAATAAGATAATGTTAGAGATAGAACAAACTATTTAATTACCGGTAATTCGGATACTAATAAAAAGGCTTTAGGCACAAAAGTCAACTCTTCGATAGGCTCAGAGCTATAGCAAATTCAGCAGTATAAGCAAAGCTTGATGCTTCGCATTAAGCATAGCTTGCTTTTTCTTCGAAAAAGTAAAAGAAGGGATTTTGTATTTTTAATTTAAAATCCAAATATAGAAGTTTAAAATTGTGGCAAAGCTCACCCAAAGGATGTATGGAACTAGAAGATATGCAGCTAGTTTAGATATTTTATGGAATTTGACTATTGTTATCAGAATAAGTACCCAGAGGATGATAATATCAAGCAGTCCTAGTATTGGTGAGTGCAGACCAAAAAATAGAATAGACCAGATGAAATTAAAGAAAAGCTGAGTTAAAAACACAAGCAGCGCTTCTTTTACCTGTTTCTTCTTTAACCCTTGTTTCCATACAAGAAAGGCCGAAACTCCCATCAAAAAATATAAAATTGTCCAGACAGGCCCAAAGATCCAATTAGGAGGAGAAAAAGGTGGTTTGTTTAAAGTGCTGTACCAGGCAGGGATTGCTGAAAGAGTAAATGGAGTACTGATAATTCCTACAAGTTCACAGCCAATTACAGCTATTAGGAGTTTGAAGAACTTGTTCACTAATTCAGTATATGCATATTAAACCGTTATTACAATCATCTCCGCAGTTATAAATGCAACATATCAACACTATAAAAAAAGCAGTCTCTATTGTTTTGATTTTACACCATTGATATCTTTTACGGATGATTCCCAATTGCCTTCAGGCAACCATTTTTGGAGATTTTTTGCAGCTCTATAAAAAGATGGGTGATCCTTTTTTGTGTTTGTTAACATTCCAGAATATACTGCTAATTCTTGGAGTATAGCCCAAAGTATAATGGCTTCTTTATTTAGTTTGAGCTTTGAAAGCTGCTCATAATTTTTAATTACTAAATCTAAGATGGTTTCATTTATCCGATGCATCTGTCTAAATTCCTGTTCAGGATGACCAATATTTGTATCTCCAAAATCAACTACACCAGTTAAATTAGTTCCCTCAAACATTAAGTTCTCATTATGTAGATCATCATGTAAAACTACTTCAGGAGTATCATATTGTAAAGATTTCCATCTTTTATAGTATTCTTTAGCTAACTTGTCTTGTTGGGTGTTAGGAAAAGTTATCTTTTCTAAGGATTCCTCAAAATATATCACCCAGGGTTGTTCTTCCAGAGAATCAAGTTCTAATTTTCTACGGTGATCCATAGCCTGATTTACTGGTAGCATTGAATGCATTGCGTATGCAAATCTGGCAATTTTTTCAGCTATATCTTCTTGTTGCTCTACCGATAATTGTCTAATTTCATCTGCACTTAAATGATTACCAGGAACAAAACTAGCAATAAAGTAAGGAGGATTAGTACCTTTGCCTAATATTTTAGGAATAAATAACTGATCAAGCGATTCTAGATCTATCAAAACTTGCTCTTCATACTGATCCCTTTGGTAGGCATAGCCGTTTCTAGGAAACTTTAAGGCATATTTGTCATCAACAAGTCCCACCATGTTGTCATAACCATGTTCAATGAATCTGATATTTTTGGCTTCAGGATAAAGATGTCTAATAATTTCTTTAGCTGTTTCTGTATCGGCAAATATTGTCATGTGCTCTTATTATAGTCCAACAGTTGTCAGACTACGTTCTACCGTCCTACTTCATGCCGACAAATTACGATCATCAGCCAAAACAATTCCATTCAGGATAACCAAATCTCACGTTGCTAAGGCCTGGGCTGCAACTAGTAGACGCTGTTAGAACCTATTTTATCAATTCAAAACAACAATTTCAGCCAGCATATCAGCCTAGTTTTTAATGAATTCCATCAATGCTCATTCAATTCATTAAGCATTTCTCTGATTTTTCTTTCCTTCACTGTTTTATAGAGCAGATTCACAGCGTTAGCGACATTCCGATATACCTTATCTAATTGTTCAGGAGTAGCAGTATCGAGATTTGTTGAACTCTTATAATTTTTACTCAATTTAATAAATGATTACACAAACAGTTGTAAATGTACATGAATTTGTTTATAGTTAAATAAGAAGCAAGTTTGCAGCCTTACGAAGCATACAAGCCTTTTAAGTCAGATCGCTCTTGATATTCATTGAGAAAAGAGAGGGATAAAACTTAAAAGAAAGTATCCTCTATCTCACTTCAGGTTTACACTCCATTTTTATAGCTTTCATTTGAGAATTAAGACGATTAGGAGAACGATCCTGTTCTGAGCTGTCCAGCCTGAACAGCATGCGACTATCGTCTTGATCGTGGTGGTAAGGACGGATGGGCTGTAAGAAGCGTCCGTAGATGCACTTAATAAAAATATTGAGTGCCGCCTAAATGTAACTAGGAATTGAGTTTAGGTGGAAGCCGTTGTTGTCCTAGCAAGGGTGAGAGTGTAAGAACTGCATAATCGGCAACCATGCAGTCGCCAAAACAGGTATCCTCTTGGAAAGCCAAGCAGTTTGCATGAGCAACATCTGCATGATGCGCCCCAAATAATAAAGAAGCGGAGTCCATATCACAAAAACGCATGACTTCATATCTTGTTAGTTTTGAAAAAAGCACTTGATGCATAGGGGATCGTAGTACCTAATTAATAAGGAGAAAGAATCAGTTAATAAATAATTGTGGAACTAATCTATTTACTATCTTTTTTAACAAAACTTAAATAGTCATCTACTTCAAGTGCGGGGACAGAGCCAAGTGATCTGAGTCTTTCAATCAACTTAAGTAAGAAGAATGCTAAGATTGGTTCTTTCTCTCGAACTAAGATTGTTTCACTGTCAATAACCTTGATGCCAGAATTCAAGCAAAGCACAAAAGATAATTCAGATTCAGTCTTAAGGTTTTCATATATGCTTTGGCTTCCATTATCTCTTGTTAAAATGCCGCCTACTACCTCAAATAATTCTTTTTTGTTCTTCCCCATTATATGAACAAAGCTTGCTGATGTTCTTTTTAATCGTTTCACACTTTTAAGTTTTTTTACTGCGTAGTCGTAATTTGCTTTACTTAATTTAGGTTTAACTTCAAAAACTGCATATACCCCTTCTGCTGGAATATATACAACATTTTCACCTCTAAAGATAAAGGGGGTAAAATGTCTGTCATAGATAATAACGTCAATCTGTTCACTTATATTGCCTTCGTGATCTACCACAAACCCACTATCAACACTGTATCTTTCGGGTAAGTAATTTCGCAATAGTCCTATCCAATTTAATTCAGTTTCACTACCTTTAGCTGTGGGGTGATATATCTCATCAATTTTACTTGATAATTTTTGACGCATTTCTTCGTCTAAAGCATTGAACAATTTTTGTATATTAATCTTTTTAGTCATATTTCAGGCAATAATACTAGTCCAATATTGTTGGTTTGAAGCTACTTTCGCTGCACTAATAATCTTATTCTTTTCTGTTTGGGTTAGTAGAGATGAAAGGTAATTGTTTGAATTTGCAGGATCAATAATAGTTGTAAATAATGGGTTTTGTGAATCTTTTGCCAACTCTTTGAGAATATGAAATGCATTGTTACCAAGATTTGATATATCAGTTGATCTTCCACGCAATATTTGGAGTGAAAGGTACTCCAAATATATTGAGGGGAAGTCCAATTGGTTGAGTTCTCTCCAAATCTTTATGATTTTAATTTCATTTGTTCTACCAGAGTTTGAAATATCATATATGTGTTTTTGAATATTCGTTTGCTGTCTAGTGTTTGTTTTAGATACATATAGCCAATGATCATTAGTATTTCCTGTATGTTTTCTTGCAGGAGTAACATCAACCATTAATCCATTCAGGTTAATTCGGATGGATACATTTTGCTTGCGTATACCAGAATAAATGTTTCTTAATTCTGAGTACAATGACTCATAAATGCTTTCTAGTCCACCATTATTTGCATTACACTCACTACTTAATGAAACAAGAAAATCTACATCAGAAGCAATAGAGATAGCAGTTCCTTTTGCTCTTGAACCCGAATTCAAAGTTTCTATGTAACATGAGCTTGCCCAGTTTTGTAATATGCCTTTCAAGTTGTTAATCGCTGTCGAATAAGGAGATAAATCCCGTGCTTGATATTTTTGAAGTATATTTAATAAATACGGCATATTTGAGTTGATTTTTTCAAAAACAAAGGGTTGACTTTCGTAACACTTTCGGTATTTAATATAATATATACTATGAAAAATATCAATAGATCAGTAACACCAAAACAGAAGCAAGTGTTTGATTTTATATCAATTTTTGCCGCTAAACATGGATACGCACCATCCTTAGAAGAAGTAGGCAAGGAATTAGGCTTAGCCATTTCAACCATTCACCAACATGTAATGGCACTCAAATCAAAGGGTTACTTAAAAAAAGAAAATAACCAACCGAGGGGTGTATCAGTTATGGAAAAGACAACAGATGTGACTGAAATTCCATTATTAGGAATAATTGCTGCTGGTGTACCTATTGAACCATACGAAAATCCAGAACCAATAAAGGTTCAGAAATCATTAGTTTCATCAAGGGGCGATTTTTATGCATTAAAGGTAAAAGGTGACAGTATGATTGAAGATGGAATTTGGGATGGAGACATAGTAATAATCAAACATCAACAAACTGCAGACAATGGTGATACTGTCGTAGCTATTACGGAAAATGGGGCAACACTTAAAAGATTTAAGAACCAAGATGGCAAAATTTTTCTTGAACCGAGGAATCCCAAACTTGAAAACATTTATCCAAAAACTTTAGAAATTAGAGGAAAATTTGTAGGTTTAATAAGAAATAATATTAATAATAGCTAAAAATTTCAGCTCATAATGACTAACAAAATAAACACTCCAAATAAAAATGGATTGCAGAATCCTACAGTTGTTTCACTGTTCAGTGGTGCTGGTGGCATGGATTTAGGACTTGAAAAAGCAGGACTCAATATTATTTGGGCTAATGATAATGACAAAGACTCTGTTGAAACATATAAGCTCAATTTCAAATACACTCAAGCTATTTGTGAGGATGTTTCAATGATAAAGTCAGATGATATCCCGGACGCTGATTTGATTGTTGGGGGTTTTCCTTGCCAAGGTTTTTCTGTCGCTAATAAATTCCGTAAAGTTGATGACTCTAGAAACATATTATATTTGGAAATGCTTCGGATTATTACTGACAAACAACCAAAATGGTTTATAGCCGAAAATGTTAGGGGGATATTAAATATTGGTGGAGGAGCAGTAATTCAAAAAATAGTAGATGATTTTGAAAAAGCAGGGTACTCTGTTAAATACCAATTAGTTAATATGGCTGATCATGGAGTACCACAAATGCGTAAAAGAGTAATAATCATGGGAACTAGGAAAGACTTAATGCCAGATTATGAACTTTCTTATCCAGAGGTGTCACATTCTCAGGTTGAAAATGATAAACTAAAAAAGTGGGTATCTGTAAATGAAGCATTTACGAGACTAGCTTCTTTAGGTAATATTCCAGACTTAGATGTGGGATCGAAATATAAAGTGAGTGTGCGAAATTTCACTGGACATAGGATTACTGATGGTAATAAACCAAGTCCAACAATATTGGCAAGAGGAAACGGAAAAGGAGGAGTAAACGCTACTCCTCATCCGAATGGCCTCCGTAGAATGACAGTTAGAGAATCTGCATGGGTGCAGACTTTTCCACACGACTTCATTTTTTTTGGCTCGGTTAATTCACAATATCGGCAAATAGGAAATGCTGTACCAGTGATATATGCAGAAAAATTAGGCACTATGCTTACGAAGGTTTACGAGAAATATAAGCAGAATAAATTAAAGAAATGAAAACTATTAAGAATACTAATAACTCGCCAACTGTTGTTTCACTATTTAGTGGTGCTGGTGGTATGGATTTAGGATTCAAAAATGCAGGATTTAATATTATTTGGGCAAATGATAATGATTCAGACTCTGTAAAAACTTACAATATTAATTTTGGTGAACATTGTGTATTAGCAGACATTGAAAATGTACCTTCCACTGAAATTCCAAACGCAGATGTAGTAATCGGAGGGTTTCCTTGCCAAGGTTTCTCTGTGGCAAATATGAAACGCTCTAAAGATGACAGCAGAAATAAATTGTATCTAGAAATGAAAAGGGTAATTAACGACTTAAAACCAAAGGCATTTTTGGCTGAAAATGTTAAAGGGTTACTGACAATGGAGAAAGGTGAAGTATTTAAGATGATATTAAAGGAATTTTCTGATGTTGGATATGATTGTAAATACACATTATTTAATGCAGCTAATTATGGAGTTCCACAAACTCGACAAAGAGTTATGATTCTCGGAATCAGAAAAGACTTAAATCCAAATATTAATTTCCCGCCAAATCCTACGCACAGTAAGCAACCCCTTGATGGACTTAGGCCTTGGGTTTCAATCGGAGAGGCTTTATCTAGAATTCCAGAACCTGATTCCAGTCATAATCTTAAAAATCATGAATACTCAAAGTTTAAGTTAAAGTTTAATGGCTATATTAGTAACCGACATGTCGATCCTGACAAACCCTCACCAACTATAACGGCTAGAGGGGATAATAAGGGTGGGGCAATGATAATGCACCATCCAAAAAATCACAGGAGGCTTTCATGTAGGGAAGCGGCTGCCATACAAAGCTTTCCACTTGATTTTGAATTCTATGGTGCAATGACTTCTGTTTATAAACAGATTGGAAATGCTGTACCAGTCAAACTCGCTGAGGCTGTAGCGAAGTTGTTGTATCAGTATTTTGAAACATATGAAGAATTACCAGTAATTCAACAAAAGTCCGAACCATCACAATTACAGTTAATAGTTTAATTCTCGATTTCTTCTTTAATCATCCCAATCACTTCATCAATAGACAATCTCTGAATGTCAGCAAATAGCTGTATTTCATCTTTGATTTTCTTAATAGTAAATTTCTCAGGATATGCCCATGGACTATTTTCCCAATCGTAATCTGGGGTAATCCTTTTACAAAACTCTCTTTTCTGTTGATTGCAAAATCTGCATAATGTCATAAGTTTTATCTTGTAATTTTCTTCTGTGAGTTCATCTGCTTCAAAGATGACTGGTATTCTGTGATCTGGGGCTAAAAATTCAAATTCATATTTCAAACCACAAATTCGGCAAGTGTAATCCTGACTTTGATATAATTCCTTTTTCCATCTGTTTGGGATATTGGTACGCATTACTTGTTGAGTAATATCTTGTTCTTGTCTCAATAGTTGATACATTTGTTGTCTTGCACCACCAACTATTTGATTAAATACTTTCATCCCTGGAGCATCACCTTCTCTACTCCAGCCCTCGTTTCGTAGTACATCGGCTGTTTTACTGGGATCACCATAAACTCTTATCACACTTTCCTGATCTTGGTTATAGGGCCAACTCCATTGAGGTTGTAAGTTGTGAGGCACATTTATTTCTAAGTCATTCCGGGGATGAGCTTCCATATCATACAAAACACAAAGTGCCGCAATAGTTCTAGCCTTAGAATAAAACTTGTACTTCTTCCATCCTGTTTCAGTTCCAATTTCTATTACGTTTAATCGACTTCCGTTTCCATTTGATTCACCAACTAAAGTTCCTTCTAGTGCCAGCTCAAGCTCATCACAATATTTGTCGAAGTCAAAATTTGAAGACAGAATAATTCCTTGATATTCATTTTCTGATACCCTCTGCCACTTTACAGTTTTTGGCCAACCTCTAATTTCGACATCAAGTCTTTCTCCCTCTCTCCAAATTCTTAACTCGTCTGGTTTCAGCGAGTGCAATATCTTTGAATAAAAATCCATCCGTCCAAATTCATTGGAAATTGTATTATTTTTTAATGTAATCTTGAGATTACTATCCTCTTTAGTTATTTGAAATTTATCTTTATTAATTTGCATATAAATGCTCTCGTTAGGCCATTGAAAACTTTCTGGTATTATCTCAAAAATGAAGTTCATTTACCAGGAAAAGGGTACAACTAGGAATCTTAGTGACGGATTGAGATAAACTATTAACCTTAATTCTATTTGAGATTAGGAATTTGTGAAGACAATTCAAGGCAATTTAGCCATATACCAAGAGACTCTGAAGAGTGTAAAAACTATATGTTTATTAACTCTGTATATTAGTTATAACTCTTAATAATAAGCAGAGATATTAACTACAAACAGTGGATTCAATGAGAGACTTAACCAAATTGCGTATAATGTTTCAATGTAAGATGGCAGCCCCCATCAAGTAAAATAGCAGATGAGAATGAAAATTGCAGACAATAATGATTTGCTGAATCTAAAGATTGACATCAAATGCACGAATGACATTGCATACATGGATTGTGCATTACTACTCGATAAACCAGAATTTCTGAGACGGCTACCAGAATACAGAATGAAGCATGGCATAACAGAGCTTCTATCAATCTTCAAGTTCTATGACTGGATGAGCGAAAAGATGAATATTGATGCAAAGATGATTGAGGATGATGTATCTGGGGCGGATGACTTAACGGAACTGAATTTGCCGTTCATGACGTTTGAAGAGGATGCAAAGGCTCTATGCAGACAATTCAAAAAGCCTGGATACTTCGTGCAGATAATAGAATTCGCAATTGTATGTGGAGTGGTACATGATATTTCATATAAACATACAAGAATTGAAGTAAAACCTACTGATCCACCTCCACCCCCTGAAGAAACGGAACTACCAGAGGTGAGAATCGTCATTACTCCTATGACAACATTAAAGGATGTACAGGAAGTATTTGAAAAAAATGTGCCTGACATATTTGAATCTCATATGAAGTTACTCAACTACTACTATCGAATGAAGAATAGGAAAGCTGGTAACTTCAGACGAGATCGTGAATGGTATTGGAAAAATCTTAAAGGTGTTGGATATACAGAAATTGCATTATCGGCAACATCACCTGCTAATAGATTGGAATATGAGAAAAAACGTAATAGATATGCAATTCCAGAGTATGAGATGGTTAAGCAAGCCATTCGACGATACAAGAACCTCCTCAAGTAGTAGTGGTGTACAAATAATTCCCAACCTTCTGTAGCTCTTTAATTTCCATCATTTCTAACACAATGTAGACATGATGAGACTGAGCAAAAAAGCCATTGACGAATTCAAAGAAATTTACCTTCAAAAGTTTGGTGTCCAGTTGACTGATGAACAGGCAAATGAACTTGGTATTGAATTGCTGGAGTTCTTCAAATTGATATATAAACCAATACCAAAGAAAACGTCTAACTAGGCTGACTTTTAGCCTCAAATAGCGATAAAATTGATATATAGGAGAATTTAGAAAATGAAACTAATATACGCACAATATTCAAGGAAGTCATCAGAGTCAAAAGAGAAACAGGCGATGTCTATTGATGAGCAGAATGAAGAGTGTAAAAAAGCTGTAGAACGAGACAATCTGACTGTTGCTCATATCTTCCAAGAGTCAAAATCTGCATATAAACCAAACAACAGGCCAGAGTTCACACAAATGATTGAACTCATAGAATCTGGTAAAGTAAATGCTATTCTCACTTGGAAACCAGACAGACTTTGCCGCAATCCAAGAGAAGGTGGAATTTTGCTTCAACTGTTACAGGATGGAATTCTTAATGAAATAAGATCAACAGATGGTGAAGTATATACACAAGATTCAGATCACCTTATTCTGCAAATCCATTTTGGAATGGCAAACCAATATTCGAGGAATCTGAGTAAGAATGTAAAGCGTGGAAACCATTACATATTCCACAACCTCAAGAAATGGATCGGCCCCGCCAAACCTGGATACTTCAACTACTACGATGAAGCCACTAAGGAGAAGAAAATAGGAGTTGATGAGGAACGATTTCCACTGCTGAAAAATGCCATGAAATTGATTATTAACGGCACTTATACACCAATGGAAGCGTTGGATGTTCTCAATAACAAATGGAAGTTCAGATCAAGAGCAAGAGGAAGTAAAGGTGGATTGCCGATGGCAAAATCTGGATGGTACAGAATTCTTACTGACAGCTACTATTACGGCCTCATGGTTCGCTCTGAAGGAGAGGTGGTAGGCACACATCAGCCAATGCTCACAGAAGATGAATTTGACACGCTACAGGTGATCCTAGGACGCAAAGGAAAGCCACGCATGGCAAAACATGAATTTGCATATAAATCTGTCCTCAAGTGTGGTGAATGTGATGGTAGTGTGACTGCAGAGGAGAAGGTGCAAATAATCTGTTCATCATGTAAGCAGAAGTTCCATAAAGGTAAATTAACAAATGCTTGTTCTAAGTGTGGACTCCTAATTGAGGAAATGAAAAATCCAAAGATATTGCATTATGTGTTCTATCATTGCACAAAGCGAGTAAACAAAACATGTTCTCAAGGAAGTGTAACTTTGAAAAATCTTGAAGATAAAATCAATAATGAATTGGATAAGTTTGAAATAAGTGACGAGTTCCGTGATTGGTGCATAGATCACTTAAATGAACTCAATGACAAGGAAGAAGTTGACATTAAAACTATCAAAGAAAACCTCGTAAATGAGATGAATAAATGTGATAAAGCGCTTGCAAAGCTTACAAGGCTCAGAATCTCAAGAGAAAACGTTTCAAATAGTGCTGAAATGGAAAAATTCTATGATGATGAAGAAGCAAGACTACTAAAAGAGCGAAAAGACATCATGAAACAAATTGATGAGGTGGATCAAAAGCAAGAGGAGTGGTATTTCCAGTCAAAAGAGACATTTAACTTCGCTTGTTCAGCAAAATATCAGTTTGAAACTGGTGACGTTAGAACCAAAACCTATATTTTGTCAAAACTTGGTTCGAACTTAACAATTCTAGATCGTAGCCTCCAAATCTCAGGCGATAGGCCTTATTTCTTAATAGAGAAAGCAAAGAGAGAAATAGAGGACATGATATTTGCGTTAGAACCGATTGAAAAGGCTGTTATATCAAGCAATTTAGTGTCTTATCAGCCTATCAGTAGCGTTTTGCTGCGGGTCTTGAACCAAGTTAGAACCTAATTAATGCAGAAATTATAACCTCTCTTAAATTACCGGGATCTATGTAGTATATTTAATTTACCGGGAATCCCGGTATTACTTGCAAATATCCTACAATCCTGGTAAAATATCCTGTATGAAGCTACATATACCAAATAGTGCTTTTTTAGGTAATATTGACCCATTTTTAAGAAATTTTGATACCTCAAACCCAGAAGTACTTGAAATCACTGCAAATAAACAATGGATTTCAATACATCCAATGGTTATTGCCATGATAGCTGCATTAGGACTTTCTCTTAAGCCTAAACAGGTAAAGTGTAAGACTATGGAGGCAAGATCTAAACATTATCTTAAGCGAATGGGATTATTTGATTTTTTGAAGATTGAATCTGGAATTGAAATTACAGAACATGAATCTGCAGGAAGATTTATACCACTAAAACAAATAACTAATAGTGAAAATTTAACTGAGTTCATTACCGAAGTAGTTCCACTGCTGCACTTATCTCCCAAACACGCAGAACCTATCAGGTATATCTTAAGTGAATTAATGAGAAATGTATTTGAGCATGCTGTGTCTAAGATCGGTGTGATAATGTGTGCTCAGTATTATAAAAAAAGCAATACAATAAGAATTGGTATTGTAGATAAAGGTGTAGGAATACTAAAAACAATTTCGGCATTACATAGAGCCAAGACTGATCTTGAAGCAATTAGACTTGCTTTAACACCTGGAATAACTGGAACTACAAAAAGAATAGGTGGTACCGACTATAATGCCGGCGCCGGACTGTTTTTCATTAAGTCTATTGCTACAGTAAACAAAGATTTTTTTGTAATCTATAGCGGAAACTGTATGTATAAATTGTTAAAGGCCGATAATAGGAAAAGTATACACCTACACGCAGATCCTTTCAAAGATAAACACTCTAAGGGAGGAGACTTTCCATATTGGCAAGGTACCGCTGTTGGAATTGATATAAACTTAGATAATACAGAAGAATTTTCTCTTCTTTTGGATCTGATTAGAAAAAGCTACTCTAAGGCTGTCAGAGAACAGAGGAAAGCATATTACAAGGCAAAATTTATATGAAGATAATAAAACTATTACCTAAAACTGGTGTATTCGCCGAAAATAAAGATATCGCAAGGAATATACGAATTAAGTATATAACACCGGTTTTAGAAAAAAATGAAGAAATTACCCTGGATTTTGAAGGCGTAGAATCAGCAACCCAGTCTTTCGTTCATGCTTTAATAAGCGAATTGATTAGGAATTTTGGAAGCGAGATACTTGACAGTATATATTTTAAGAATTGTAACAAAAGTGTCCAGGAAATTATTAATATAGTTGTAGACTACATGCAGGCAGCTGCTTAAAACGAATAACCGTAATAATTTAGAACCTCATCAACTGATTTTTTACGTAATTCAAAGTTCGAGCGTCCAAGCTCTCTGTTTTAGAAAAGATTGTTGCAACAATCCAAATCAGGTTTTGCTGCCGGACTAGGATTCGAACCTAGAATTCACTGCTCCAAAGGCAGTTGTCCTACCGTTAGACGATCCGGCAATAAGTCCCCCCATTATACCAACTTGACAGCTACTATCAACTCATGCTTATGATGATAGTAGAGGGAGGTGATAAATTTGAACCAAAAACAATTAGTTGGTTGGGTATTGGCTATTGCTGCCTTAAATTGGGGATTGGTAGGGATTTTAGGTATAAACCTGGTTGAATCAATTTTGGGTGCAGGTTCACTCCTTACCAAGGCAGTGTATGCTGTTATAGGTTTAGTAGGCGCATACAAAGTCTATTTACTCACCATGGGTGGGAAAAAGTAGATTAGGAAGTTTTGGTAATTATTTTAAATCCAGCCTATTTTTAGGCTGGATTTTTTGGAGCTCTTAACGAGGTCTTAGCCAGACTGCCAGGGTTTATTCAAGAATTTAGCTCCTCGCCTAATTTCGAGCTTGCGGGAAATCAGGCTATGCGTATTTTACCAGATTTTTTATATGAATTGGAGTCTAATTTAGCTTTAAAAAATTCTCTGATCCAAATATAAACCAATTTTTCCTTCTTTAATAATTGGTAATTACGGTTTTTTTATGTACAATAAAAAGTAATAACAACTGTTAACTAAAATGATTCAAGTAACAGCACAAATAACTAAAATAGCAATTTTCCGAAACAGAAAAATAAGAAAAACTATTTATAAAAATGAATGGTGGTTTGTAGTTGAGGATGTAGTT
>CAZDFU010000014.1:0-22048 GCA_964504985.1 uncultured Gammaproteobacteria bacterium
CCAAAACAGGACATCCATCCCAACCAGGATCAAACCTGGCAGCAGTTGAGTGTACTACTACTCCTAGTCTTGCCAAAGATGATTTACCATGCAAATGTCCTACAATATCTGAAGGCAAAGTTAATTTTTCTTTAGTTGTGGCTATCACAAAATCTTTATCCGATAAAACAAATGGTTGTCCTGGTTTTAATACAATCAGCTTCATCATTGATTCCATCTCTTCTTTGGTGGTGTGTTTGGTATCTATAATATCCCAGCCGTCCCCGGAAAAGACTCTTAATTTATTACCTAAGTGAAAATCAACAGTTACCTCATCAACTGAGTCTTCCCAGTTTTTAGGAAGGGGATCAATTTTAATAAGCCCTTTTTTTATATATTCTTTTATCACCCAATCAGGTAGGGTTCCAACCATATTTTCTGTGAGTCCCATTTTTTTCTTTGCCATATTTGACTTTCTGTCATTCTGATCCGCCTTTGGCGGAGAAGAATCTCTAGGCTCGTTCTAGATACCACAGAGATAAACTGTGAGATCCTTCGACTACGCTCAGGATGACAAGGTGGATTTTATTAATTTTATCCACCTTGTAAATTTAAACTTTAAGCAACCTTTTTTCAAGTGGGAATTTTATATTTCATCAGATTTACCCAAACTCTTTACATTAATATTACGATCGTAATATTAATGTAAACATCCGGCTACCTGGGTCATTCCACTGGATTCCCGAGTCTATCCATTTCAACAATCCTGGGTAATACACCTTGCCTTGCAGTCATCTCCATTACTTTCCAGAAAGCCTCCATTATAAGACTTCTACTATTTCTAGGTATAGAACCAAGAGCCAAGTGAAACCAGCTGGCCTCGTCTACATTTTTGAGATCTTTTCTGTGTTGAGGAAAATAACTAATCCCTTCACAATCATCTTCATCTATAGTTAAATTGATCCTTAAATGATTCCTTAGTTTCAATAATCAAGCTTTGTCCTATTCCTAATCCAACTATTACTCTGACCCTCTCAGAAGAAGCTGTCAAAACACCGGGCGTATATTACCTGATACTGAAAACTTTAGCCTGGTGTGAGATTAATATTATAGAAATAGTTTCCAGCTTCAATGAGTTAACAGTCATTTTAGAAGATTCTTTAGCGGACCAGGCCTTTTCTATTTTAAAGAGGTAAAATCAAGTGTGGAAAAATAATCATCTACAGTTTCTGCCCTTCTGATTTGTTCAACTTTACCATTATCTTTAAGAAGTAATTCAGCAGATCTTAATTTTCCATTATAGTTAAACCCCATAGCATAACCATGGGCCCCGCTGTCATGAATAACAATAATATCTCCCATATCAATTTTTGGTAATTTTCTATCTATAGCAAATTTATCATTGTTCTCACACAAAGACCCAACCACATCATAAGTTTTTGTTTTTGGACTATTTTCTTTCCCTAAAACAGTTTGGTGGTGATATGCCCCATACAAAGCAGGCCTCATCAAATTTGCCATACAAGCATCCACCCCAATATATTCTTTATAGGTATGTTTTTCATTAATTACTTTTGTTACCAAATATCCAAATGGTCCAGTAACCATCCTTCCACACTCAAAAACAATTCTTAAGGGAGCTAAATTATTATTAACAATTTTTTGCTCATATAATTTTTTTATCTTTAAAGATACATAATTTAAATCAACAGCCTCTTGGTCTAACTTATAAGGAATACCAATACCACCGCCTAAATTAACAAATTCAAATTTAATACCCAATTTTTGGGAAAGCTCTAAAACTAAATCAAAAAGCATCTGAGCGGTTTCTACAAAAGCATCTTTGTTTAACTCATTTGAGGCAATCATAGTATGAAGACCAAATCTTTTAACCCCTTTATCCTTCATTAATTTATATGCCTCAATAAGCTGCTCTCTGGTTAAACCATATTTGGCATCCTCAGGATTTCCAATAATCACATTTCCTTTATTTTTTCTCAAAAGGCCAGGGTTATATCTAAAACAAATAATTCCAGGAAGGCCAACTGACTGCTCCAGTATTTTAATATGGGTAATATCATCTAAATTAATTATTGCCCCCAATTCTTTTGCTTTTTTAAACTCATTAACAGGGGTGTTATTTGAGGTAAACATAATCTCTTCACCCTTAAGTCCAATTTTTTCTGCCAAAATTAACTCAGGCAAAGATGAACAATCTGCCCCCATTCCCATCTGTTTTAAAATCTTTAAAATATGAGGATTTGGACAAGCCTTAACTGCAAAAAAATTTTTAAATCCACTAACCCAATCAAATGCTTTATAAAAAGTTTTTGCATTTTCTAAAATACCTTTTTCATCATAAATATGAAAAGGGGTAGGATATTTTTTAATAATTTCTTCAATTTTCTTTTTATTAAATGGTAATTTTTTAGTCATAATTTTAAATTCTTTTTTATTGATTCAACTGCTTTTTTAATATTTTCTTTATGACCAAAAGCTGAAAGCCTTAAATATCCCTCACCCATTTTGCCAAACCCAGAACCAGGAGTTGAAACAACATGAGCTTCTTTTAGTAACTTATCAAAAAATTCCCAGGAAGTTAACCCCTTTGGACATTTTACCCAAAGATATGGAGCATTTTCCCCGCCAAAAACTTTTAACCCTAAACTTTGAAGGCCCTTTTTTATCAACCCAGCATTTTCCATATAATATTTAATCTGTTTTTGTGTTTGTTTTTGACCGGTTGCTGACAATATAAAAAGTCCGGCCTCCTGTACAATATTAGATGCTCCGTTGAACATAGTAGTTTGTCTTCTATTCCAAATCTTATTAACTGACTGTCCTCCTTCAACCTCCAGCTCCTTTGGGACAATGGTCCAACCAAGTCTTACTCCTGTAAACCCTGCACTTTTTGAAAAACTTTGTATTTCTATACAACAACTTTTACTACCGGAAATTTCATAAATACTTTTTGGCAAATTTTTATCAGAGATATATTCACTATATGCTGCATCAAAAATAATAATGGCTTTATTTTTATTGGCATAATTTATAAATCCTTTTAATTGTTCTTTTGTAGCAACAGCACCTGTTGGATTATTAGGGCTGCACAAAAATATTAAATCAACTTTTATTTTTGGTGGTTTTGGAAAAAAGTTATTTTTTTCTAAAGCTTCAAGAAAAATTATTTTTTTACCACCAATAATATTGGAATCCATATATACGGGATAAACAGGGTCAGAAATTGCCACCAAACTTTTCTGATCAAAAATTGAGGAAATATTGGCTGCATCAGTTTTAGCCCCATCACTTATAAAAATTTCATCTGTTTCTAAATTAATTTTCCTCTTTTTATAAAAATCAGCCAAAGCCTCTCTTAATCTTAAATCTCCCTGCTCATCACCATAACCTGTGTAGGTTCCTAACTTACTCAATTTATCTACCCCGATTCTTAAACCTTTAATCACTTCAGGGACCAAACATTCTGTAGTATTACCAATTCCCAATTTTAAAATTTCTACACTGGGATTTTCTTCAAAAAAAACTTTAGTTTTCTTTGCAATTTCTGAAAACAAATAAGTTTGAGCTAACTTTTTATAATTAGAATTTATTTTGGCCATTTAAATATCCTTTCTTAAATAATAATTCTGTTGTTAAAATTGCCCCACCGGCAGCACCTCTTATTGTATTGTGTGACAAACCAATAAATTTAATTTTTCCCCCATCTTCTCTCAACCGGCCAACAGATATCCCCATACCTTTTCCTAAATTTCTGTCCAATTTAGTTTGCGGTCTGTCTTCTTCTTTGAAAAAAGTTATAAAGGGATTAGGACTCGAGGGAAGATTTAATTTTTTTAAAGGATCAAACTTTTTCCACTCATTAATAATTTGTTCTTTACTAATTTGTTTCTTAAAAGTTACAGAAACAGATGCCATATGTCCATCTTCTAAAGGCACCCTCACACAAGTTGCACAAATTTTAGGACCATTTAATTTTATTTTACCGTTATTCAATATTCCCCAAACTTTTAATGGTTCAAGTTCTGATTTTTCTTCTTCACCAGATATAAATGGAATAATATTTCCCGCCATTTCACTCCAGGAAGATAAAGTTTTCCCTGCTCCTGAAACAGCCTGCATTGAGGTAACTTCAATATGTTTAATTCCATATTTTAGTAAAGGAGTTAAAAGTGGCACATATGATTGAATAGAACAATTTGGTTTAACAACAATAAATCCATTACTTTTATTTTTTTTCTTTTGAATTTCTATTAACTCTAAATGTTCCGGATTTATCTCCGGCATAATAACAGGTATATCATCTGTCCACCTATGAGCTGAATTATTAGAAACCACTATTAAACCTTTTTTTGCATAAGAGCTTTCCATTTCCTTAATTTTCCCTTTATCTAAATCAATTGCACAAAAAACTAACCCCACCTCAGATGCTATTTTTTCTAAATCTTTCAAAGCGTCATAAACTTTTAGATTAGAAATATTTTCAGGAATTTTTTCCTCCATCACCCAACGGCCCCCAACTGCCTCTTTATATTTTTTACCGGCAGATTTTTCTGATGCAGCAACTAACGTAACCTCAAAATAAGGGTGGTTTTTTAAAAGGGTTATAAAACGTTGTCCCACCATACCGGTGGCACCTATGACTCCAACTGGAATTTTTTTCATATTAGTTTATGGGATTTGAGGATCTCTTTTAAGCATTCTTTATTTTTTTCTTCCATTGAAACTAAAGGCAGTCTGAAAACCTCTTTAATTTTACCCATTAAAGCTAAAGCTGTTTTAACAGGAATTGGATTTGATTCAATGAAATTAACATTCATTAAATCAAGCCATTGGTAGTGCAGTTTTTTTGCCTTGTTAAAGTCACCGCTCAATGCAGCCCTTACCATATCAGACATCTCTTTTGGAACTTCATTTGAAACAACAGAAATAATTCCCACGCCGCCAACTGCTATCAAAGGCAAAGTAAAAGCATCATCCCCTGACAAAACTGAAAAGTCTGAAGGGACACCTTTTATAATCTCCATCATTTGAGTGATATTTCCGGATGCTTCTTTAATTCCTACTACCTGAGGCACTTCTTTGGAAATTTTTATAACAGTAGAAGCAGGGACATTAGAGCCTGTTCTTCCCGGCACATTATATAAAATAACCGGCAAATTAACTGCTTTAGCAATTGCCTTAAAATGAGCAACTAACCCGTTTGCAGTAGGTTTATTATAGTAAGGTGTAACATGAAGCAGTGCATCTGCTCCCATCTTTTTAGCAAGCTGAGAATAGTGGATTGCTTTTTTAGTATCATTTGAACCTGCACCGGCAATAACTGGTATCCTGCCTTTTACCTCTTTAACAACAGTTTCTACCACCAATTTATATTCTTCCAAATCCATGGTGGCAGTCTCACCTGTTGTCCCACAAGGCACTATTCCATCAATTTTCCCTTTAATCTGAAAACGTACTAACTCTTTTAAACTTTCCAGATCAATCGACCCATCTTCTTTAAAAGGTGTAATTAAAGCTGTAATTGCTCCTTTAAATTTTTTGCTCATATTTACCCTTCATTAAATATCTCATCAAAATTATGCAAACCTTTTTTACCCTGAATATATTCAGCTGCCAAAATTGCACCTTGTGCAAAACCTGAGCGGTTGTGAGCTGAGTGAGAAAGAGTAATTGAATCAGCCCCACTGTCAAACACCACTTCATGATAACCTGGATTTCTTCCGCCTCTTATTGAGGCAAAATGTAATTCATCAGTATCAATTTGTCTATCAATTTTTTCAAATTGAAGTGTCTTTTTATTTGGGAAATTATCCATTATGGCTTTAGCAATCCTTAAAGCAGTTCCTGAAGGACTGTCTTTTTTACCAGTGTGGTGAACTTCATACCCGTAAACATCATAGTTGCCAAATTTAGCAAAAAGGGCTGAAGAGTACTCTACAATTTTAAAAAATATATTTGCCCCAACAGAAAAATTTTGTCCATAAATTAAACCGATTCCACTTTCTTTTATCATCTTTTCCACCTCACCAATTTGGTCATACCAGCCGGTTGTCCCGATAACCATATTTTTACCCATTGCAGATACTTTTTTAATATTTTCCAAAACAATTGCGGGGGAAGTAAAATCAATTGCTAAATCAGCACCTTTAATTCCTTCTAAATCCAAAGAATCAGTTTCTTTTTCAAAACTTATTGAAACCACTTGATGAGTACCTGTAATTTCAATCAGGTGCTTTATTTCTTTACCCATATTTCCAAAACCAATTAAAGCAATTTTCATAATCCTTTAGATTGTACCAAAAGCAGTCTGTCGTGCAAAATTTCAACTGCCCTCTCAACTTTTTCAGTTTCTATCACTAAACTGATATTAATATTGGTTGCTCCCAAAGACACCATTTTCACCAATATTTTCTCTTTATCCAAAAGATCAAAAATCTTCTTAATTGTGTGAGCAGATGATGTTACCCCTTCCCCAACCAAAGATACCAACCCTAAGTTTTCTACTATAGAAACAGAAGCAAGCTTTGACAACTGCTTTACTACTTTTTTAAGCCCTAATCCATCATTATCTAAACTAACAGAAATACTAACCTCAGACACACTAACTAAGTCTACTGAGATATTAGATTCTGCAAATATTTGAAAAACATTTGCCAAGAATCCTTTTTGCAAAAGCATTTCAGATGAATAAATATTTATTAAAATAATTTTTCTTTTACAGGATATTGCTCTTATTCCGCTAAAATTATTTACCTTTTCTTTAATTAAAGTTCCTTTATTTTTTATATTTAAAGTATTCAAAACCCTAACAGGGATACTCATTTTAATTGCTGGTCTTATTGTCCGAGGGTGCAATACTCTGGCCCCAAAAGCAGCTAACTCAGACGCCTCTTTAAATGAAATTTCAGGCAATTGTTTTGCCTTTTTTACAAATCTAGGATCTGCACTAAATACTCCATCAACATCAGTCCAGATTTGAATTTCTGAGGCTTTCAAACAATAACCTATTATAGAGGCTGTATAATCTGAGCCTCCTCTTCCTAAAGTTGTTATCTGATTATTTTTTGTTGCACCAATAAAGCCAGTCACCACAGGAACAACTCCCTTTTTAATTAAGGGAGTTAAAATCCTTTTGATATTAACTTTGCTTGGTATTGGTAAAAAATCTGCTGAGCCAAAATTATTATCAGTAACAATTAATTTTGTAGCAACAACTTGTTCTGCTTTTATACCTGCATTTTTTAATGCTAAAGAAACAATATAAGAAGACATTATTTCACCAAAAGAAACCAGCTTATCCAAAAATTCTTTTGTATCTTTTTTTCCTAAAAGAAGTTTGCTAACTTTTTCCAGTTGATTATCAATATATTGATATGCTGATTTTCTAAAATTAACATCTGACCATAATTTATCTATTAGATCCTCGTGAATCTGCTCAATCTCTTGCAGCTTCTTTCGAAGCCTCGTTTTAGGCAAAGACATCAAAGATAACAAGTGATCAGTTACACCAGAAAGTGCAGACACCACCACTACAGGCTGCCTGTTTAATTCTCCAGCTACAATACTGGTTATATTTAAGATTCTATCTCTGCTGCTAACAGATGTCCCGCCAAATTTTGCAATAATCATATCTACAGCCTCAAATTATAACAGAATATAAAAAACTATGAGGCCAATATTAGTTTTTAATACCTACCAATGTTCCTGGGTTGGAAGGATTAAATGTATTTCTTATATTTACCATTATCCTCTTTTCTGCAACTGGTTCTAAAGCATGAGGGTGAAATACCTGTGCTCCTGCATAACCCATTGTGGCCATTTCTCTAATCAGAAGATATGGTATGGTTCTGGCATTGGGAACTATTTTAGGATCAGCTGTTAAAACACCATCTGTATCTGTCCAATTTTCATAAAGATGTGCTCCTAAGGCAGCTGCCAAATGAGCCCCTGTAATATCTGAACCACCTCTTGGAAAAGTTCTTATTCTGCCACTTCTATCTTGTCCATAAAAACCTGGCACCACAAATCTCTCTGACCCTTTTAATTTTTCATTAATTAATTGATATGATAAATCTTGATCAAAACTGCCATCATTTTGAAACCTCATAATTTCTGCAGCATCAACAAAATTAGCTCCTAATTTCTTTGCTAAGATTTTACCTGAAAGCCACTCACCTCTTGAGGCAGCATATTCAACAGAAAAAGCTTCTGTCTCTCTTTTTTCTAACAATCCATTTTCCAGCATTTCCCAATCTTTTTCTATATCAATCCCAAGCCCATCTGCAATCCCAAAAAACCGGTTTCTTATTAAACCAAGAGTATTGTTAAAAGAAAAACCTCTAAATGACAATTTTCCACAGACAATTAAAAGATCAGTAATCTTTATAGATTGCAAACCTCCTTTTTCTTTTCCAGGAGCTGAAGGAACGGCGACTCTTCTTCTTGGATCGTTATTAACAATATCCAAAACACCCTGAAAACATTCAGCATTAGCTAAAGAACTTCCACCAAATTTTGCCACAATATCTTTTTCAATACTCATATTTTTCCTCAAAAAAAACCTCCCTATTGGGAGGCTTCCTGATTGTCCTTTCAATGACAATTTTGTACTAGGAAATCTCCCTCCTTTGGAAGGCTTTTTCTGTAGTAGTTTTCTTTGTTAAGTTTATAAAGTTATAACTCATAGCTAATATGATATCAGATTTTTGATAATTTATCCAAATAAAGATCTAAATAATTAATATCATCTTCTATATATTTATATTCAAAATTATCCATATTTTTGGGATAAATTATATAAGTTTTTTGTAAAATTTCTTTATGTTTTTGAAATTGGCTTGTAATTGCAGGAACCTTATCCTTCATATTATTTGCCTCTATCATTTCTGTGATCTCTCCTGCCAAAGTTGAATATCTTAAGGCTGCATTTAAAATACAACAATAAGTCTCAGCCTTTACCATAGAATCCAACTCTTCTGCCCTTGTGTCCAGCAAACTGCTCATATAATCTAACCTGTCACCAGCATTCCCTTTTAAACTTAAAAAAGCTTTTTCCTGTATTCTTTTTAAAGCAAAAAGCAACTTGTTATCCGGGTTAGTTTTTTGAGAAAAAATTAAACTAAGAGCAAAAACTGCCAATATTAAAATAGCAGCTATTTGAAGTTTGGTTTTATTTATTTTATTAAGACTCATCGCTTTAATTAAAATACAGTTTATTTTTTAATATATCAACTACCAGTTGATGAATTGCTTTTTTATCTTTCATTTCTCCATTTTTCATACAATCCACAACTTCCCAGTTAGCTTCTGATTTTGAAAGAGTAAGATAAATTTTTCTTGCTTGTTCTAAATGTTTTAAATTATGTTCATGAATATCTGGCTTGCTTTTTACCATGGCATTATTTTGTCCTAACTTAGGCTCTATATCTAAAAGAATGGTTAAATCTTCTTTGGGAATACCATTTGTTTGATATTCCAATTTCCCCAGCCATTTAAAAAAAGACTCTCTTTCATTCTCAGCAATATTTGCTCCAAGATGAGCTTTGCTGGCAGAGGCATACCTGTTGGCAATCACCAGCTTGCCACTATTTAGCCAATCTTTCATTAAATCTTTAACAATCTTTCTGTCACTGGCATATAGTTTAGCTATATAATATGGATCCACCTCACCCAAGTTACCTAATTTACCACCCAGGTAATCTTCTATTTTGTCTGCGTATTTATTTTTCCCATATTGAGGGAAGCTAATAATTTCAAAATCAATATTCCTTTTTTTAAAACTTTGAGAGAGAAGATTAATTTGAGTAGTCTTACCAGAACCATCAATACCATCAATAACAATCAGCTTGCCTTTATTCATTAACTTAATTTTTGCTAGCAGCTTCGATAAAAGCCAAGAATAACGGATGAGGAGAAAGCGGTCTTGATTTATATTCAGGATGCCCTTGAGTAGCCATATAAAACGGATGTGTCTCCTTTGGCAGTTCTATAATCTCCACCAAGTTCTCAACCACTGACCTTGCTGAAAATACCATTCCTTTGCTTTCAAATTCTTTGGTGTATTCATTATTAAATTCATACCTGTGCCTGTGTCTCTCAGAGGTTAAGCCCTGGTTATTCTTAAGTCCGCTATATTTGTTATAAATTTCATAAGCCCTGGTTCCTTTTTTGATCATTGCATCCCAGGAACCTAGTCTCATAGTCCCCCCGTAAGCCCTTTTAGCCATAAACTTTTTTTGCTTAGGCATAAGGTGTATTACAGGATGTTTGGTTTTCTTATCATTTTCAGTGGTGTTGGCATCTATCCATCCTAGCTCGTCTCTGGCAAATGCTATTACCCCAAGCTGCATTCCATAACACAAGCCTAAATAGGGAATCTTTTTATCCCTGGCGCAGCTTGCTGCTGCTATCATTCCCTCGGCGCCTCTTTCACCCCAGCCAATCGGCACAATCAACCCGTCAGGTGAACCAATAATACCCACACCCTCCTTTTCCACTTTCTCAGCATCCACCCATTTAGTTTTTACTGAAACTCCAAAATTAATACCAGCATGATCTATGGCATCCAAAAGCGCTGCATAAGCATCCCTTAATTGATAATCACCTGTTCCAAAATATTTGCCAACAATGGCAATAGTCACTTCTTTATCTTTTTTGCTGTTTATTTTCTCAACTAATTTTTCCCAGGCTTTAAGGTCTGGTTTTCTTATCTTTAGCCCTAATTTTTTGAGAATTTTTTCATCTATTCCTTGTTTGTGTAACACCAGGGGAATTTCATAAACGGATTTCAAATCAGGATTTGAGATAATATCCTCAGGTTTCATGTTACAAAATAGGGCAAACCTTTCTCTTCTTCTTTGGTCCAAATATTTTTCAGAACGGGTAATTACAAAATCAGGCTGTATCCCTAAGGAGTTTAGGGTTCTGACAGACAATTGGGTTGGTTTGGTCTTAGGCTCTCCCAGATGAGACGGAGTAGGAACATAAGAAACATGAATATGCAAAACATCACCCGGATTTTGCAAGGTCATAATCCTTGAGGCTTCATAGTAGAAAACATTTTGATACTCACCAGCAGTTCCTCCAAGCTCCACAATGACAATATCTGCCTTCATTTTCTTTCCAACATTATTAATCCTGCCAGTAATTTCATTTGTTAAATGAGGAATAGCTTCTACATCTTCTCCCTGGTATTCAAACCTTCTTTCCCTGTCAATCACTGATTGGTAAATTCTACCCATTGTGACAAAGTTATCCTTACCCATGTCCTCTCCCAAAAACTTCTCATAAGTACCAATATCCATATCCGCTTCTGTTCCATCCTCACACAAAAACGGATCACCGTGTTCAATGGGATTTATTGTTCCTGCATCCAGATTAAGGTAATTTTCAAATTTTATAGGGGCAACTTTGTAGCCTGCTGATTTTAGCAGAAAAGCAATCGAGGCAGCTGTTGTGCCTTTGCCAATACCAGAAATCACACCACCACTAACAAATATATATTTCATTTTACAAAGGGGACCTGCTCTTTTTGAACCCAGAAGAATTTTGGGCCCTTATCATATTACTAAATTAGGTTGATACTTGCAAGTATCAACTCTGAACAGCATTATCTGTCTTAGGTTTTGTCCAACTGGCAAACTTACAAACAGGCCAGTTTTTGCAGCCATAAAATGTTTTACCTCTTTTTGTTTTTCTAACTACAACCTCTCCTGCATCCTGAGGACATTTAGCATTAACCTTCTCCTCTAATCCTTCTGTATGCTTACAATCCGGAAAGCCTGAACAGGCTAAAAATTTCCCAAACTTTCCTATCCTGATAATCAAATCTTTACCACATTCCGGACATTTCTTCCCAGCCAGCTCTAATTTCATTTTTACCTTTTCAGCAGTTTTTTCCACTTCCTCCAGTTTTTTCTCAAAAGGAAGATAAAACTCCCTTATGGTAGGCCTCCACTGCCTTTCTCCTCTTGAGATTTCATCCAGCTCATCTTCCATTTGGGCAGTAAATGAATAATCCAAAATATCTGAAAAGTTAACAGTCAAAAAATCACAGACTGTCATTCCAAGTTGAGTTGGAATAAATTTTCTTTCAATTCTTTCTACATAAAACCTCTCCTGGATAGTTGAGAGAATAGGAGCATAGGTGGAAGGCCTGCCAATACCTAATTCTTCTAATTTTTTTATCAAAGAGGCTTCTGTATAACGGGGCGGAGGCTCTGTAAAATGTTGGTTAGGAAGAAGTTGGATTAAATTTAAAAGCTGGCTTTCAGATAACTTTGGCAGTCTTTGGTTTTTCCCGTCCTCTTCCAACTCTGCATCTTTACCGTATAATTTTAGCCAACCTTCAAAACGGATCACGCTTCCTGTTGCCCTCAACAGGTATTTGCCTGCTGTCACATCAACTGTTGTATGATCCATTACTGCCTCACTCATTTGACAGGCAACAAACCTTTTCCAGATTAACTCATAAAGTCTTTGGTGGTCCCTGTTTAATCCTTCTCCCGCATGTGAACTTAAATCCTTTACTGACACATTGGTTGGACGGATTGCTTCATGAGCCTCCTGTGCATTTTTGGATTTAGACTTAAAGAATCTTGAAATTTTAGGCAGATAATTTTTGCCAATATTTTTTTCAATATAAGCTCTTACAGATCCAATTGCCTGAGAAGATAAATTTACAGAATCTGTTCTCATATAAGTTATCAGACCCTTCTCATACAATGTCTGGGCCAACATCATAGTCTTTTTTGCTGACATACCTAGTTTATTAGCTGCACCCTGCTGCAAAGTTGAGGTGGTAAAAGGAGGATAAGGGTAACGGCGGACTTCTTTTTGAGTAACTTTGGAAACGGAAAAAGAGGCTTCTTTTAAAGCTAAAACGTGCCTATTTGACTCAGCTTCATTTTTTATCTCCAGTTTCTTCCCATCTTGTTCAATTAAACTGGCAAAAAACACATCTTTATCTTTGGCAGAAGAGGCAGTCAACTCAGCCTCAATTGACCAATATTCAATTGGCTTAAAGACTTGAATTTCCCTTTCTCTTTCTACAATCAAACGGAGCACTACTGACTGAACCCTGCCGGCAGAAAGGCCTTTTTTAACTTTTTGCCAAAGCAAAGGGGATAATTTGTATCCAACAAGCCTATCTAACACCCTTCTTGCTTGTTGGGCATCAACCAGCTTAAGATCAAGCTGGCGCGGATGCTGAAATGCTTCTTTTATTGCCTCCTCGGTAATTTCATGAAACACCACCCTTTTAATTAGCTGTGAGTCCGGAGTTGTAAGTTTGGAGTTTTTTTTCTTTTTTTTATCCCCCAGCTCTAAACTACCCGCCAATAACTCTTTAATATGCCAGGCAATAGCCTCTCCCTCCCGGTCAAGATCAGTTGCCAAATAAAGAACCTGAGCTTCTGAAGCCATTTTCTTCAGTTCATTTACTCTTTTTCTTTTATCCCTGGGGATAATATATTGAGGTTCAAAATCATGTTTTATATCAACCCCAAACTCACCTTTGGGCAAGTCCCTGATATGACCCATTGAAGCCTCAATTCTAAATTTAGTGCCTAAAAATTTTTGTAAGGTCCTAGCCTTAGTAGGACTTTCCACCAATACCAAACTATTCATAGCATTACTTTACGCTATGAAAGTTTATCAGTCTTGTCAACTACGGATATGTTAATCAGGTTCAGTTAAGGGTCCAAATTATTAATCAGGGTTTTTAAAGCTGAGAAATCAGAATCCAAAACCTCTGGATTAATGTTTTCAAGTTCTGAGTTTAGGTCTGAATCTGCTTCAAATTTATACTCTTTAGGTATTTTTTGCCCCCCCTCTGGAGCGCTTTCTGCAATTGGTTTATTAATCTCCACGCCTAATTCTTGTGTAGTTTTTGGAAAAACAAATCTCAACCCTACTAGGATGATCATCACGGCAATCACCAGGATAATTAGCAGAATTGCTTTATTTTTCATTTCAGCGCTCTTTTTACCTCATTTTTAGCTTTGATTATTTTCTGTTGTAAAGCAGTTAAGTTTGACCTTAAATTAGACTGACTGTTTTTTATACCAGCAGATAAGTTGGACTGCACAACTTGGGGAGTGTAATCCTGGATTTTTTGATAAGCTATAGCTTCCTGAGCATAATTAACCCAGTAAGCTGCATTGTCCAAAGATGTATCACCCTGCCCAAAAGCTACCACAGTTTCTGTAACCCCTTCCCGTCTTTTAACCTCTTCTAAGATGGCTGTTATTTTGGCAATATCCTCATCAAATCTGCTGCAAACCTCTTGGTTAACCTTATTTAACAAAGAATCTGCTTGTCTTATCTTTTCTTTTTTTAAAGGGTCCAGGATTTTATTTAATTGATCCTCAAAAGCTGCCCTTTTTTCCTGGTATATATCCTCAGGGGTAATCCTGGCAAAAGCTATGGAAGGCCAAAATATTATTATAAAACCTGCAAAAAATATTACTTTATTCATCCTTGTAAAATTTCCAATCCCGGGTTATATTGCACTCCTTTAACCAGTTTATTTTCCAAAATTAGCCTGGAAAGCCTTGACTCCAAAGTATCTTGTATTACTCTTGTAAGAGGCCTTGCCCCTAAAACAGGGTCAAACCCTCTTTTTGCTAACTCTGTTATTAACATAGGGTTAAATTCCACCACGTATCCTTTTTGTTCCAGACTCTTTTGTAAACTGCTTAGCTTTATTTTTACAATCTCCTCCAGTTCTATTTGTGACAAAGGTTTAAACAAAACTACTTCATCAAATCTATTCACAAGCTCTGGTTTAAAAATCTTTAAAAGCTCATCATCTACCTCTTTTTCTAAACCTTCCAGCGTCTTTCCAGACTCCAGTCCCTGGGCAATAATTAATGACCCGGCATTGGAGGTAGCAATAATGATGGTATTTTCAAAACCGATAGTCCTGCCTGCTCCATCTGTTAACCTACCGTCATCCAGAACTTGTAAAAATAAAGTTAAAATCTTCTCATGTGCTTTTTCAAATTCATCTAAAAGCAATAAGGCATAAGGCCTGTTTCTGACAGCTTCAGTTAATAACCCGCCTTCACCACCGCTGCCAATAAGGCGCGTAACTGACTCTACATTCTGATACTCAGACATATCAAACCTTAAAAATGCGCCTTCTGTTTTAAAGTACACATCTGCCAAGGTCCTGGCAAGCTCTGTCTTTCCTACACCTGTTGGACCTACAAACAAAAATGAACCGATAGGCTTTCCTTGCTCAGTTAAACCCGTGGCTGCCCGTCTTAAGGAATCTGATACCGCTTTAACAGCTTGATGCTGACCAATCAAGCGGGCATGTAATTCACTCTCTAAATTAAGGAGTCTATTTTTATCTGCACTCCCCACCTCCATTAAAGGAACTTTCACTCTGGTTGAGATTACCCTTCTTATCACATCCTTAGTTACCCACCCATTCACAGCTCCTGTTTGGGCTTCTTTTAAAACGGAAATAGCGCTATCAGGCAAACAGCGGTCCCTGATGAATTTTTGAGAAAGTTCAACTGCAGTTTTTAAAGCAATAAATGAAACCCTTATCCTATCTCTTCTTTCAGATTCAATGCTTCTATATTCCAGGATATTTAAAGTATCTTTAGGCGTGGCTTCTGGAAGTTCTATTTTTCTAAACATTCTGGCAAAACTGGCATTTTTTTCCAGGATTTTAGAATAATTTTGACTTTCTGTGGTGCCAATGAATTGGAATAAATCCTGTTCCAAATAGCTTTCCATTAATGAATAAAGGTTAAAAGAAGATCCAACCTCACCCATTCCTAATTCATGAATTTCCTCAATTACAATAATTATGTTTTGGGCAAAAGCCACCTCTTCAAAAACATCCTTGATACGCTCAGCCAACTCTCCCTGAGTTTTAACTCCTGAAAGAAGTTTAGTTAAATCAAGCTGTACTAATCTTTTAGTTGCCATAGCCTGGGGAGCATCTCCGGTAACGATTTGTTTTGCTAAATGTTTTATCAGGGCACTCTTACCGCTCCCTGCAGGACCCGTAACAATCACATTTCTGCCTGTCCGTTGGGATAAAATATTGATCACCTGATTGGATATTTGATTCTCTCTAATAAGTTCCGGGAATCCTTTTGCAGCTGCTTCCTTTGTTAGATCTGTGCTGTACAAATTTAAACTGGGAGTAGGTACACCTAACCAGCCTCTGTTAACTCCTTTTAAATGATGAATTGTGAAATCTTCATCCCAGATATAGAATCTTCTCCACATTTGTCTTTTCTTTTCCAAATAATTTAGGGTTTCAATAAAGTCTGATACCCTCAAATCAAGTTTAAGCAGCGTATTATCAATACCTGGAATATCTGACAGAGATGCTACAAAAAAATGAGGAGCTTCAATATATTGACTCTTACTAGCCCTTGCCAACCCGTAAGCCTTTTCTCCGGTTTCATTTATATTTTTTATTTCCCAACCCGGTACAGAGCTAAGTTGTAATTCCAAATTTGATAATAACTCTAAAACTCTTCTATCTTTCAAGAGTTTGGTAAACTTTAGACCTTCTTTTTTTAAGGTTGAAGATAACCAGAAATCTCCTTCTCCAATTTGCCAGACTTTTTTATGAGGATGTGAGGTTAGATGAATTAAAAATAAACCAAAACCTGTTAAAAATAAAATCCTGCTTAAAGTTTGGGGTATATCCAAAAAAGCCAAAATAGGAAGTCCAAACCAAAAAAAAGCTATTATAATTAATGCCAAGGAGGCCAAAGCAAAAGCAAAAAGTCCTATTAAAATACGGGTGACCCTAAAAAGCAGGCTTAAGACCCTGCCAACAATGGTTGAATCATGAAAAAGAGGAACAAATAACAAACGCAGCATCAAACTGACAGCCAAATCTTCTTCCAAAAAAAGTGTTAGGTTTTTCCAGGTCCTGATAAAAAATGCCAGTCCCTCCAGGTACCAGAACTCTATCAGATGTATGGGGATTGTTAAATATTTCATGGCTTTCTCTTTTTACTCTGCTTTTATTAAATTACCTTCCGTATCTAATTCCACAAAATGCTGGTTTTTCCTTTGTTTAAACGAGGGACACTGGTTTTCTTCCAAATCATCAATTGGTTGTCTGGGGCTGTGTACAATATCAACTACCCACCCAGGCATAAGAGCATCTGATAAACAAGGCCCTTTGGATAAATCTTCACCGCTTTGTTTCTTTAAAGAGAATAAATGATTTGCCTGATTAATAGCTGTCTCCACCTCGCTTTTGCGGACAGATTGAGATGAAGACGCATTCAAAATTAGAGTTAAATAGCCTGTTAAAAAAATTACTGTTAAAGCAAGCAAAAGCAGTAAATTCTTGGGCATAAAAGTATTATCTCATGACTTACAATAAATTCCACTGCCTAAACTTTGAACCAAACCTGAAATTTCCATTTTTAAAAGCAGGGCAGATATTTTTGGGGAAGGAAATTTTAAGATCCTGCCAATTTCATCAATGTGCCTTGTTTCATTTTCCAAACATTCCAATATTTTGTTTTCATCTTCTGATAAATTAGTCCTGTTTATCTTATTACTCTTACTCCCAATCCCCAACTCTTCTAGGAGCCCGTTTGGCTCAATAACCAGGCTGGCACCTTCTTTAATTAAATCAGCGGTTCCGTGTGATAAGTATGAATTCACAGGACCAGGCACTGCAAAAACATCCCGTCCTTGGTCTAATGCCAACCTGGCAGTTATTAATGAACCGCTGTTTTTGGCTGCTTCTGTTACCAAAACCCCTTGTGACAACCCGGAAATAATTCTATTCCTTACAGGAAAGTTTCCGGGTAAAGGGATTGCATCCGGGGGAAATTCAGACAAAACAGTCCCAAAGCCTCCTGCAATCTTTGCTGCCAAACCTTTATTTTCCGGTGGAAAAATATTATTTAAACCACCGCCTAAAACTGCAACCGTTTTCCCGTTTTCTTCAATGGCTGTTTGGTGAACCTGACTGTCAACCCCCCGGGCCAATCCTGAAACAACAGTTAAACCCGCATTCACCAACCCTTTGGTAAATTGCTTTGTCACCATCCTGCCATAACCAGTCATCTTTCTGGAACCCACCACTGCTAAACACTTACTATTTAATACCGCTGAGTCTCCGATGTAATATAAAACTACGGGCGGATCATAAATTTGGGCAAGCAGCTTAGGATAAGTTTCATCAAAAATTGTTATCCATTTTATTGAAGACTCTTTAATTGCTTCTGCATAAGTTTGGGGGTCTAATTTTTTTCTGGTTTCCAGCAAAAAACCTATTGTATTTTTAGGAATTCCTATTTTTATTAGCTCTGAATCACTTGCCTCCCAAGCTAGTTTTGGATCTTTGAAATAATCCAAAATAGCCTTTAACCTAATAGGTCCAAGTCCGCTTATGCTATGCAGGGCTAAAATATATGAAATATTTTTCATTCTTCTAAAATTTCAGCTGACTGGGTTGCAGGAGTATATATATCTTGTATCAGTTTATTTTTATCTTCTGAAAAATACCAGCGGTAAATTTCTTTGGCAATTGGGGCTGCAACCGAGGAACCCTCTCCTCCCCCTTCTACCAAGACCGTAAGGGCGATCTTTGGATCATTTGAAGGGGCATAAGAGGTGTACCAGGCATGGGTCTTACCTTTTGGGTCTCCATATTCTGCTGTACCTGTTTTACCTGCAGTTTCAATGGGGAAAGCGAAAAATGGCCAGGCTGTTCCCCCAATTTTTGGGACTAAATCAAGCCCCTCTTTTATTGATTGAATATGGCCCAAAGATACAAGATTTGAAACCAGGATTTTTGGCTTAAAATCAGTTAAAATAAGCTGCGGTTTAAATAAATTCCCGTTGCCTGCAATGAAAGAGGTCATGCCTAATACCTGCAAAGGGGTAGTTAATACAAACCCTTGTCCGATAGCCATATGCAAAGTATCTCCAGGATACCAGACTTGGCCATAAGTTTTTCTTTTCCACGCATCAGTAGGTACAAGTCCTTTTTCCTCCCCGGGCAGATCAATCCCCAGCTTCTCCCCCAAATTTAGTTTTTCTGACCATTCAACCAGTTGCTGCTCCCCGATAATCCTGCCTATTTCGTAAAAATACGTATCATTGGAACGCTGGAGAGCTTTGAGTAAATTAACAGATCCTTCTGTTTTACCATATTGGGTAAAATACCAGTTGGTAAATTTGAAAGTCCCCAGATAAACTACCCCGTTATCCTGAATTGTAGTAGCCTCCTTTATTTTATTGCTGGATAGTGCAGCCAAAGCTGAAACAATTTTAAAGGTGGAACCAGGAGGATAAGTCCCAGCTATAACCCGGTTTAAGATAGGTGAATGGGGATGGGAAAAAATCTCTGAAATAGCACCCTCATCCTGAAGATTTGTAAAAGCATTAGGATTAAAAGAGGGCAATGACACCAAAGCTAAAACCTGTCCATTTAAAGGGTCTAGGGCTGCTGCAGCTGCACAACAACTTCCCTGCTTGGCTAAACTTTCATTCAACACCTGATAAGCCTTCTCCTGCAAAGAAGCGTCAATTGTTAAATAGATATTCTGGCCAGGTATAGGAGAATCTTTCCTAAGTGTACGCAACTTTTTTCCAAAAGAATCAATCTCAATAATCTCTCCTCCGTCTATACCCTTCAGGTCTTCCTCATATTGAGCCTCAATACCGCTTTGACCCACCCTATCTCCTGCGCGGTAGCTTTTTTTCCCCGGGGAAAATACTTTCTCCTGACCTTCTGCTCTTTTTAGCTGGTCCTCAGATATCTCACCAACATATCCTATCACATGAGCTAATTTTTCTCCCATTGGGTAAGTACGGACATTATCAACCTCTAAATCAGCTGCCTTTGGATCATTTTTTACCTCGAGTTCCAAAGCCTCTTCTCTTGAAATAAGTTTTGCTTTTTTTATACTTGGATCAAACAACCTAAAGGCTGGAGAGTTGGCAGCCAGAATAACACCACTGCGGTCATAAATCACCCCCCGGGGGGCATGAATAACTTTAATTTGAATCCGGTTTCCATCTGCTAAATCTCTATTTCTTTTACCTTCTATTATTTGCAGGTGAAAAAGGCGGACAAAAATAATAAAAAATAAAATCAATGAAAATATATAAAATGCTGTAATTCTCCAGGGACTTTGCCTAAACCTGTCTGCCAAATTTGATTCAAAATGAGGCAGCAGGGTATCTGTCCAATCAGGTTCCTTTTTTTTAAAATGACCGATTTTATTTTGTTTGCCAAAATAGTCCCACGGTTTATCAGCTACTTTTGCCAATTCACCGGAAAAAGCAGGGCCTAAAAAGCGTTTCTTTTTCATGTCTATACTTTTAGCTTAATTTCTTTCCGGACAATAAACCTTTCTTCCCACAATTTAACTAAATAATAAACAGGCAAAGATATTAAACTTTCCAAAAATATTTTTAATAAGTTAAGCTGTTGATCAGTAAAAGGACTAAGCGCTGTCTGGTTTACCAAAAGAAGGATAAAAGTTAAAGGAATAATAAGCAGGGAATTTCCAGCAAGCCTTGATTTAGATAATCCTCCCACAATTGCTACAGTAATTAAATAAGCCAAACTGGTAAGCCCTAAGGTAGTCAAATTAAGATGGTCATTAATCAGCCCAAAAGCAAAAGCCAAAAACAAGCTGGCTTTATCAAACTTTAGGTAACTTCTGCAGATTAAAATAATCAATACCAAATCAATGGGCAATATAGTAGCCTGAACAAGAGACGCACTGATTAGAACAATAATTAAAACATTCATATTATTTGACTCATTACTCCAAAATCACAAACACTAAGTCTAAATCCCTGATGTCAAAATTACTCTGCACCTTGGCTTGTTTGAAAACTTCATTTTCCCTTTCTAAAACCTCTGTAACCCTGCCTAAGATTAAACCCCTTGGCAAAAAGCCTTCAGTCCCTTCTGAATACACTAAATCACCCACACTGATTTTTTCCTCATGTAATATCTTATCCAGCAAAAGCTCGCTGCCAAATTGTCCTATCAATACTCCCTTAGCTTTACCTTCTAATCCTTGGGAAAAAGCTGCTACTTTCGAATCCGGATCAGCAAGAAGTTGAACAAGTGAAGACTTTTCCGAAACTAACACAATTTTTCCTACATAATTATCGTTATATACTAAAGCTGCCCCTTCTTTTACTTGTGAATCTGAACCTTTATCAATTTTTAAATATCTGCTGATCCCAATAGGGCGGGCAAACAATAAATTATAGGTCGCTGGATCCAAATGTTTTTCCTGCGAAACTAAAGTTTGGGTTTCTGCTAAATTTTTCCTCAAACGCGCATTTTCTGAGAGAAGTAAAGCCAGCTGTTCTTTTAATGCTTTATTTTCCTGTGATGAGGAACGGGCTGCAAAAATAAAATAAAACTGCTTTGCAATATCTTTATTGGTTTGATAAAGACCAAGTGATATAGGGTTGGTAATAAAGGAAAGGATTTGTTTTGGAAAAAATAAAAAATGAAATAAATCCAAAACTATAATCATAAGACTTAAAACAGTCAGGATTAAGAAGAGTTTGAGGTTGGGAATTACTCTCTCCATAGCGGAAAACAATATAACAGAATAATTGAAAAGTTCAAAGTTATTGTTGAAAACCTAAGTTCAACAAGGTATATTCAGTGTAACAAATGAATTCCTTTTTAGATAAATTAAACAAAAAGTGGGATGAGGGAAAGCTTGTTTGTATAGGATTGGATAAAGCTGATTTTGAATTTAATAAATCTATTATTGATCAAACTTCAGATTTAGTTTTAGCTTACAAACCACAATCTGCATTTTATGAAGCAGAAGGAATAGATGGATTAAAATACTTAAAAGACACAATTTCTTATATTAAGAATAACCACCCTGATATCCCCATTATCTTAGATGCTAAAAGAGGTGATATTGGAAATACAAATGAAGCCTATGTGAAAGCTATATTTGATGATTTAGGAGTTGATGCAGTTACCCTTTCACCATATTTGGGAAAAGAAAGCCTCAGGCCCTTTTTAGAAAGATCTGATAAAGGAAGCATTATT
>CAZDFU010000014.1:22092-27308 GCA_964504985.1 uncultured Gammaproteobacteria bacterium
AAAAGATTGGAATACAAATAACAATTTAGGGGTAGTTGTTGGGGCAACTTATCCTGAAGATCTTAAAAAGGTTAGAGAAATTGTTGGCGATATGCCAATATTGGTCCCTGGCATTGGAGCACAAGGTGGAAATTTAGAAGAAACTTTAAAAAATGGTCTGAATTCTCAAAAAAAGGGTTTAATAATTTCCTCATCAAGAAGCGTTATTTTTGCAGAAAACCCCAAAGATGCTGCTTTAAATTTACATCAGCAAATTGTAAACTTTCTAAAATCATGAATATCTCTGAAACTGTAGCCAAAATACTGCTGGAATTAAATGCTGTTACCTTAAGCCCCAAAAAACCCTTTAAATATGCATCAGGTATTTTATCTCCTGTTTATACAGACTGCAGAGTACTTATGGCTTACCCTGACAAAAGAAGGCTAATCAGAGATTTTTATATTGATGCTATAAAAAAGTCAGGTGTTCAATTCGATGTAGTGGCTGGTACTGCTACAGCAGGCATTCCTCATGCAGCCTGGATTGCAGAGAAACTAAATCTTCCTATGGTATATGTAAGAGGCAAGGCCAAAGATCACGGCAAGGAAAACTTAATGGAGGGAATAATCAAAAAAGGGCAAAAAGCCATTATTATTGAAGATCTAATATCTACAGGAGAAAGCGCTATTAATAGTGTTCTTGCAGTAAGAAATGCCGGTGGCACAGTTACCAATGGTTTTGCCATCATAACTTATGGCATGAAAATTGCAGAGGAAAATCTAAAACAAAATAATTTAAAACTTGTCAGCTTAACAACTTTTCAGGATATTGTTAGTGTGGCAGAAAATTCAGGCCAAATCAACAAAGAGGAAAAAGATATTATTTTGGATTGGATCAAACATCCAACAAGCTGGGGAAAATAATCCAAACTGGGAAAATTACTTTTTTATCTACATTAACCATACGATCGTAATATTATTGTAAATTGCCAATATCATCTGACTCAATCACCATCACCCATTCTTCTATACCTACAACCTTAATAAAATCTCTTAAGGCCTTTGTGCAGTTTTTCTTTGTTCCCCAAACACTTTTCTGAAAATGTATAAAACCCCATTGTTTTAATTTTGATCTCAGTAAATCTCTTGCTTTTCTCCTTTTTTCCGGTACATCAAATATAACTATTCTCCATCTTTTATCCCATTTCTTATCATCAAATTTCAAACTTGCCAGCACTGCCTTTTCTTTACCCTTATCAGTTAATCTAAAATTCAGTTTTTCATCACTTACCAATTCAATTAAGCCACCTTCTCTTAATCTTTTTAGGGCCTGGGCAAGAGAGGCCTTTTTAAGATCAGGAATACCATAATGGTATCTGTAATGGTGATAGGCAAAATCCTCAAACCTAATATATCCATCAATGGACTTTTCCAAAGTTAAAAGCACAAAATCTGAAATCCTTCTTTTAACGTTCATTAATACATTAATACTACGATCGGGATATTAATGTCAATTACATCAATTAACCTTTATCTTACAAAATCCCCCGCTTAATTCTTACAACTAACAAATATAATTTCAGCTAATTGTTTTTTATGTTTAAGAGAAAACTTAACATTGCCCAAATCGCTAATATTGCAGAAAGTGTGCCTCCTAAAAAATACGGAGGAACTGAAAGAGTAATCTATACCTTAACAGAAAACCTAGTTAAACGGGGGCATAAAGTTACTCTTTTTGCCAGCGGTGATTCCCATACTTCTGGCAGACTTATATCTATTTACCCGAAGTCTCTGCGTGAAGCAAGGGTAAAGAATGTTTATGGGACTAATACATTAAACTTGCTTAATATAGGATATGCATATGCCAAACAAAGCGAATTTGATATTATTCATGACCACCTAGGCTATCTCAGCCTCCCAACTGCAAATCTTTCAAAAACACCGGTTGTGATGACTCTCCATGGATCTATCGGCATGGAAGAGAAACGTATTTATGAAAATTTAGCAAACCCTTACTTTGTGGCAATTTCCAAAACTCAATCTTTGTCTGCTCCTAATTTAAATTATATTGGTACTGTCCATAATGGTTTAAATATGAAACATTATCCGTTCTCTGAAAAAAACGGGGGTTTTTTACTTTTTGTAGGAAGAATTTCTTATGAAAAGGGTACACATATTGCTATAGAAGTGGCCCAATACCTAAATTTACCGCTTATTATTGCTGCCAAACTAAATAAACCTACTGACGGCGCTGAAGCCTTGCTGGACACCCAGTACTTTAAAGACTATGTTGAACCCCACCTGAGTGATCAGATTGTATGGATAGGAGAAGTTGATGAAAAGCAAAGAAATGAACTTATGAGTAAGGCTTTGTGTCTTCTGCACCCAGTTACCTGGCCAGAACCTTTTGGGCTAGTACTGATTGAGTCTATGGCTTGCGGTTGTCCAGTGGTTGCTTTTAATAAAGGTTCCATTCCTGAGATTGTTAAACATGGTAAAACAGGTTTTATAGTTGAAGATATCAGCGGTATGATTTCTGCTGTAACCAATATTTCTCAGATAACCAAAAGGGATTGCAGGGAACATGCTTTAAAAAATTTTAATGACGGGAAAATGACAGATGAGTATGAAAGAATTTATTACCGGGTTTTAGCCAAACAATCAGCTGCAAAAAGAGGTTTTCCCCAAGAGGTTGCATATGCCCATACCTTAAAAAAGAAAATCTGACCCCTTGTCTGGGATTTACTTTTGTGATATCTTCCCCGCTCAGCATGGATAAATTGCCCGATCCGGTTTTAGATAATATACGCCAAAGTTTTTATCAATGCCTTATTGAGTTATCAACAGAGGAAGGAATTAATGCATCAGGCAAAGATGAAATTTACGGCTGCATCTTTGGGAGAGACAGCGCTATCACAATCTTAAAAATTTTAAACTTTCATCAAACCAACCCCTCAATTAAACTGCTGGATACTTGCCAAAGAACCCTTTTAACACTTGTTGAACTTCAAGGAAAAGAATTTAATATTGAAAGCGGGGAAGAACCAGGTAAGTTTATACACGAGTTCAGAAAAGAAAAAAACCAATATCATCACCTGACTTTAGGACCTAAACCCTTTTATATCTATCCTGATGAAATCATGAGGCTTTATGATTCAATTGATTCAACCCCTTTAATACTGATCGCCCTTTATAATTACTGGGAAATTACTCAGGATAAGAAATTTTTAATCACCATTTTGCCTGCAGTTGAGGCAGGACTAAACTGGATTATCACCTTTGGCGATAAAGATAAAGACTTATTTATTGAGTATGAATTCCCCCCTGAGCGCAAGCACGGCGGACTGGCAGTACAATCCTGGACTGACTCTCACCAATCTTTAATTCAACAAGATGGGAAAATGCCAAAATATCCTATTGCTCCTGTTGAAGCCCAAGCCTTTGCCTGGCTGGCTTTAAGAATGTGGGCTGATTATTACAGCTTCCAACATCCTTCATTTTCCAGGAAATTATTTCAACAAGCAAAAAAACTTAAGAAAAAGTTTAACCAAAAATTCCTGCTTGAAGATAAAAATCTGGTATTTGCTGCCCAGGCTTTGGATGGAAATAAAAATCAAATTAAAACCATTACAGCCAACCCCCTGTTAATCCTTTGGGCTTCTTACCAAAAACAGGGTAAACATGAATCAATTTTAGATGATATTTATTTAAATGATTTTGTTAAAAGGGGGTTTATGAGCGATTTATTTATTGAGGATGCGGGCATCAGAACCATGAGTTCCGACTCTCCTACTTTTAATCCCAACCAGGATTCATACCATAATGGCAGTTTTTGGCCTATGCTTAATGGACTTATTGCTGAAGGTCTGAATAATTTCGGATACTTTAACGAAGCCCAGCAGTTAAAACTTGCTTCCCTTGTCCCTATAAAATATTTTAACTGCCCGATTGAGCTTTATATTAAAAAGGGTGAAGGGTTTTTGGAATATTGTTCTTCCTCAGGGCAAGTTAGTTGTAAAAAACAAGCCTGGTCTGCTGCAGCTATACTTGATTTATTATCTGTTTAAATAGTTTTTTTAATATCCTGAGCCAAGTAAGGGTTCCACATTGCGCCTGTTGCACTCATAACAGCATCTGCACCATTATCTATGTATTCAAAATAGTCCTCAGCTTTGATAACCCCCCCAACTCCTATAATTTTAAAATTCCCACCTAAATCATGCCTGATTTTATTTAATTTTGAGACCATCTCTACTCCTGCCCACTTAATTGAGGCCCCGCAAACACCTGAGCGTAGTCTTTGCACAGATCCTGGGAGAGCCTGATTACCATCTTTATCAACAATCTCTGTTTGAATAGTATTAATTAAAGCAATTCCCTGAGCATATTTTTTAGCAATTTCTGCTAATTTTTTTAAATCTTCTTCATTTTGATAATAGCCCGCTTTTAAAATTAGCGGTGAATCCCCTAACTCTGCTCTTATGGCTTCACAAACCTTTTCTGTCATCCCAAGGTTATAACAAACCAGTCCCTCATTGCCTATGTTTGGACAAGATAAATTGGCTTCATATATTTTTGCTCCTGTTTCTTTGGAAAGCCTTGCAGACAAAACCCAGTCTTCTATAAACTCCTCTGGTGTTTGGTTTTCCTTAACTGTTCCCATAAAAGACAACACTAAGACTTGTCCTTTTCCCGCAAAAGATAAGGCTTTTTTAACATCTTCCTGCCAAACTGATGGATCCTTTGAAGGCACACCAAAAGAATTAGTGATTGAAATTGGATCAGAAAAATTATTATCAGCAACAAGTTTACCTTTGGCCCTTTCCAAAGTTAAATCCCCATCGATTTTAACAGCTAAAATATTGGGGGAAGGATGACAGGGGAAACTATTAGATCTGACTGTTTTATAAACACAAATATCAAATCCTTTTTCAAAAGCTGCCTTACAAAAATTGGAGTTAACAAGAGGCCCTGCAGGAATGCCAAAAGGCAGATATACTTTCTGACCTAAAAAATCATATTGCGGTTCACCCTTGGCGGAGCCAAAGGGCTCAGAATCTCCGGCAAATGCCCCAAAAGGACCTTTCTCATAATTATCTTCGTAAGTTTTATCCGGATCATAGAAAGGAGTTTGCATATGCAGATTTTAACATAGCTAAGGTTTTACTACCACAGCATGAACCGTAAGTATTCACCTTTTCCCAGTACTTTGTCATTCCGAGCCTGACGAGGAATCT
>CAZDFU010000015.1:0-6344 GCA_964504985.1 uncultured Gammaproteobacteria bacterium
GTGGCATTTTTTGCAACCCTCTTCCATTACAAATGAGGCTGAACCGCATTCAGGACAAAGATCAACTGCCCCTGAGACTGGTAATTTAGAACTTGAAGCTACATCATCTGCTGAAGTGTTTATTTGGCCATTACCATTATAAGTTAGGTTCAAAGGCACTGCCTCTGCTTCTTTGTTTTGGGGAGTTAAAGCTAAATCCTCAGCCAATACTTTAGCAATAGCATCACCTAAGCTGATAACCCTATTTTTACCAAATCCAACTGATGATGCTCCTCCAATTCCCCGAAGTTGTCCTACAATTTTTTGGGCAACTGCTTTTGGGTCAGTTTCTCTGGCACCTCTTGATAACCTAAGAGATAAAGATACCAGTCTTCCCATAGCCTCAGCATCTGCCATAGTATGCATTCCACCTCTTCCAACAGTCACAAATACTTCAAATGGCAGGTCTTGCTCATCACGGTTTATGGTTATGAAAGCCTCACCTACAGGTGTGGCAATTTTATAAGTCCTGCCTCTTAAAATCATTGGCCTTTCAGCAATTGGCGCTGCTGGATCTTCAGCTGTAGAAACGGAAGATTTTAAGGAAGAGGAAACATTTAAAACCTGAGTGGATTTAGAACCATCCCTATAAATAGTGATCCCATCACAACCTGTTTTGTAAGCCATCAGATAGGCTGTCCTGACATCATCCCGGGTTGCTGAATTTGGTAAATTGATAGTTTTGGAAACTCCATTATCAGTATACTTTTGGAAAGCGGACTGCATTTTTACATGTATAACAGGATCAATTTCAGGCGCTGTAACAAAAACCTCCTGCCACTGTTTTGGCACATCATCCAATCCTTGAACTGAACCATGACTCATAACTTTTTCAGCTAAATCATCTGAATGAAACCCTTCTCTTTTAGCAATTTCAGTAAAAGCTTTATTGGCAATGGTTAAAGTCCTGTATTGATCTCCTGCAGCCTTTGCCTTGTGGATATAGGCTAGGGCAAAAACTGGCTCTATTCCTGATGAACAATCACCAATAATAGAAATTGTGCCTGTTGGAGCAATAGTGGTAACAGTTGAATTCCTAATTGGCCTACCCCCTTTATAAGCAGAAGACTCTGGTCTTTCTTTAAAAGAAGGAGAATTTTTTTCAGCATAAATTGAATTAATCCAATTTGGGAAAGGACCCCTTTGATGAGCTAACTCTTCTGATAATTTATGGCCTTCCTCATTAATAAATTTCATTACTTTCTCAGCCATTTCCAGAGCCTGATCAGAGTTATAGGGGATTTTTAATTTAAACAACATATCAGCCCAACCCATTACCCCCAAACCAATTCTTCTATTTTTATGAACTGCATCATAAATTTGTTCTAGGGTATAAGGATTGGTTTGAACAACATTATCCAGAAAATGGACAGCTTTTCTTGTTACCTGCCTTAAACCTTCCCAGTCCACATCTAAACCATCTTCTAAAACAAACTTGCCTAAGTTTATAGAACCCAAATTACAGGCATCCCAGGGAGCCAATGGCTGTTCGCCGCATCCACGACTGATAACCCCTTCTGTATTCCATGTATCTGAAATTGGCTCATATAAATCATAAACTTTCTTCGTACCTGTTGCCTCAATTGATAAAATTTGCGTAAGCCAGGTATTTCCTGTGAGAGCAAACTGTAATTGAGCTTCTCTTAATCTTTTTTGTTTATCTGGATGAGAGAGAACAATATTTTGAGCAAAAGTTTTCATGCTAGCCCCAGAAATTATCACCTCATATTGCTGATGTTTCGAAGTAATGATCCTCTCTCCAATATGACCATCTTTGACTCTTCCAACTGTTACTACCCTTCCGTGTATACCAAACATTAATAGGATTCTTCTTATATCCAAAGCCAATTCTTTACTAGTAGTTTTAAGTCTTAAAAACGGATGTGAACTTGTTAAATTTACATTGCCATCAGTGCTAAATAATCCATCTAAAAGACCACTTAAAAATTCTCTATTAGTGTGTTGGTACTCTAAAGGGATACGTTTTTCAAAGGAATACCCAGGTTTAACATAAGATTGTTTAACTAGTAAGGCTGCACCTCCACCATTTTGTACTGTTAAATTCGCCGAAAGACCTTGAGCTGCATTAAGGTTAATAAACTTTGACCCAGCTTTTTGCAAAATATTTCTAATAATTTCTACCCATTCTTTCTCGCTAGTGTTAACAGCCACTTTAACTACATTTCTTTTAATGGAAGTTTCTGTTATACAACCATCACCTAACAAAACCCCTATAAAAAATCCATAATCTTTTTCACCCCATCCATCTGGTAAATCTAAAACAGGCTTATCAGGCATTAGTGCAGGGCCCACTCTAACCATATCCCCCACTTTTAATTGGTCAAGTCTCAATGGTGTAAATTTTTTATTGGCAGAATTTTTTGCTCTATCTTCATGAACAATAGCATGAAATTGGTGCGCTGCTGTTGCTTTTACTTCCGCACCATCGGAAAACTTGACTTTATAAACTGGACAACTTTCATGCACTTCAACATTTTCTACCAAACCACTGCCTAATACTGTATTTATTCGTTCACCAATTTTAATTTCATCAACCCTTTTCCATCCATTTTCTGTTGCCACTAAGGTATCACCTGTTACACAGGGGTTTGTGGCTTCAATATGCTCTAAAGTAGGAACCGGGTTGGCTGGAGAATTATTAATCCTATCAATAAAAATTAACCCTGGATCCCCTGTTGACCAGGCTCTTTCTATAATTTCATCAAAAACCTCTTTGGCATTCAATTTACCCACTGCTTCTCCTGAATGCGGGTCAACCAAATCATAATCTTCTTCCTTTTCCAAAGCCTTCATAAACTCATCAGTTACAGCCACCGAGATATTAAAGTTGGCAATTTGTTTGTCTAAAAGCACTGTCTTAAAGTATTTCCTGGACTCATCATCCGGCAAAAGCGGTGCCACTCTTTCATAAACCGGTTTGTTTAAATCATCCAGTTCTGCTTTGCATCTGATAAATTCCAAAATATCAGGATGATTAATTTTTAATATTCCCATATTAGCACCCCTTCTTGAAGAACCCTGCTTAATAGCTTCTGTGGCAGCATTAAATACCCTTAAAAATGAAACCGGGCCAGAGGCAACCCCGCCTGTGGTGGCAACTATGCTATCTTTGGGTCTAAGCCTGGAAAATGCAAAGCCGGTCCCACCCCCTGATTTGTGGATAAGCGCTGCATATTTGACACTATCAAAAATTTCCTCAATTGAATCTTCAACAGGAAGCACAAAACAGGCAGAATATTGCAAGCCGTTCTGTTTCCCAGCATTCATAATAGTAGGGGAGTTGGGTAAAAATTCCTGACGCACCATCATGCCATAAAACTCTTCTGCTTTTTCCATCACATCTTTTTCTGAAGAACCAAAGTCAAAATCAGCTGAGGCAATATCAAAAGCTATATGCCAAAATCTCTCAGCCACAGTTTCTGCCACCTCTAAGTTACCTCCTTTTAAAAGGTATCTTTCCTTCAAAATCTTATTTGAAGACTCAGAAAAGGTAGGTTCCGGCAAACCAGCTGGCATTACTGGCATCTTTTTATACCTGGGCATAAATCTGGTTTCAAAAGTATGGGAATTTTTGTTGTGGCCATTGGTTTTTACTTCACCGTTTGTTTTTTTGCCTAAAGTTTTGGGCATAGTGACAACTTGAAGTGTTGATTTTGATTTAGTTTTTTTGATCATAGAGCTTCTAATTCCTTTTTAAAATCCTTCGGATCAGAAAATGTCCTGTAAACACTGGCAAACCGTAAATAGGCAACCGGGTCTAATTTTTTAAGCTCAGCAAGCATCCATCTGCCTAACTCCCGGGAAGGAATTTCCTGCAACCTTTTAGTCCTAATGCGGCCTTCTATTCTATCAGCAATCAAGGAAACCTTGTCAATCCCTGGTCTTTTTTCCAAAGCTAACAATAAACCTCTTTCCAGTTTTTCCCGGTTATATGGCTGTTTTTTACCGTTTTTCTTGATAACTAAAACCTCAAATTTAGCCAAAGTTTCATAAGTGGTAAAACGGTTGCCACATTTTAAACACTCTCTCCTGCGCCTGATCTCTCCTCTTGCATCAACAGACCTTTTATCAACAACCTTGCTTAATCCGCTTGCACAAAAAGGGCATTTCATACCATCTATTTTAGCATAACATATTGATATACTAAAGTGTCAATATACAATATATTGTATAAGAATTGTAAAGATTAAGAAAGAGTTTTATCCAAAGATATAGTATTTTACTTTAAGTTTTGTATAGTCACTTTTTGCATAATATCCCCTATGGCTATTTTTTCTACCACCTCCATACCAGAGATGACTTTACCGAAAATTGTATATTTTTTAGGGAGGTCCACCTTATCAGAAAGCATGATAAAAAACTGGCTGCCATTGGTATTAGGCCCCGCATTAGCATAAGCCACTATTCCTTTTATATAATCCTTTGACACTGCCTCATCCTGAAAACTATAGCCTGGCCCGCCAGTGCCATCCCCCAAAGGATCCCCTCCCTGAACAACAAAATCTTTTTCTACCCTATGGAACTTTAACCCATCATAAAAACCATCTTTAGCAAGCAACATGAAATTTGAGGAACCGAAAGGAGTGTCTGTATAGATCTCAAATTCAAAAACCCCTTTATTTGTATAAACTACAGCCTTTTTATTTTTTAAACTCTCTTCTGTTAAAACACCAGGGAATTTACCAACATATTTATTCCTAAAATAGGGCAATGCTGAGGGTTGAGATAAAGAATCAGGCTGCTTATCCCCAGGTTGTTGCTCAGGCAGCGGGGAAGTTGAATTTTTATTAAACATAAATTCTAAATTTGATGGCTTAGGAGAAGAAGAGGGCTCAACGCTAATTATCTGTTTAAACTTATTGAAAGCAAAATATATGCTTGCTCCAATAATAAATATTATTAAAAGCGCTCCCAACAACTTCTGATTTGTCATGAGCATTATATACCATCAAACTCCAGTTTATTACAAGGAGCTAGTTTGTTATCTTAAATCATCTTAAAGATATCTTGTCAAATAAATTTTCACATTTAACAATTTTTAAGCAAATAAAAGGTGAATAAATTACCACTTGGCCAAAACCTGGGGCTTTTTGTTGTGATGTGGTTTTTTATGGCTTTTTCTCAACCTGCTTATGCAGAAACCATAGCCAGCCAAACCCTGGAGTATAGCCATCAATTAAATGCCTGGCAGGCAATTCAGGAATTAGGAGACAATTTAAGCGGGACACTTGATAAGTTTACTTTCAGAATCAGGACATTAAAATCCCATCATAGCCAATTTCATTTCTCTGCTGAAAACAGCCGTATTTTTGACAAGACCAATAACAATACTTTGGTTTCTTGCTTACCTGCAGGCAGCAGCCCGCAAGATGTACTGCGTGGCTTAACATTTAACAAAGAGGGAGTACCCGAGGGATATGAGGATGTTACCTTGGATTTTTCCTGCCATAGTTATAATTTTATTCCAGACCACAAATATTTAATAAGAATCAGCAGCGGGGATCCAATAATTTCAATCCCATTTGCTGCAGTTTCTTATGGTGCAGGCAACCCTCAGAATGATTTGTTCAGCAAAGGAGGATTACGGTATGGTAATGGCAATCTTTTTGACTATGGCAATAATAGTGGAAGCTGTGATGCTTTTGCCTATACTTGGAATGGGACTAATCCACGGCGCAACGGTTGCTATGTTTGGACTAATCCCAAAGATGATCTATATTTTACGCTGACTAACACTGCTCCGCCTCCCCCGCCACCCAGGACACCTGTAGTATTTATACCGGGAATTGGGGGCTCAGAACTTAAGGCTTCACAGGATATTATCTGGTCATCTGATGATGGGCACGGAGGGACATACTCTCATGGATATTCTGCCAATGAAAAGATATGGGTAAACCAGGATGAGGCTGCCAAACTTGGGGATGATGATTATTTTGACATTTTGAGGTTAAAGAGTGATGGACAAACCCCAGAAGCTGCGCTTGATTTAACTGATAATTTAACCTCATCAGGATATGGAGAGATAGATTCATTTTTTACAGGGATGGGGTATGAGAAGGGTAAAAATTTCTTTGTTTTTACATATGACTGGAGAAAAGATATACGGAGCACCAAAGATTCTTTGGATAGCTTAATTGAGGAAGCTAAATCCAAATCAGGCCAATCAAAGGTAAATATTGTAGCCCATTCCATGGGAGGACTGGCTGCCAGATATTATATTTCAGACTCATCAAAAGCATCCAATATTAACAAGCTAATTGAGCTAGGAGTCCCACATTTGGGAA
>CAZDFU010000015.1:6444-26832 GCA_964504985.1 uncultured Gammaproteobacteria bacterium
TCAAAAGCATCCAATATTAACAAGCTAATTGAGCTAGGAGTCCCACATTTGGGAACACCCTTTGCCCTTAAGATATTAATGTATGGTGCTTCCATTTCGTATCGTTTTAAATTCTTTACCCTTCCAATCTTGCCTTCATCCGAAATTAAAGATGTATTTCAAAATCTTTCCTCTGGATTTCAATTAATACCTTCAAATCAATACTTTGTTTTTTACAATAACTCAGACATCGTCCGACCTTATCCATTCCGGGACGATAGAGATATTGATAATAATAAAACAACCGGTGTTTTAAATTATGACCAGAATAAATCCTTGTTATCCAACCTAAGCTATAACATGACTGTTTTTGGAATTGGAGAACAATATCACAACAGCGCTGACCCTATACTTAATCAAGCCAATGGAGTATCAATTTATGAAATAGCTGGTACTGGCCAGCCAACTTTAGGCCAGGTCCATGAAACCTGGTGGATTACCTGGCCTGTTAATTTGATTAATAAAACAGATGAGATTTATATTAACGGTGATGATACTGTCCCCCTTTACAGCGCTTCTTTAAAAAATGATTCTTTGGATATTTCAGGAGCAGAAAAAATTTATTATGTGGAACAATCACACTCAGATCTGGTTTCCTCTTCAGGAGTTGCTATGCAGACTGTTAAATCAATTTTGGAAACCCTTGATTTGCCGGTTGAAGTTAAAGGTCAAAAAATGGATCTGGAAGGACACCAATTATCATTGGATGATGGTGAACTGGAGCTTTATGATGACTTGGGCAGACATACAGGCATAAATGATAACGGAGAAATAGAAACCAATATCCCTGATACTTTTTATTCAATTTCAGGCAAAACAAAACATGTTTTTGTTAAAAAGAAGGCTGCAAAAGTTAAGGTTAAAACAACACGGAAATCTAAATCCTTATCTGACCCCAAATACACCAATATAAAACTTAGAGTTTATAGACAGGATAAGATTTCCAAAACCATTATTTTTAAAGACATTCCAATAACAAACCAGGTATCAAAAGTGGAATTTAACCTGGACCCAAGCGCTGATACTGCTCCTTCTTTAACATTCTATGCTGATGCTGCAAAACCTGAGAATACAACCATTACCTCTACTTCTGAAATTAGCGGTTCTATTTCTTTAGACCAGACACCTCCAACCACCGCAATTGATTTATCAGGCACTAAAAATGCATCAGGTATTTATAATGGTTCTGTCACAGTTACTTTAACAGCTACAGATTCTGAATCAGGAATACTAAAAACTGAATATAGTTTGGATGATGGAGTAACTGTCCAAACATACACCGCTCCCCTTAGCATCAACACAGTGGGCAAAACTACCCTGCAGGTTAAATCAATTGATAAAGCTGGAAATGAAGAAATTCCTCAAACCAAATTAATAGAAATAGAAACAAAGAGCTCCTCCAGCGAAAGCAGCTCTTCAAGCAGCAGTACTAACAATTCTTCCGGCACTTCTATTTCTACCCCTGAGGAACCAAAACCTTTCTCCGGGGTGAATGAAGGGGAGGATCCAAAACCCTTCTCCGCACTAAGTTCAACACCGGATATTCTGGGAATCAGCTTTGAAAATCCATCCCATCTTTCAGATGAGATTAATACCAGCGGGATTTTAAACCCTAACCGCAATCAAACTAATAGTAATTTTCCGGTAGCATTACTTATTGTTTCAGGCGGGATTGTTCTGGTAGCGATAGTTGGATTAATAAGCAGCTTTACTTTCGGAAGCAGCACACTAGGCAGCAGCCCGTTATCAAGAGGAAAGTTTCCTTTTACCAAACCATTTCCAAAATAGGTGTATTACCCAAAACCAAAAGAAAATATTAAACAGTTGAATACCCAATGATGTAATATTCTTACCGTAAATACAGGTTGCTATAGGAAACCCTGTAATCTCGCATGCCGAACCAGAGAATAAACTAAATTTTACATTGTTAAGTGTTACCCCTTGAATAATAATACTTATAAACCACACCACCACACTTAACCCCAGGGTAATAAAGAATTTTTTCATATTGTTAACTTAAGGTTAATTCTTGCAGCGCCAAACATCTTTAAAAAGATACTTTCAGCATACCCTTTCCGCAACAATTTTACCACCATTTATATAAACATATCCCACCTCCTGAGCGGGATTGTATTAACACCTGAGTTATGTTTTTCTTAATTTTTTAAAGCTATAATCCAAAAGCTCCCTTGCCTCATCTCTTCTATACCCTGAGTTGAGTAAAACCCCAATTACCTCATTGTTATCTTTTCTGGCCAAAGTAATTAAAGTATATCCTGCCTCAGTAGTATAACCTGTTTTAAACCCTGCCACTCCTTCGTATGTGGTTAATAAATTAATACCTGAATACATCTCATAATCCTGGTGAGTTTCAGTTGTAGGTAAAAGAATATGTGCAGTCCTGGAAATTTCTACCACCTCAGGATAATTTCTGATTAAATACCTGGTTAAAATTGCCAGGTCATAAGCTGTTGAATATGAGTTATTTATATCCTCATCTAAACCAGTTGGGTTGGCGAAATGAGTATCTTTCATCCCTAATTGTTTAGCCTTATTATTCATGAGCTCCAAAAACTCCTCCCTGTTACCTGTTGTCCCTTCTGCTAAAACTTCTGCAGCATCATTGGCTGAAACTAAGAAAATTCCATATAAAAGTTCTTTTAAAGTTAATTTTTCCCCTGAAATTAAAAGCATTTTATCCGGCTCCATTTCTGCAGCCCGCTGACTTACAATATACTGGTCATCCAAACCCTTGTGTTCTAAAGTAATTAAGACAGTCATAACCTTGACTAAAGAAGCAATTGGTAATCTTTGAGTTGGATTTTTAGCATAAAGAGAAGCGCCTGTTTTACTATTAATAAAAAGTCCTGCATCAGCAGTGATACTAAGAACGCTATTTTCATCAGCGCTTGCCAGAGAAGGAAACCAAAGATTTGTGCCCAAAACTTTTTCCTGGGCAAGAATGGGGGAAAATAATTCTGTTTTTGCCTGTTTCTCGTTTAAACTAATCACTACCATCAGCAATGTGATAATTATTAAAGTAAGGAAAGTAAGAATTTTCATAGTTAATTCACCTCCCAGGAATCTCCCTCGGCTACGCTCGGAACAAGAAAGCACACCTGGGAGGTGTTCTGTAAGTAGGCAAAATCTACCCAGGAGATGTTCAGTATTTTCATTAGAAAATTTATATTAACTGAAACTGCCTATTGACGTCCAGAGACCAGCTGCCTCACAATGATAATAGTGCTAAGACGGAGCACAATTTTATGCTGCACCGTCTACTGCCATTAATAATTATTACCGCTCTTCTTTCCTTCGTAATATTTAACTTCCAATCTGTCAGAAGAGAGATTGTTTATAAACTAAATATCTCCGGAGACACAACTACTTCATGCTGCAGCGAAGATCAAATCTTAAAGTCTGACGGCAGCTTTGATGAACAAGCTGCCACTGCCATCTTTAACAGCCAGGTTATAGATTATCCAAAAACATCTCTTGCTTATGCTTACAAACAGGCCTTAGATCAAAACTCTGATGCCAGCCAAGCAGTCCTGGGTACAACCAATGAAGCAGGTGAGGAAAAATGGATTGAAGTTTCTCTGAATGAACAAAAATTAAGAGCCTGGGAAGGCAATAAGCTGGTAATAGAATTTCCCATATCTTCAGGAAAGTGGGCCCCCACACCAACCGGAACATTCAGTATCTGGTATAAAACCAGAAACCAGGCTATGTCAGGAGGTTCAAAAGCCTTAGGAACCTATTATTATCTTCCTAATGTTCCTCATAATATGTTCTTTTATAAAGCATATGCTATTCATGGAGCTTATTGGCATAACAATTTTGGCCAGCCTATGAGCCATGGCTGTGTTAATTCACCCTTATCTTCTGTTGCCCAACTATTTGAATGGACAGGGCCTGTTTTACCACCAGGCGTAAATACACTGAGGGCCAGTGCTGACAACCCAGGCACCAGAGTGTATATCCATTAGCAGCTTTTGTATAATGTCCTTAAAACCAACCCCTAATCATAAGCCCGAACATGGAAAAAGCATACCAAAAAAGCATTGAACAAACTGCAGTTAATTTAAATTCAGATCTTAAAAACGGCTTATCTTCTAATGAAGCTCAAAACAGATTACAAAAATTTGGGCAAAATGTTTTAAAAGAGTCAAAAGGTAAAAATCCGCTTCTTATTTTATTTTCCCAGTTTAAAAGTTTCTTAATCCTAATTCTTCTGGCAGCTGCCTTTGCAACATATTTTTTTGGAGAAACTGTTGATGCAATCATGATTATTGCCATAGTAGTTTTAAACACTGCTATTGGCTTTATTCAGGAATACAGGGTAGAAAAAGCCATCCAGCATCTTAAAAAACTGGTCACTTCAAAAATTAAAGTCATAAGAGACGGGGAATTATTGGAAATACTTTCTTCTCAACTTGTTCCCGGAGACCTTGTTAGAATTGAAGAGGGACAAAAAGTTGCAGCAGATATCAGAATTATCCAAAGTTATAGCCTACAAACTGTTGAAGCCTCATTAACCGGGGAATCAACCCCAATTGCCAAAACTAAGGATACCTTAACTAAAGAGCTGGCAATTGCAGACCGGAAAAATATGCTTTTTTCAGGCACTTTCATATCAAACGGAGAAGGGATGGGAATTGTAGTTACAACCGGTATGGAAACAGAGCTGGGCAAGATTGCCAAATTAGTCAATGCCCAACAGGATACTTCCACCCCTATGCAAAAAAAGCTAAATAATCTTGGGAAATTGACCGGAAAAACAGTCCTGGTAGTTGCAGTTATTATTGCTTTAGAAGAAATGGTGTTTGGGCATCAATATCTTCAGGCAATTCTTTCTGCAGTAGCTTTGGCTGTGGCTGCTATTCCAGAAGGGCTGCCTGCAGTCATCACCATTTCTTTGGCACTTGGGGCAAGAAGACTGCTTAAACAAAATGCCTTAATAAGAAATTTGTCAGCTGCAGAGACTTTGGGATCCACAGATATTATTTGCTCTGATAAAACCGGCACGTTAACAGAAGGGATAATGGTGGTTAGAAGAATCCACGGTAAAGAGTTAGAGGTTCTTAAAGCTGCTGTTTTAGCAAACAACGCCAGGGCAAGCGGGGGAAAAATCATCGGTGATCCAACAGAAACAGCTTTAATTGCAGCTGCTCAGGAAAAAGGCATCAATCAACATGAACTGATTAAAGAATATACCCGCATATATGAAGTGCCTTTTTCTTCTATCCGCAAGATAATGACAACTGTTAATCAACATAATAAAGGATATTATGTTACCGCCAAAGGTGCAACAGAGGTAATTCTAAGAAAATGCTCAAACCTTAATGAGAACCAAAAAAGAGAAATCTTAAAAATTAATGACCAAATGGCAAAATCAGCCTTAAGAGTCTTAGCAATTGCCAGTAAACACCTGGTGCGTGCGGAGTGGAACAGCCAACAGGATTTGGAATCTAACCTAGACTTTTTAGGACTTGTGGGTATGATTGATCCCCCAAGAAAAGAGGTTAAGGAATCAATTAAGTTATGCCAGCAGGCAGGGATAAAGGTAATTATGATAACAGGTGACCATATATTAACAGCCCAGGCTGTAGGCAAAGAAATCGGTCTGACAGGCCGTGCTATCACTGGTGTTGATTTAGATAAGTTATCCAACGCTGATTTCCAGACTCAGGTTGAGGAAATCTCAATTTATGCCCGTGTTAACCCTGAACATAAAATAAAGATAATTAAGGCACTGAAAGACCATGGACATCAAGTAGCCATGACAGGGGACGGAGTTAATGATGCCCCGGCTTTAAAAGCAGCAGATATTGGAGTGGCAATGGGTATAACCGGAACAGATGTAGCCAAAGATCAGTCAGACATGATTTTACTTGATGACCATTTTAAAACCATAGTGCAGGCTGTTAAAGAAGGAAGGGGAATTTATGAAAATATCAGAAAATTTGTTAATTACCTGCTTTCTTCTAATATGATGGAGGTTGCTGTAATTTTTATTGCTATACTTTTAGACTGGCCTTTACCGCTTTTACCAATTCATTTACTTTGGATTAATCTGGTTACTGATGGTTTACCTGCTGTTGCTTTGGGGGTAGACCCTCCCCGCCATGATATTATGAAATCACCGCCAGCCAACTTCCGGGAAGAGATTATCAATGCCAAGTTCTTTAGAACCTTAATTATAATAAGCTCTCTCTTAACTGTGGCCATCCTGGGAATTTTCGGTTTTGCCAAAGAAAATTTAGTTCATGCCCAAACTATGGTATTTACTGCTATAGTGCTTTACGAATTAATCAGGATTATTGTTATCCGCTCAGAATACAAGCTGCCTTTATTCTCTAATCCTTTTTTAGCCCTGGCAGTAGTAATTTCTTTAGGATTGCAGCTTCTGGTTTTATATGCGCCAATCACCATTGGAGCCAATTCCCTGCAAACTTTATTTAGGGTTGAGGCCCTAACTATAATGGACTGGCTAGTATTGCTTTTTGTTGGAACTGTGCTTTTGTTTATAATGAAGGGGATAAAATTTTTGTAATGATTTCTGCCAATACTCATATCCAAATTGAACTGGAAACCCCGGGAACTTAGTAATTAAATAATAATACTGGCAACTGCAAAATAAATAGTTAAACTAACTACATCCTGCACAGCTGTAGTAAATGGCCCACTGCCTACTGCTGGATCTTGTTTAAACGATTTCAGTATAATCGGTGTTATACAAGCTAAGCCTGTTGCCACAGTCATGGATAAAAACAATGACAATCCAACTACCAATCCAATTTGTGGAGAGCCGGATAAAATAGTGGCGAAAACAGCTGATATAAGACCAAGAATACACCCTAAGGTTGCTCCAACTATTACTTCCCTTACCACGTACTTATTAATATTAAACTGTAAATCTGTTAGTGCCCTTATAAAAACTGTCTCTGTTTGGGTACCGATAGCATCAGACATATAAGCAATAACCGGGATAAAGAAAGCTAAAGCTATATTCTCCCGAAGCGACAATTCAAATCTTGAGACAACCACACTAGCAAACAATCCTCCGACTAAACCAATAACCAGCCATGGTAAACGTATTTTAATAAGATCCCAGAACCTGGCACTCACCAACTCAGCTTTCATCAAGCTGTCATGATGAACAAGTTTCATAATTATCTTCCTATGATGATCATAGCACTTTTGCAACTGAGGCAATCATCAAAATTCCAATAGCATTTGATAAATAAGAAATAAAGATAAACCTAGCCTCAGACATTTTAGAAATTCCCAAAAGAGAAACCCCCAGTTCATCTGGCAGAGGTGAGGCAATAATAGCTGCTCCAATAATAGGCAGCGTCCAGGCAATGTATTTTGAATGAAGCACCTCTTTAATGTAAAAGGTTCCTTGTTTACCAAACAACATAGCCAATTCTTGTTTAAGATGAGATCTGACTAACTTAAACACCAAATAATCACCCATCACTGCTCCTACCCCGCCAATCAAACCTAAAGCTATGGGATTAATATTTTCTGCCATAATAGCAATCACCACCACAGATATTGCTGCTGTAAAAGAGGAAACAAAAAGCGATCCAGCCAAAAGCGCCCCTATATATTCTAAAGAGCCTAAATGCAAAAGCCATTGTTTAAATACCTGACTCTGACCCAAAATAATGGCCATTAATATGCTAATTACTATTGCTGTTAAGTATGGGTATTTCCATTTTTTCCAAAAATTAGGAACCATATTATTTTTATGGTACCATAAATTTATGGCCTTAAAAGATGATCTTAAGGAAATCATCAAGGGAGAAATCCTGGATGATGAAGAAAGTTTAACAAAATATTCAAAAGATGCTTCAATTTTTATCATTAAACCTCAACTAATAGTTATTCCCAAAGACACAGAAGATATTAAAAACATAGTCCTATTTGCCGGTAAAAATAATATTTCAATCACTCCCCGTTCCGGCGGAACAGATATGACAGGAGCAGCAATAGGCGGGGGGATTATTTTGGATATGACAAAATATTTTAATAAAGTAATTAAAGTTTCCCCAGATTCAACAATTGTCCAACCAGGCATGCTTTATAAAGAATTTGAAGCAGAAACTTTAAAACAAAATTTGCTTTTGCCAACCTATCCTGCTTCCAGGGAAACCTGCACCATCGGGGGGATGGTAGCAAATAATGCGGGAGGTGAGCTGGAATTAACTTATGGGCCAATAGATAAGTATTTAAAAAGTCTTAAGGTCATACTTTCTGATGGTAATGAATATATTTTTAAACCATTAAATAAATCAGAATTGAACAAAAAAATTTCTCAAAAGGATTTTGAGGGACAAATTTACTCAAAGACCAATCAATTAATAAAAAATAGCGAAGAATTGATTAAAAAAGCCATGCCTAAGACATCAAAAAACTCCACAGGCTACAGTCTTTGGGAAGTTTTATCTGACAAGGAAGAGTTTGATTTAAGTAAACTGATTATAGGTTCTCAGGGGACTCTGGGGATCATTACTGAAGTAGAATTTGAACTTATTAAACCAAAAATTCATCAGGTACTGCTTGTCATCTCTTTGCCTGACCTTTCAGAACTTGACCGGGTTATTAAAAAAACCCTGGAATATAAACCAGAGGCATTTGAATGTTATGATGATGAGACTTTAAAATTAGCCCTGGATCATGCCTGGGATATTACTTCATATTTTAAACATTCAAACCGGTTGTCAGCCTTTATTAATTTAACCATGGATAAATTAGGCAGCAAATTACCTAAGCTGATAATGCTGGCAAACTTTACCTCTGATTCAAAAGAGGAAGCGTTAAAGCAAGCAGAAGCTGCAAAAAAGGCTTTACAAGAATTTAAGCTAAAAGCTAAAATAAAAAAATCAACCTCCAGCCAGGAAAAATATTGGCTAATAAGACATAAGAGCTTTGGACTTTTAATGAAGTATTCAAAAAACGGCAAGGCCTCCTCATTTATCGACGATATCATTGTAAATCCCCAGTATTTACCGGAGTTTTTACCAAAGTTATATGAAATAATTACTCCATACAAGGACAAAATGGTATATACCATGGCAGGCCACATTGGTGATGGTAATTTCCATATTATCCCCTTAATGGATTTATCAAAGGAAGACGTAAGAGCAATTATTCCAAAGCTGATGGATAAAGTTTTTGATTTAGTATTTGAATACCATGGATCTATGTCAGCAGAACATAATGACGGTCTAATTAGAGGTCCATACCTGCCAAAGATGTACGGGGATAAAGTATATAAACTATTCAAAGAAGTCAAACAAATTTTTGATCCAAAAAATATCTTTAATCCTCACAAAAAAGCTGATGCTACTTTTGAGTATTCAACAGACCATATTGTAAAAGATTAAATTACTTTGGCAACAATTTTCCCGTTTGCCTTTAATCTTTCCATCATCTGATGATATGTTAAAAGCCCGGCCTGAGGACCAATTTGTTCAACCACTGATGCACCATTTACTGCCCCCCATCTCATAGCCTCAGACAGGTCTTTCCCATAATACAAGGCTGCCAAAACCCCTGTTGCAAATGCATCTCCTGCCCCAGTCATCTCTACTAATTTAGCTGGAAAAATTCCCAGATAAAAATAGCTTTGACCATCAAAGCCATACGAGCCCTCACCCCCGTCTGTTATTACCACCAACCTGGGGCCTAAATCAGCCACAGATTTAAGCAGTTTCTTAATTGGAATATTATCTTCATCTTTATGCCCTAAAATTCTTTTAGCCTCTTGCGCATTTACAATAAAAACTTCAGTTAAGGATAAAAGCTGCGGACTTTTTTTAATTCCTGCTTGTATCTGATAAGTCCCAGGATTATATAAAAGCTTTGATCCTGTTCTTTGTAAATACTGGCTTAGCTGGCCAATTAGATTAGAATGAGTAAATGATGCAGATATGGAGGTAAAATATACCCATTTAGTTCTATCTAGATCTGGCAGATCATATTTCCACGCTTGATGGTACACAAGAATTGTTCTTTCGCCTTGGAAATTTATCACTGTTGATAAATTAGATTCCATGGCTTGATTAATTTTTATATATCTTGTATTTACTTCCTCTTTTTTTAGTTTATCTATTATTTGCCCGCCCGAAGCATCAGAACCAACATTTACATAAATTGCAGTTTTTAATTTTAGCCTTGAAGCTCCAACAGCATTATTGGCAGCATTACCCGCCACCAGATGTGTCAGTTTATCAACAGCAATCTTATCTCCATAATCCAAACAAAGTTTGCATTCAGTTTTATTTAAATTACACTTTACTTCTGCATCGTGAATTAAAACAAAATTATCAATAGTGGCGTCCCCAACAGAAATGAGATCGAGCATTTTATTTATTATAAATCAAGCATCAACTGATACAGCTATATAACCGGTTTTCTTTATAGCCTGAATAATCAATCCCTCATCAACCTTTGCTTCATCATATTCTACCTCAGATTCTGCTCTGGCATAACTTGTTTGAGCTTTGCTAACCCCCTCCATATCCTCTAAATCCATATCAATACTTAAGCTGCAACTAACACAATGCATACCTTCAATTTTAAATTTCTTTTTTATCATATCACCTCTATTATTCCGTAGTACATTCCCATAGAACAAGTCCACGTTATTTTACCTGCCTTTGCAGGAGTAAAAGCAATAGATGCTTTTCCATTTAAAGACACATCCCTGCTTATACCAAGCTGGGGGATTCTTATTTGCGAAGTACAGCCTAAACCTCCTCCCTTTGAAGAAAAATTCATCTCAACCGGAGAATCTGCCTTTACTCTAACATAATCTGGACTATAACCATTTGGAAAAACTGAAATATCAACCTTTTGAACACCGTCAACAACATTAACACCTTCCCCTGCTGCAACTTGTCCTCCGCTAAAATCAATTTCAATAGGTATTGCCTCTCGGATACTTACCAAAGTTATTGGAGACCCAGCTAGAATTAATCCTCCATTAAGAGTGGTTATACCCAAATACATTACCAAAGCACCAGCCAGTTTGAAAAATCTTGTTCTGAACTTATCACCCAGGATTGTTGTGATAAATCCCAACCCCAAAAATAATGGAGATGTACCTAACACAAATATCCCCATTATAGCTGCCCCTAAAATAGGACTGCCTGATGAGATGGCAAAGGCCTCCATAGCCAAAGTTGTCCCGCAGGGGATAAATACTGTAAAAAGTCCAAGCAATACCGGAGCAAATAAATCCCTGCTTTTAGTGGTATTTCTAACCATCTTTGTTAAAAACCTGGGAGGTTGAATTATGAAACGGCGGAATATGGGGTGGATATTCAGAAGATCCAAGGCTATAACTAACATATATAACCCTGCTGCAATCTGCATCACAATCCTGGTGCTATCTGAGATAGCTAAAGCAGACCCAAATGCTCCCAGAATAAATCCTAAAATTGAGTAGGCTATAAGTTTGGCTGCTAGAAATACCAGCACCGGTAACAAATTATGCCTTCTTGAATGTCCCTCTTGAAAATCTTCTTCTTCCCTGGCAGCAATAGTGGATGCCAAAAGCCCCCCCTGGACTGCTAAACAAGTTAATCCTCCTACAGTTAAACCGGTTAAAAAGATTAGCCACAAATCCATCTAAATCCTCACTTTCTTAAGAAGCAAAGAATTGCCAACTACTGAAATAGAGCTTAAAGCCATTGCTGCTGAGGCAAAAATCGGGTTTAATAATATTTTAAAAGACGGATATAGAATTCCCATAGCAACCGGTATAAGTATTACATTATACCCAAAAGCCCAGACTAAATTCATCTTTATTGTTCTCATGGTTTTTTTAGAAAGAGTGATAGCAGCAGCTACTGATCTTAAATCTTTATTAACCAAAGTTATATCTGCTGCTTCTATTGCCACATCTGTTCCAGACCCCATGGCAATACCTACATCTGCCTGGGCCAAAGCCGGAGCATCATTGATTCCATCCCCCACCATGGCCACAATATTATGCTGTAGTCTGTTATTTGTTAATTGCAGTTCTTTTACTGCCTTTTCTTTATCTTGTGGTAAAACTTCTGCCAAAACTCTTTTTATACCTACCTGATCTGCAATAGCTTTAGCAGTTCTTTTATTATCCCCAGTAATCATTACAACCTCAATACCCATTTTTTGCAACATTTTTACCCCTTCTTTAGCGCTATCCTTAACAGTATCTGCAACTGCAATAAGACCAACCAGCATATCACCCACTGCCAACATCATAACTGTCTTGCCTTCATTCTCCAGCCTAACAATCTCTTCTTCCTTATCACCTAATCTGACTGATTCTTTCTCCATTAATTTCTTATTGCCTAAAAAGACTTTTCTCTTGTTAACAAAGCCTTCTACTCCATGTCCTGCAATAGCCTTAAACTTTACCACTGGCTCAAGTTTAATCTGTTCTTCCTCAGCTTTTTTAACTATAGATTCTGCCAAAGAATGTTCTGATCCTTTCTCCAAAGAAGCAGCCAATCTTAGGATAGTTTGCAGGTTGTAGGTGGCAAGCTGTAGGGGAATAACATCAGTCACTTCTGGCTTACCTTTTGTTAAAGTGCCTGTTTTATCAAAAATAATGGTCTTAATCTTATGAGCAGTTTCCAAACTCTCAGCATCCTTAATTAAAATCCCCTGTTCTGCTCCTTTGCCTGTCCCAACCATAATGGCTGTTGGGGTAGCCAGTCCCATGGCACAAGGGCAAGCAATAATCAACACTGCTACCATATTCAGCATGGCAAATAAAAATGATGGTTGTGGACCAACCACATACCAGAAAGTAAATGTGGCAATAGCAAGCATAATTACAATTGGCACGAAGTAGGAAGAGATTAAATCAGCTATTCTTTGTATGGGAGCTTTAGATCCCTGTGCCTCCTCTACTAACTTAATAATCTGAGCCAACATAGTATCTGATCCAATTTTGGTAGCTTTATAAGTAAAAGTGCCTGATTTATTAATCGTTGCTCCAATCACAATACTTCCTTCTGTTTTATCAACAGGAATACTTTCTCCTGAAATCATTGATTCATCTACAGATGATTCACCATTTAAAATTTGTCCGTCAACAGGTATTTTTTCACCTGGACGGACCCTGATAGTATCTCCAATTTGCACCTCAGCGAAGGGTATATCTAATTCTTTACCATCCCTTATTACCCTGGCTGTTTTGGCTTGCAAACCAATCAGTTTTTTAATTGCTTCAGAAGTGCCAGCTTTGGCTTTTGCTTCAAAATACCTTCCCAGTAAAATTAACCCAATAATAATGGTGGCCACATCAAAGTAAGGCTCAGCCTTAATGCCAATTCCTTCAACAATACTTGGAAAAATTGTCACAAATGCAGAATAGGAAAAAGCCACAGTAGTACCCAAAGCTACCAAAGTATCCATATTAGCAGTTCTATGTCTCAAAGCTGGAATAGTGGCTTTATAAAACATTAATCCTGCCCAAAATTGTACTGGTATAGCCAATATAAGCTGTGTTAAAAAATTCCTTAAAATTACCGGAGCTGTTTCCATTAAACCTGGAAAACTGCCCCAAAGAATCAATCCTCCTAAAGTTAAACTGATTATAACCTTAAGTTGTAAATCCCTAACTTCTTTTTGCCTTCTTAGCTTTTCTTCATCTTCAGAAGACATTTCCTCATTAAGCAAGGCTTTATACCCCACACTGGCAACTGCTGATTCAATATGCTGATTGGTAACCTTTTTTGGATCAAAACTAACAATTGCTTTATTAGTAGCTAAATTAACATTACACTCAGAAACACCATCAATCTTTCCTACTGCTTTTTCAATCAGCCTTACACAAGAGGCACAATGCATCCCTTTAATAGGAATAGTTTTAGTTATCATTTAACAATTACCTTTCCATGAAACATATTCATTCCGCAACTAAAGTTAAATTCTCCGCTCTTTTGAGGAGTTAGCTCAATACTTACTTTCTTATTTAAAGGCAGATATTTTTTGATTTTGAAATCACTTAAAACAACATCTTCCAAGCAACTAGAAGAATCTTTACGTAAGAAGTTTATTTTTGTAGGTTTATTTAAAGGTATAGAAATTACTTCAGGTTTATACCCTCCTTCAACAGTAATATCCACCTCACCTTCAACCCGCAGTTCCTCCTCTTTCCTCATCAGGAAAAACCAGTAAGTAAAAATAATTCCCAAAATCCCTATAACGATAATTATAATTTTATCCGGGCTCATTAATGTTTATGTCCTCCTTTTTTGTGCATAAAAAACATCATTAAAGGGCAAATCAATATTAACAATAAAGTTAAGAAAGTTTCCATTTAAATCTCCTGTCAAAACCTGAAATATTAGTTATAGTAAGCTCCACAAATTTAGCTTTTTCAGAAACAGCAGGAAAAATCAACTCGCCATTTAAATGATGGCCTCCTGATCCTCCGCTCCAGGAAAGAGGTTTTAAATTATTACCCAAATCATCTTTCAAGCTGGCAGACCCTAATAAATCATAATCCAACTCAACTGTGTGTGTATCAAGCAATACCTTAAATTTAGCATCTGATCCTTTCTGTAAAGAAATAGGCACCACCTCTACAATAACCTCACCTTGATTATCAGATTGCTTAGTTGATTGCTTCTGTTGAGGCTGCTCTTTCTGGGGTTGTCTGAAATCTAGTACGCTCCATACCCAAAAAAAAGTTAATACAATCATCATTAAAATCAAAAAAATACCCAATTTTTTCACTCCTTAACTCCTTTCATCTTTCTTAACTGCCTTAACATAATAAAAATTCCAACTGCATTAGATAAAATACCCAAAGCTAAAAACTGCTGCTGATATTTAACCAGAAAAACCGTAGCTGCAGACAGTCCAATCAAAGGTAAAATATCTGTTATATGATGAGCACAGCAAGCCAGCATAGCTGTTGTTGAAGTAACAACGCCTGTTGCTGTTGTGCCTTTTTCAAATTTGTTTACCCTAGCGCAACTTTTAAGATAACTGAATAAACCTATCTGTACTCCAAATCCAAGTATTAACGGAGTTACCCAGTAACGTAACCGCATTAACTCCCGCAAAGTATAATCCCAAGAGCCTGACCCTAATCTCATAATTAAAAAGTACAAAGCTAATAAAGCCAGGCTCCCCAAAAATCCGTAAGAAATGGCTTTTTTCATTTAACCCTTAATCTTTCTTGCCCATTTGTTATATAGACTAATTGTTGCAAATGTTGTCAACCAGGTTAAACCCACAGCTGTTACTAACCCCCAAATTACTGACCCTAAACTTAGGGCAGTAGTTGTTCTAACTGATTCTAAATTTATATTATGCATCCAAGAATTAGCTATACTAAACAATAAATCAGGCGCAATGTATGATAATAACGCACAAGCAGCTACCCAAATAGCCATAACAACTGAAGCTGCATTGGCAAAAGCTATTGTATTAAGCATCTTTATCACCCCCTTTCATTTTTTCTGTATTTGTTTCCAAAGCCAAACTCCTAAAAGTATCAAATCAGTTAAAATCACCAGCCAAAAAATAGCTCCTAAAACTCCGAATCCAGAACCCATCATGTTATAACCAGAACCTCCCCATCCCATCATAATAAAATCACCTCCCTTGTAAATATTTTAACCTTTTTTCAACACCCAATAAATAAACAATATTACCAATATAACAAATGCTACATTTAGTAAAATATTATTTCCTGAAAAATTGTTTGCCCAGCTTGAGGCATTGATAATAGCTTTAGTAAATTGATCCATATTGCTTAAGGATAATTTTCCGCTTGTTGCAAGAAAGAGAGCAAGGAAACCTGTAATTGCAAATGTAAGTGAGGCAATTGTATTACTGGTTGTCAAAAAATAAGATTTACCAAATAAATTTAGGCTTCCAATTGTTTTTTTTAAGACTGCAATTTTATTTATCTTATCTGAAAGAAAAACTGCAATTAATATAAGCGGTAGTACCATTCCTAAAACATACATGCCTCCAACTAGTAAGGCTCCAAAAAATGAAGGAGAGAGGAAGGTTAATGTCATAATTCCAATTAAAACAGGGGCGCAGCAAGCACTTGTAATACCGGAAAAAATACCTAAGGTAAAGATGGATAAAACATCTGTTTTTTTGCCAGTATTAGTACCTGGCAATTTTGGCATTGGGAGCTTCATTCCTAAAAAGGTTGTTATAGCAACTGCTAACATTACTAAACCTCCTGCTATATAAATTCCGTTGTGGAAACGGAATAAAAATTGAGAAATTAAAGCCACCCCTAAAACTGCAGGCAAAAGCACTGCAAAAATCCCTGCTCCAAAAACCAAAGTCATCAAAACCACTTTTTCTTTTTCTTTAAAAACACTGCCCAAATATGCAGGCAGCAAAAAAGTAATACAACAAGGGGCAAATAAAGCCACCATCCCTGCTATAAATGCTGCTATTAGCGATGTTTGAAATAATACAGTTTCCATTTAGACGCCACAGCCTCCTGCATTCCCGCCTGCTCCAGGCTGCAATTGAACAGACTGCTTCACTCTTTGGGCACCTCTTGCTGAGGAATAATCAACTGACAAAGCTAGTTTGGCATCCACATTTTTCCATTTGATATTTTGCTTATCAAAATAAACAGCCATCTCCAGATAATTTTGTGGAAACCAGAAAGAATTAAAAGCTAAGAGATCTTTATAAATTTGATTTTCCGGTAATCCATTATAGATTGCCCACTGGATATAGCCCAAAGCAGCCATGCCATGGTTGCAATCAGGGAAAAAGGTAGAATTACCACAGCATGGTCTAAAAACATTCTCAGCAATTTTTTTTACCAGATTTTGCTGCTCATCAGTTAAAGGAATAATAACCTCTGATGCATAAAGCTCCATTGCAGGTTTTGAACCTAGCGTCCATCCTGCTGTTGAAGCCATGCTGGCAGTATCTATCCCTTCAGCTTTCATCGGTCCTTCTGTCAAAACCTTGCTTTTATTAACAAGGCCCAGAGCCCATAAAGTATTAACCATAAAACGGGAATTCTTTTCATTAATTTGAATATTCTCATCCCAGGATCCTTCCAAATATTTCATATGATCTTTGCCGTCAGAATCTGAGACAAAAGATTCTTCATATTTTTTCTTATCAATTGCCCCTGCTTCTACTAACTTTTTACCCAAGTTTTTCCATCTTAAAGAAGTCTGGTAACCTTCCGTGGGGATTACTTCTTTTTTTAGCAGTTCTACCAACTGCTCTTGTGATCCTTTTGTTGTTTTGGCAAACCGCTCTATGTTTCTATTTAGTTCCTGTTTTATCAGATAATACTGGAGTAAACCCATTATCAAGGTAGAATTAAACACTATAAGCAAAAGCATCCACAAAGGTACAGCTTTTGAAAGAAAGTTTTTAGATAATTTTTTCACTATTTTTGACTTTTGCATTTTATTTAAATACCACCCCTTTTAAGGAAAATTCCACTTTTTGGTTTTCTGCATCATTCGTTTCCAAAGATATCAAACGCTCAATTGCCCCTATACCAGAAGGCCCATGAAAATCAGGATCAAAGATAACAGTTAAACTAGCTTCTTTACCAGGGAGCACTTCTCCTACCCATGAAGAGGGGGTGTGCATCCCAAAGAAAGGACTGCTTTTCCCATCAATTACCATCTGAGCCTTAGTACAGGCACAAGAGGTTTTAATATTTGTTAGCTTAAGAGTATCTGTACCGGTATTTTTAATAATGAATGTTTTAGTTGCATCAGGCCCGCTTAAAGCAATTTGACCCCAATCAAAACTTTTCTCCGGAGCTAAAAATTTAGCATTGGCTGATACACCGTTTACCTGACCTACTATTGAAGTTTTACTTAAAATAAACACCCCTCCCCCTAGTATCAGAAAGGTCACAACAATAAAACCAATAAGAATTTTTTTGTTGCTCAAGGCTTCCTCCTTTTAAAAACATTCATTATTTCCTCAATGGATTTTTTCGATTCACCTTTTTTAATATGGTCTACCACACAACCCTGCAGATGTTTTTCTAAAACCAAACTGTCAACTTCCTCTAAAGCCCTTTGTACAGCCTGAGATTGATGTATCACATCAATACAATACTGACCATTTTCAACCATATTAATGACTTTTTTTAAATGTCCTGCAGAAATTTTTAATCTATGCAAAACTCTTTCCTGCGTATCTTTTGGCCTGTACATTACAAAGTATTATATATCCCCCCATAGGGGATATGTCAAGTCAGTTCTTTAGGTCTTCTTGCTTGACTTTAGGCACAAAATGTGCTATATATAGCTTATAGTCTGTTTTCTACAGGCTTAAATTCAGGCTGATTTGTTTAATCAAGAAGCCATAATGGTAGAAAAAGTAATATCTGGTACATCAGGCCCTTCTATACCCACATCAAGTGTGGATTCTCAGGTTGAAGCACCTTCTCAAGATATAGTTTCCTCTCCAGACACAAATCCAACCAGAAGAAAGAGAAGATCTTTTTCTATTCCAGGCAGACTTTTATCCAGAGCCATGTTGCCAATAATGGCTGCTTTGAGTATGGCAGGAGGAAGTGCAGTAAGTGCTCAGCTTCAGCCAAATTATTTAAAGCCTAATCAAGCTTCCTCATCTCAACTTAAAGATAACAATATAATGCCTTCAGAACAGGCTCCTAAAGTGGAAATAAGGACAATAACTAATTTTGATCCTATATCTTTTCAGCCTGTCAATGATTCTTCGGTAGGGATTATTGGCACAGAAAATGAATACCATGTAACTATTGGTGAATCTAATAGTACTGGGGAGTATTCAATGCAGACTCTATGGCAGGTACCTTTCGAAGGTAAAAATATAGCAGTATCGCCAAATAATCCTAATGTACAGTTAGTAACAGGGCATAGCTTGACAGACAGATGGACTGGAAAAATAGTCTATACTCTTAACAGCGGACAGGAGCTGAAAACCAAAGATATTAACCGTTCTATGCTTAACCAAGCACAGATTACTCCAGATAGTAAAAAGGCATATATACCAAAGTCTCCATCTGATACGGTAAACGGTTCTGCTCCTGCAATGTTGTTTTTGGATTTTGCTACTAACACAATAAGGGAATTTCCTATAGAAGGATTAGGGGACTGGGATGGGATTTGGAGCATGAGTAAATTAAGAGCCATGCCAGACGGGTCTTTTGAAGCTGAGGCATTAGCAGGAGGATTTGGCAAGTTGATAAATTTGAAGCTCACATCAGAAAAAGCTGTAGCACGTATTCTTGATTCGAGCCGTTACTTAATTAGACAAATTTCTGAAGGTATTGATCCCCAAGGGAGAAGGATGATCCTTGCAACAGAAGAATATATCTGGACATCTGGAGAGGCGCAAGGGAGCAGGGGCAGGCTAATAGGGTATTTTTTTGATAATAATGGAGCTATTGTAGATACCCGTGTGTACACACCTGACCTAGCTCAGCTTGCCCACAGAGGAGATCCTTATCCATATGTATCTAGTATAAGAAACGGTACCATAGCTATGGGATTAGATGTAGTTGCGGGTAACTCTAATGTTTATCCGGAAATACAAGAAACAGCTGTAGACAATCCTTCTCAAATACGTGTTGTACCAACTAGTTTAGGAGAGTGGCCTGCAGTTGGTAATGATAGGACAATGAATTATATTCAGCAAAGACCTAACAGTTCTACTTTAGTGAGTATGAGAGGTGCTGATTCAGGGGCATATATTAATGTTAACGGAACATGGAAAAAGCTGGAAGTAAAGGTTGTTAAGAATACAGGAGTCAATCCTACCGCTTTTAAATTCTATCTCCCTGTAGCACCCAGTGGTTTTAATCCTTAATTTGGAGTAGGAGCTCTGTTTGCTTCAAATTTAGTTAAAGATTCAGAATTGGTAATTCCTGCAGCTGTATACCAGTAGTTATCTCCTAATGCTTTGTAAAAACTTATATACCAGGTGGCTGAGTCATGTGTAATGCTCCCGCTTATAGGAATTCTTACCCTAAAAAGAGGGACGCCTGCACAATTTTTGACATCAAGAAAATTCCCAGCTCTAATGGATTCCCATCGTCCTACAGTACATCTTCCAACCCTTTCATCCCAACTGGTCCAAACTTTGTGTACCGTATCATACTTTAAAAGTATGCCTCTTGTTGGGTCTGAAGCTATTAAATTAGCTTGTAAATCACTGACACTGGAGCTAAACGGTATTTTTTATACAAAGCAGCATAAAAGGCAGTGATAGTTCCTGATACTGGGTTACCTACTACTTTAACACTCATTGGATTTAACCAGTTAGCGCCTTCTTCATTGGTAGTCATGCCTGAGATACCATAATTTCCTGAGTGATTAGTTT
>CAZDFU010000016.1:0-17917 GCA_964504985.1 uncultured Gammaproteobacteria bacterium
TTCCTCGTCAGGCTCGGAATGACAAAGTACTGGGAAAAGGTGAATACTTACCAAATAATTTCTTGACAAAATGTATATTTAAGTGTACATTTAGAATATGCAGACTATTACTACAACAGAGCTGAGAACTAAGTCAAAAAAACTGGTGGAAGCCTTGCGGGAAGGCAAGTCTGTAGATCTAATCCACAGATCTAAAGTTGTTGGAGAAATTAAACCTAAAATTTATGATCCCAAACCTTTTAATCCAGATGCAGTTGCAGAAATTGCAAAAAAACTTAATCTACCTAAACTTTCTTACAAAGAAAGAGATAGAAGATATAGAGCCCATTTGATGAAAAAATATGGCAAGGGTCTTTCTTGATACAAATTTATATATTGATGTAGTAAAAAGGGCTAAGGAGAAATGGGAACATTTGCGGGCAAATCTACTCTTTATTTCACCTCTGTCTACTCATATATTATTTTATGCCTCCAAACTAAGTGTCCCAGATCAAGAAGTAGATAAACTGCATGAGCAGTTTGCTATAGTACCCTTAACAAAAATCATTCTAGGCAAAGCTCTAGAAGGACCTACTGATGATCTTGAAGATAATATTCAGCTCCATTCTGCTGCAGAAGCTGATTGTGAGGTCTTTCTGACAAGCGATCAACAATTGCTTAAGCTAAAATTCTTTGGTAAAACTGAAATCAAATCAGAAATTTAGTATAATCTGTCTTCTGCCCAAAAGAAATGCCGGAAATATTAACACCACACGATGAATCTTTAATGCCTTTAATAATGGGCTCTCCTTACAGGGTACCTGATTATGCTTATCTCAATTGGGGCTTAGGAAACTATATAGATGAGTCAAACGCTGATAAGGCTTATCAGGCAGAATGGGCAGCTGGCAATGCAGGGCAACTGGCATTAGTTTCAATGGCAACTGAACTTGCAGGTTTTGGTGATTACCCTGAACTTCTTCGCAGAACAACAGCAATTGCAGTTTCCAATCTTGTTAACCAAATGGGCAGCTCTCACTCTTTGCATATCCTTGATTTAGGAGCTGGTCCTGGCAAATCTGCTGAAGCTGTTTATCAAGCCCTATCAGCAGAAATTAGAGGAAAGACTGAATTAACGTTACTTGATCCTTCAGTTAATAGCCTGCAAACAGCTGAGGAATTAATGAAGAGAAATGGTATAAAATATAGAATTGTCCCTAGCATGGATAATGATATGCTGAATCAAATAGAACCTGGATCTGTTGATATTATTACTGCTGTTGCCTCTATCCACCATCATGCCAGAATTCCTTTTGAAACTTACAGAGAAGTTTTAAAACCTGGAGGATTTTTGGTAATTGCTGATTGGCATCATTCTCTTTGGGAACATCCACATAGAGTTTTAGAATTTTTTAAAGGATTTCAATGGCCCAACAAAGAAAAGGGTCTTCAAAATTGGATTGAAGTTTATCGTCAAGCTCAGGTAACTGCTGAACCAATTGATAATCTTGATGATTTACAAGCTATAAAACAAATAACAGCTTTTTGGCATAGATATAGACAAATCCTTGAGAGAAAGGATGTAAAAGATAATAATATTTGGCCCTTGGAAGGACACCGTCCTGTTGCAATATATCTCGAGAATTTGCGATCAGCAGAATTTATGGCAGACTCTCCTCAACAATTACTGCCGGATTCCAGTCTACTGATGCTTACTGTTGCCCAGAAAGAAAAATAATATGACCCTCAGCCCTGAAATCAGATCGATATTAGATACTAAGTGCCGACAGGCAGTCAAAGAGCACCGGGCAGGCACTCAAGAATTATCCCATGATGAACAACATTTAGAAAGGGTCGGAGGGTTTGCTATCCGATTAGGTGAAAGTTATGGATTTGAGCCACAAACGCTTGCTTTAGGTTACATAGCAGGCAAGTTGCATGATGCACAAAGAAGTACTGGAGAAAATCCAGAAACAAAAGACGAAGAAATAAGTGGCCAAGTTGCCAGAAATCTAATGTTAATACTTAACGAATCTGGTCAATTCCCAAATACTGAAACACAAAGAGAGGCTGTTGTTTATGCTATTGAGAACCAAGGGCATTCCCCTGCAAGGTCTGAAGATCCTAATATTAGAGATAAGGTTCCTCCTTCCCTGTCTGAAAGAATACATATGCTTTTATTTGCCGGTGATAAAATTGCTGAGGCTAATGGCCCTTGGATTATTGCCAGAAGACCACATTTTATGGCAGCAAGATTAAATAACCCAGATGGTACATGGCAAGAGTTTGGTTTTATTCCAGGAAGAGATGAGGCTTTAGTAACAGCTGTTGAAACAGCTATCAGAATGTCCATTGTTAGCGTTGAGCAAACTTACCCAAGACAGTTAAAAGAAACTATTGCTCCCCTTTTCAGGGTTCAAAGAGAATTTGCATTAGGATTATATAGAGCTCTTGGAATTACAGCAGGAGAAGTTTCAGATATATTACTAAATAGAATTGATTCTCAAACAAATAAAAATATTCTACAAAAAAGAAAGCATAGGGCTCCAAATGATGAAGTCAATCTCACCTCATTTATTGTAGATCGTAGTGGTTTAAGTACTCAGGCAATATTAGAAGTTGAAAATGATCAGGCCGATTCAGCACTTGAAGCAACTAATTATTTTTCCTCTGGATATCAACAAGAGTTAGATGATTTGGTAAGGAGATGGCAACCAATAGGAATTATGGCAAAAGATTGGCATCAAGGTATGTTATGGTATTTAGAAGGCAGTTTATTTGATAGATTAACTGCTTAAAACAATGCAAAAGATTATAGTTTCAGCTCCTGGGAAATTAATGCTTTTAGGTGAACATGCTGTAGTTTATGGACAACCCTGCCTTGTAACAGCTGTTAATCAAAGAATGAAAGCAACTGTTGAGCTTATAGATGAACCAATTTTCCAGCTTGATGCCCCTGATGTAAAAGTAGAAGGATATCAAAAACCAATGTCAGAACTTGGGAAAGGTGAAATCCCTAAAGGGGCTAAGTTTGTAGAGATGGCGGTTAATAATTTCTTAACGAGCCAGTTCACCTCCGAGGTGAAAAAAATGCGATTACACCTCGGAGGTGTAAGGATTACCACCAAATCTCAGTTTTCTTCTCAGCTCGGTTTTGGCTCCTCCTCTGCTTCTACTGTTTGTACGATAAAAGCTCTTTCAGAGTTAACTGGAAAGAAGTTAAGCAACAAACAAATTTTTGACCTATCTTATAAAACAGTTTTAGATATTCAGGGAAAAGGGTCTGGATTTGATGCAGCTGCTGCAACTTACGGAGGCACTTTATATTATGTGATAGGAGGAAAAGTTATTAAACCCATTAAGATAAGCAACTTACCTTTAATAGTTGGATATAGTGGTATTAAGTTTGATACAGTTTCTTTAATTAATGCAGTAGCTGAAAAGGCCAAAAAATACCCCTGGCTGGTTGATAATGTTTATAACCAGATTGGTAAATTAGTGGAACTTGCTAAAAAAGCTATTTTAAAATCAGATTGGGCTGCTTTAGGGGAACTGATGAATTTTAATGAAGGCTATCTTTCAACTTTAGGAGTGGAAGGTAAAAAATTAGCTGATATGATTTATGCTGCAAGAGAAGCAGGAGCATATGGAGCAAAACTCTCAGGCTCTGGTATTGGAGACTGCATGATAGCGCTTGCTCCTTTACCCAAAGTAGCTGCTGTTAAAAAAGCCATTAATGCTGCTGGTGGGCAAGTGATAAATATACAAGCTAATGTTGAGGGAGTAAAAATCAGTTATTAGTTAGTAGTTGGTAGAAAAAACTATGAAGAAAACAGCTATTGCTCCAACAAATATAGCTTTTACCAAATACTGGGGTAAAAAGGATGAAATATTAAGACTGCCTGAAAATGGCAGTATCTCCATGTGTTTATCAAATTTATTAACAACCACCACTGTGGAATTTTCCCCCAATTTAAGAAAAGATGAAATTTTTATTAATGGAGGTGGTGTTGAAGAAGGTGAGGCTGAAAGGGTAATAAAACACCTGGATAGGGTTAGAAGAATGGCTGGAATTGATCAAAAAGCCAAGGTTTCATCCAGCAATAATTTCCCATCTGGGACAGGATTATCTTCCTCTGCTTCAGGCTTTGCTGCATTAAGTTTGGCAGCGTCAAACGCAGCTTCGCTGCATCTTTCTGAAAAAGAATTATCAATTTTGGCAAGACAAGGATCTGGATCTGCTTGCAGATCTATTCCTTCAGGTTTTGTGGAATGGCTTGATGGAGATACCTCTGAAACATCTTATGCCACTCAAATTTTCCCAGCTGATTATTGGGATATTGCTGATGTAGTGGCAATTGTGTCTGAGGGCAAAAAAGAAGTTTCAACCAGTATTGGACAACAATCAGCCAAATCCAGCCCATTTATGGCTGTCAGGCAGGCCCACATGAAGGAAAAAAATGAACTGGTAAAAAAACTTATTGAAGAGAAAAATTTTAAAGAATTTGGAGAACTAATAGAAGCAGAGGCACTTGAGCTGCACTCTATTATGCTCACTCAAAGACCAGCTTTGATTTACTGGACACCAGGAACTTTAAAAATAATGAAACTTATTCCCCACTGGAGAAATGAAGGAATTCCTGTTTATTTCACCATTAATACCGGTCAGGATATTCACTTAATTTGTGAAAGCTCAAATGTTGAAAAAGTTAAAGAAAAACTAAAAGATATTGAGGAAGTAAAAGATATTATTGTTAATACCCCAGGCGCAGGGGTGCGCTTATCTGAAGACCACTTATATTAATCCCCCCTAAACTGCCCAATCTCCATCTCCTTCTGCCTCTTCTTCCTGTATTATAACTTGTTATTAATTTATCCAAACCAAAAAAAATCCTACTTTCAGTTTTTGACTCTGATTCAATGGGCATAGGAAGATAAATATTACAAAATAAACAATCAGAAAGTCAAGCTAGCCCTTTGTAACTATCCAGAGTTTCCCAGTAAACTGTCATCCTGAACGTAGTGAAGGATCTCTAGATTAATCTTGAGATTCCTCGTCAGGCTCGGAATGACAAAGTACTGGGAAAAGGTGAATACTTACAGCCCTTTGTAACTATCCAGAGTTTCCCCGCTATCGCCCGCAGTGGCAAATTCACTAGGAGAAACTAATATCCAACAACTCTTCTTTTAATAATTTGAATCCTTCCACCGCCCAGGGTGAGTATTTTTTTGGATTTTTATTAATATCTTCAGAAAATTCCTGCTTACCCACCCATTTATATTCATAACCCACATCTTTATTTAATTTTAGTTGCCCATTATATTCACCAATCAATAGAAAACAGTGCTCATTCTCACAAAGCCACGTACCGGACACTACATGGTGGTATGGGGCAAAGTAATTAAACTCTCCTACTCTTTTAACACTGATATTTTCTATATCATACTCATACTTAAGGGCTCTTAGAGTTGCTTGTTCTAAAGTCTCATCTGTACCATTTTGTGTATGCAAAGGGTGGGTGGAAGCAGTAAAATCCCAAATATTATCAAATACTTCATGTTTTCTTCTTTGAAGTAAAACCTCTCCCTTGTTGTTATAAACCAGAACAGTGATAGCCAGGTGTCTTCTACCCTTTCCTGTATGTCCTTCTGCTCTGGATATATATTCCAAAAAATTTCCCTGGTCATCACAAGCTAAAATTATCTGATTATCCATGCAGACAATTGTAACCTGTTGTCCCCATTGATGTAAACATAAGTTATAATTGCCTTATGATAAAAAGGGGCTTACTAATATTGTTTCTTATTTTTACTACCCTGCCCTTTTCTGTTTCAGCCCAAGAACAAATAATCCCTGTACAAGAATATAGAAAAGCTGAAGTAATAAAAATTCTTGAAGATAAGGAAATAGAGGTTTATGAGAATAAGCAACGTTATCAAAGAATTGAAATAAAAATATTAGACGGATCTGATAAAGGAAGCATTCAAACAATTGAGCATGGCAAAACAATAAAGCTAAAGGAGAGTCAGTTAGTTAATGAAGGTGATATTGTGGTGATCTACAAAGGAGGGTTTAATGAACAAGTTGATGAATACCAGATTATAGATAGGTATAGAATCAACAATATTTATTTTATAGCTATATTATTTTTCATTTTGGTTTTAGGAGTTGGCAGGTTGCAAGGGCTTGGATCAATTATAGGTTTGGGGATAAGTTTTTTGGTTATTATGAAATTTATTGTCCCTCAGATTATCTCAGGATCAGATCCACTGCTTACAAGCATTATTGGCTCCTCAATAATCATGCTAACAACCATCTACCTTTCGCATGGCTTCTCAGTTAAAACAACTATCGCAATTGCCTCAACCATTATTACCCTGATAATCACAGGTCTTTTAGCCATATTTGCTGTTGACTCCTCTTCCTTAACAGGCATGGGCAATGAACTGGCTTACGGATTTAGTTTCAATGAAAAGTTAGCTAATTTAAATCTTAGGGGACTTCTTTTGGGAGGGATTATTATTGGAACTTTAGGTGTATTAGATGATGTTACTACCACCCAATCATCAACCATTTTTGAATTGAAAAAAGCTAACCCCTCACTTTCTTTTAAAGAGCTTATAAAAAGAGGGTTTAAGGTTGGAAAAGACCATATTTCTGCTGTAGTGAATACTTTAGTTTTAGCCTATACCGGAGCTTCCCTGCCAATCTTAATCCTTATAATTGTGAACCCATCAGCCCAGCCCCTCTGGTTAATGCTAAACAGCGAGTATATTTCTGAAGAAGTGATCAGAACCCTGGTGGGCAGCTTTGGCCTGGTTTTATCTGTACCTATAGCCACCATACTTGCTTCATGGGTGGCTAATAGAAAACCTGCTATTTAGACTTACTATTCCTGTGTTCTTTCAGGGCCTTGGTTTAAGTGGGTATCAATAAACTTTTCAATTCTAGCTTTATCAAAAACATCAAACTTATCTATGTAATTCCAGGCTGTTAAAGCAATTCTTGTATCTAAATTTGGCCTTGGGATAACTATTATTCTTTTAGCACCTTTTTTATTATAAATTTCAGTTAATTCCCCAACTAAGTCCTGGCAACTTGGGTTATTAAAATTCTCAGAAAGCTGTGCAGAGGAGGTTGCTAACGATGCAGAAATACTTGCTTCTCCTTCTTCTTCATGGGCATAAGCAGTACTCACCAAGTCAAAAGAAACTTCTTTGTGGTCACAGTTATAGCTTAATATCACATATCCATGCTCTAATGAGTGGATTAAGTACCCATCATCTTTAACTTCTTTATAAACTCCGGATCTTATCCAATCTTCAAAATGAGGCCCAGAGGTTGGGGGGTTAGAATTATATTTGACTTCTTGTCCAACTGGCACATGCTCTCTACCCAAATCATCTATTTTAGAACCAGGCAAAGACTTTGTTGATTCAATAAAAAGCCATGTTAAAAAACCTGCTGAGAAAACTACGGCTAATATTATAATAATTAACTTTTTATTGATCATCTAAAACAGAAGGTGCAAGACAAACTAAACACTATTGCAAGGCAGATTCCATATCTTTCCAAGAATACGCACCTGCAAAACTAGTAGTATTTATATAAAATCCTGGTGTTCCGTTTATCCCAATCGAGGTGGCGCTGGCAGTATCTTCCGCCAATTTAGAGTCATATTTACCGCTATCCAGGCACTGCTTCATCTGGTTGGCATCAAAAACAGATACCAGGAAATCCGATAGCTCCTTAGATTTATTTTTGTCATTTTTAACAACATTATTTAACAAATCATACCCCGCATTACTCATCAGCTTATCATGTACCTCCCAAAACTTGCCTTTCTCATATGCACAATACATTGCTTTGGTTCCCATTTCTCCATTACCATGACCTGGTGAATAAATCCAAACAAAAGCTGCTTTGCCCTGATCTATTAATTTCTTCATCTCAGGAACAGGCGCAACATATGTCCCCCCATCCGAGGTTAAGGTAAACCGTGCTCCTACCTCTTTATTCAACTGAGGATTAAGCCCTGCTGCAATATGGCAGTAAGGACAGGAAGGGTCTGCTACTTCTACTAATAGATTTTTGTTGTTTTTATCTCCAAACACTATATTTTTTTTGTCAAACAAAAGTTTAACAGTATCTAAAGATACTACAGGTGCTTGTTGGGGCAAAGCTGGAGCTGGTGAAACTTGGGCAATTGCTGAAGGAGTTTTTGTTCCTTGCTTGCCTACTTTAATAATTCCTCCTGATAAAAGAATAGCTATGGAGATAACTGCTGCCCCAATCAAAACTGCTAAAGGGGTTGTTAGAAACGGCTTTGAAGAATCCATGAAGGTTAGAGTTTAGCTAAACATGCGCTCTCTGTCAACAGCGTAGTGCAATATCCTGTTAGTTAAATTGATTTTGGGCTTCTGCCAACCCTTTTTCCAAAAGTATTTCCAGGGCTTTTTCTGCTTTTTTAAGCATATGTTTAACCAATGACTTTTCTGGATGCATGAATGGCTGTAAAACAAACTTTTCTGCAGAAACTGATACTTGTTTATGTTCTGCGCTTTGGGTCTTTAAATTACCAATACCCAACCTGACCCTGATAAACTGGTCTGTGCCCAGCTCCTTAATAATTGATTCCACTCCATGATGCCCTGCTGCTGCACCACCAAGCCTTACCTTAATTTTTCCTAAAGGCAAATCCAGCTCATCATGAACAATTATAATGTTTGTAGGTTGTAGGTTATAGGTTGTAGATAATAACTTTACTGCCATACCTGAATTATTCATGTAAGTCTGAGGCTTGGCTAGAAGACAGTTGACAGTTGACAGTTGACAGTTGACAGTTTCTGATTTAAATTTTTCCTCCTGTTTCCAACTTTCCCCTTGCCCCTTTACCCTTTTCGCTAGTTCATCCACCACCATAAACCCCAAGTTGTGTCTGACTTTGGTATATTTGTCTCCTGGATTTCCCAACCCTACAATTAACTTCATAAATCTTATTAGTAGTTCTCCACTTCGGTCGAACAATATTCTTCGAGTAAGGCAGTGCCGAATCGAGAAGCTACCTTTTTAATGCCTCCACCATATCATCATGGATTAATCCATTTGAAGCTATTAAAGAAATCTTTTCATTACGCCACTCAAGGGGTTTTCCTTCCAAACCGCTTACCTTCCCCCCTGCTTCTACAATTAATACTGCTCCTGCAGCTACATCCCAAATATTAGCCCTTAAAACAAACCCATCAAGTATTCCCCTTGCTACATAACCCATGACTGATACAGCTGATCCTAAAAGGTATATATACCTAACTTTTTCTGCAAAGGGTATAAAAAATTGGTCAATCTTCATTATTCTGTCTGTATGACCCAACCCTACTCCGATAGTGGAATTTTGCAGGTTAGCTTCTTTTCTGACTTTAATTATCTTTCCATTTAAATAAGCACCTTTTTCAGCTTGCGCCCAATAGATTTCTCCGCTTGCTACCATATTGATAACCCCGACAACCGGCTGGTTATTTTTTAATAGTCCAATTGAGATTCCAAAAACAGGGATACCATCCACAAAGGGAATTGTTCCGTCAATTGGGTCAATGACCCAGGTATATTCTGAACCTTTATCCAAAAAGCCATTTTCTTCAGCAATGATATTATGTCCGGGGAAATTCTCAGTAAGAATCTGGACAATCTTTTCTTCTGATTCCAAATCTGCCTGAGTGGCAAAATTTGCATAATGGCCTTTATTTAGAAGGTTCAGCTCAGACTGGTAATACTTTTTAACAATATCTCCTGCCATCAGTGCAGCCTGTTTGGCTGCTTTTAAAAAGTTATCACTCATGCATCAGCAATTGTACCACTTCTCCGTCAGAAACAGGTAAGAAATTTTGATAAAATTGGCCAACTGCTTGGAAATTTTGCGGAGTTTCCAATATAACTGCTTCATCCACCTCCCCGGCTAACTTCCTTGCTGAATCTTGCCCGGCAACTGGTACGGCCAAAGTTATCTTTTTGGCCTTGTGTCTTTTCAAGTAATTTATTGCAGCAAGCATGGTTGAACCAGTTGCTATCCCATCATCTACTAAAATAACTGATTTACCATTTACATCATGTGGTTTTTTGCCGGCTCTGTATAAATCTTCTCTTCTCTTAACTTCTTTCCACTCTTTTTCTATTTGATATTTGATATTTGAAATTTGAAATTGATCAAGCAAAGCTTGTTCGTATACTACTTCTCCGTCAGGATCAATGGCCCCTAAAGCCAGCTCAGTTTGGGTGGGAGCGCCGATTTTCCTGGTAACTATAATATCCAGAGGAATCTTAAGAACTTTGGCAATTTCACAGCCCACTACTACTCCACCCCTGGGAATAGCCAAAATCAAATCAGCTTTAATGTTTTTCAATCTTCTGGCAAGTAACTTCCCAGCTGAAGTCCGATCTTTAAATATCTTCATTTTCCTAATCAAACAATCCCAACTGCGGAGATTGCGCATTATTCTCTTTTTCTTTCCCCGCTTCATTATTCCAAATCTTAACGATCCCATACACGCCGTCATAGCCTGGATCAATTACCAAATCACCTATCCTTACCTTTTTAATCCCCTCTGCAATCTTTGAACCTGATATTTTGGAGACCTCAGATAAATCAGCTTTGGTTAAAATCTTTATTTCTCCCCCTAAAACAGAAGCTAGTTTTTTGTACTCTGTTTCTACCTTTTGGCTTGTCTTAGCAACCCCTAGGACTTCTGCTATTATTTGGTTTAAAGGAACCAGCATTTTATAACCTGCTCTTTTGGGAAAAGCCTGGCTGGTTATTTTTCCTTCAGAATTAACAATTAAAAGCTCTTCATGAGACCTTGATGCTAATGTCTCTACCCTTTCCATTACCCCTTCTGTCAGGGACCTTTTGCAAACAGGGCAGGTAATACCCTTATGCTTTGTCTCCTCCGGGGTGTATTTGATTCCACAGTTTCTGTGTCCAGTATAATGGTACTTCCCTTCTTCCGGGTAAAACTCAATAGTACCAACCAAATTACCCGTCTTTAAATCACTCAGTAATCCTGTATAGCCTTGAGAAAGTTCCCCGGAAAAAACAGTTGCCTCCCTGCCTAAATTAGGCAAAGAATGGGCATCTGAGAAAGACACAATTGAGCGTTTATCAAGCTCTTTAATCCTCCAGTTCATTCCAGGATCTGAAGATAAACCTGTTTCAACCCCATAAATTTTTTCAGTTAAATCTTCAAAACAATCCTCCAGTGAATCATAGCCTGACATAGAACCATAAATGCCAAACCAGGGTGTCCAACAGTGACTTGGGATAAAAATTGCTTTTTCTGAAGCCTCCAGAGCCATGTATAACAGATCTTTTGAGCTTATGCCCACAATTGGCCTGCCATCTGAGGCTAAGGTTGCCCTTTTTGATAGAAGTGTTTTTTGTAATTTCTCAGCTGAAGCAAAATCAGGTAAAAATATAAGATTGTGAATCCTTCTTCCTTTTCCTTTGTGGGAATAAATTGAAGCTACTTCAACAGTTAAAACAAATCTTATCTCTGACTGGTTATGTTTAAGAAATCCAGTTCCATCCTCCTTTAGTTGAGATTTTAATTCCGCTAACCAAAGTGGGTGAAGAAAATCTCCACTACCAAGTAAGTTTATACCTTTAAGTTTACCCCACTCAACTAAATTTGGGATATTTAATTGCTGAGAGCAGGCTCTGGAAAATCTGGAGTGGATATGAAGATCCGCCACATAAGCCATATTCCCTGGATTTTACCACATCTCCCTTGCAGGGAGTGAAGTTGCAAGTTAAAAACAATTAAAAAGTTTTCCAAATGCTGATAATTATCATAAACTTCCGCGGACGTTATAACTTCTTAAATTGTTGATGATACATCTCAACTAGCTCTTTAACAGTAGTGGCATCCTCTGCTTTTTTGTCTGCTTCCCTAAACTTTATTAGCCTGGGAAACCTTAAAGCATATCCAGGCTCAACCCCCTCTTTTCCTGCAGTATGAACAGGCGAACGGGTGATCTCATCTGCTAAAACCTCAATCACAATCTCTGGAACTATCCAGACTGATGGGATTAACATAGAATTAACCCTGGCTGGTTTATGATCAACTTTAATTTTATCTGCTCTTTTATGAACTTCCCTCCATTCCTCATCTGTTAAACCAGTCCCGATCTTTGTAACAGTCACAAACTCATCTCTTAACTCGTCATATATTCCAACAAGTAATGCTCCAGCTCCAAAAGAAACCCTTTTCCCCCTGCCATAAACATACCCTAAAATCACACAATCAATAGTATCTTTTAACTCTCCTGAAGAATGCCTTTTAAGTTTTACCCAATTAAAGTTTCTGGCTCCTGCCTCATAAGATGAGTCCAATCTTTTAACCACTAACCCTTCCAGACCAGCTGAAATGGTTTCATCCAACAGGTCCTTCAATTTTTTAGGATCATCTACTGTTACTCCTGGTTCCGGAAAAAGCACCTCCCCATCTTTGATGGTTTCTTTTAGGATTTCTAACCTTTCTATCAGAGGTTTATCAATCAAAGATTTGCCGTTTTTATACAAAATATCAAAGCAGAAAGCCTTAAGGGGTATTTTTTTAGCCATTTCTTCTATGCCATACTTTCTTCTCCGCTGCGTTGTTTGCTGAAAAGCTAAAAACTCACCAGAAACTGGGTTAAAACCAATAGCTTCTGCATCCAGAATAGCTGTTTTAGCATCAATTCCTTTTATTGCCCCTTGCACAATCTCCGGAAACATTGGCGTTGTTTCTTCTAAGTTTCTGGAAAATAATCTGATAATGTTACCATCTTTATGAATGGCTACCCTAAAACCATCTAATTTTCTTTGAGCATTAACTTTTCCCATTTTCTCAATCACTTTTTCAGCAGTAGGCAGCCTTTCTGCTAACTGTGACCTGACTGGTCTTCCTACTGTTATATTCAATTTTTCAACCGCCCTAAGTCCACCTTCCCACAAAGTTTCACCAATTAAGCCTAAATCAGAAACCTTGTTATATGCTCCCTCTAAAAGTTTTCTTTTGGATTTGTCCCCAAGTTTAGCTTTGGCAAACCCATCTAAAATAGTTGGATCACCTATTCCCAGCCTCATCACTCCTAAAGGTATCCTGACTAAATGTTTTGCTGATATTCCATCCATTTTTCCCAAAAGCCCCGACAAGAGAGTAATCCTTTTTTCTACAGTCCCCTCTCCTTGAGTTTGAGCAATTTCTTTTAAAGTATTAAACACCTCTTTTACAGTTAACTTGTTACTTGTTACTTGTGTCTTGTTACTTAACTTTTCAGTAACCAACCCTAAATCTCCTGCCCTACCATAATCTTCTAACACCTCTTCCCTCTCTATCCTAAAAGCCCTGGCTATGGTTTGAGCTACTAATTTTTCACTCATACCAATCTCAATTGGTTCATAAAATGGGGCTGCCCTGCCCTGGATTAAATAGGAAACCATACCTATCTCATCTGCGGATACCTTAGAAAAAAGTTCAGCCAAAATATCAATTAAGGAAAGCCTTGAGGAAGTTTGTTCCAGTTTCTCAAAATAATCAGCAAGATCGGAAAACAACATTAAGAGGATTGTAATAAATTCAAGGAATATTGTAAAATACTTGCAGTATGAATCAACCATCAGAAAAAGAGCCCACATTGCAACAAGATCCCCGGAAAGAAGAATTAACCGCCCATTACCAAAATCTCGCTCAAAAACTTATCTCTGGACAAATTACTCCTAGGAAATTTGCTGAAGAATCAAGCACAAAGCAGTTAGAATTAGAAAGCCTTGCTGTAAGAACTGGAAAAGCTGCAATTACAGCTATGGATGAAGAATTACGTACACCTATGACTGTTATTGGAGGATATGTCGATTTTTTACAGGCAGACAAAGGGAAAGCAGAACAGCTTGAGCCTTTACTCCCAGAAACGGTTGGAAAAATTAACGAGGTTTTGGAAAGATATAGTAACGCTGCCCAACAAGGAAATATCCATATCTCACCTTTAAAGCCGGGCGGTATGGTTTTAGGTGAAGTTTTAACAATTCATCCCCAATCTGAAGCAAGATTAGGCAACGGTTAAAAAGTAAAGTCAAACTACTTCAGAAGATATGCGGCTTTTTTGGTACCGCAGATTTTTTTAGAATGCATCCACATGTCTTTTAGAACAACTGGCTATTTCATCTAAAACCCTACCAAAATCCATTTTTGGAATAATAACATCTACCCCTCTTCCGTAGATTGATGATTCCTCAGATGCATTAAAAACACGAGCGCTAAACATAACAATGCGTATGGGTGGGGAGATAAGTCTGGCTTGTTCAGCAATCTGATCACCAGTTGGTTCACCTGGCCCAAGGTCATAATCAACTACTAATACATCAGCTCCTTCTTCAGCCAAGCGGACTAAAGCACTACGGGAATCTGGATAAAACCTTACTTTATGCCCAGGAAGAGAGAATTTAAAAAGGTCACGGAAAGGTTCATCATCTTCTACTACCACAACCCCCAAGTATCCTTGTCTTGACTCCCTTTCTTGTGTTAGCGGCATAAAGTATTTTGGATAATTAAATTGTTAACAGTTTATGAAGACCTTGTCAATATCACTTCAGAAGATATGTGGCTTTTTTGGTACCGCCGATTTTTTTAACTAATCCTTTTTGTTTAAGAAATTTAATTTCCCTTAAGACTGTATCATCTGAAAAATCCGGGAATATTTTTCTAAACTCTTTATTCTGCAAAGACTTATGCCTGTGCAAATACTCCATAATGACCATTTGCCTTTCATTTAGCATTACCTGCTCTCCCAACTTATCTTTAATCCTGGCATCAGTTGAAATCCTTTGTACTTTTTCTTTAACTCTATTAAGCTCAATTGCTACTCCTTGCACAAAATACTCCAGCCAAAGAGTTAAATCCCTTTCATGGGTATCTAAAACCAGCTGATTTGAAACAGCTTGCAAGGTTAAATAATACTGCATGGGATTTTCATCAAAATATTCCTCAAAAGAGAAAAATTTTCTGATATCATAGCCGTCCAAAAATAATACCTGGGTGGCAACCGCCCTGGCTACCCTGCCATTTCCGTCCACAAAAGGATGTATCCTGGCCAGTTCATAGTGGATGATGCCTGCTTTAATGATGGGATGAACCTCTTTAGCTTGGTCTGAGTTAATCCAGTTGACCAGATCTTCCACCAGATAAGGCACTTCAACAGCTGGCGGGGGTGTATAAGAAATCTGTCCGGTTTTAGTATTACGGATAACCACCTGCCTGATTCTAAATTGTCCAACTGAGGCTGGAGGTAATATTTTCTCTGTGGTTAATTTATGAATTTCCATAATGTTTTCTATGGTAAAAGCATAATTGCCTGATAAACCAATTTGGGCATAAATTGCCTCTATAAATTTCAAAACGTTCCTGTAATTAATAATCTCCTGGATATCCCGGTCCCGGGCTATAACTTCAGCGCCATCCAAAACATCTTTCACTTCTTCCTCAGAAAGCGGGTTTCCCTCCAAATGAGTTCCGTGATGAACAGTTCTTTCTACCGCCTCTTTTCTAAATTTGGCTTCCCAGGCAGGCACCAGTGGCGCGTGGATAATAATTTCCCTGGCAGCCTCAATAGTACCAATATCTTTTAGAATCCTGTTGGTGATTGTGTATTTGGGAACAAACATATTTAGTTATTAGTTATGAGTTCATAGTTCAAAGAAAATTACTACGGACTAATAACTACCAACTCTAAACTAATTATGCCCCATTTCCCGCAAAAGGTAAACTAATCCTTTACATACTCATCCCAGGATTTAATTTCCAGATCATCTAAACTCTTAGAAGACAGGGAAAGAACCAGCAGCTCTGCTGCTTGTAAGTTAGTAAGAAGAGGTATGCCTAAATCAATGCAATGCCTTCTGATAATAAACCCATCTGTTTCCCCTTTCTCAGAACCTGACATGGATATATTAATAGCCAAATCAATTTCTCCTTTTTGCATCAGGTCTAAAATTGAAGGATGTTTTCTTTCTGATATTTTATATGCTCTGATATTTTTTATCTCATGCCCCAATAAAAATTTTGAGGTATTGTCTGTAGCATAGATTTTAAACCCCAGCTTAGCTAATATTTTTGCTGATTGTAAAAAATCAATTTTATTTTTATCCCCGCCTAATGATAAAAAAATGCTTTTTTTAGGTAATTTAAACCCAACAGACAAAAGGGCTTTCAAATAACTTTCCGCTAAATCAGCGCCAAAGCAGGCTACTTCCCCTGTTGAAGACATTTCTACTCTAAGCCGGGGGTCTGCCCCTTTAATCCTGTGAAATGAGAACTGAGGGGCCTTAACTGCCACATAATCTAAATCAACTGTGTTGTACTCCCCTGTCAGATCTTCTCCAAGCATTGTCCTGGTAGCAATACTGACAAAATTGTATCCTGTGACTTTTGAAACAAACGGGAAAGATCTGGATGAGCGCAAGTTAAGTTCAATTACTAAAAGTTTATTATCTTTGGCTAAAAACTGGATATTAAATGGCCCGGTAATTTTTAGTTCAGCCAGGATTTTTTTAGTTGTTTCTTTGATTTTTCTAACAGTCTCAAGGTAAAGTTTTTGCGGAGGCAATACCAAGGTTGCATCACCTGAATGCACTCCGGCATTTTCTACATGTTCTGAGATCGCATAGATTAAAAGTTCACCGTTTTGCCCTACCCCATCTATCTCAATTTCTTTAGCCCCTTCTATAAATTTGGAAATTACCACCGGATGCTCTGTTGAGATATCTGTGACAAACTTAAGGTACTTTTTTAAATCAGATGAGGAAAAAGCCACATTCATAGCAGAACCTGATAATACATAGGAGGGTCTAATTAAAACCGGATAGCCTATTTGTTTGGCAAATAAAGTTGCATCCTTGACGGATTTTAGAATTCTCCATGCAGGCTGCTTAATACCTAATTTATCCAGGAGCTTTGAGAACTTATCCCTGTCTTCTGCCCGGTCAATTGAAACAGGTGAGGTACCCAAAATTTTATACCCTGCACGTAAAGCTGCCATAGCCAGATTATTGGGCACCTGGCCCCCAAAACTAAGAAGCAAACTAACTGGATTCTCAATATCATAAATATCACTGACTCTTTCAAAGGTTAGTTCTTCAAAATACAACTTGGAGGCATTATCATAATCAGTAGAAACAGTTTCCGGGTTACAGTTAATGATTATTGTTTCTAAACCCTTCTGCCTTAAGGTTTGAGCTGCGGTAACCGAACACCAGTCAAATTCAACTGATGAGCCAATCCTGTAAGGCCCGGAGCCAAGGACAATAGCTTTTTTAGGATAAGAGTTACTAGTATAAGCAAAGCTTGCCACTTCGCGGTAAGAGTGATGAGTCTCTTTGTGTACCGACTCATCACTAGATCCTCTTATCCTCTTATCCTCAGACTCTTCACCATGATATGTTAGGTAAAGGTAATTAGTTTTAGCAGGATATTCAGCAGCCAAAGTATCAATATGCTTTACCTTTGGTACTATTCCATGCTTTTTTCTGAATTGTCTGATTTTTTCTTCAGTTGTTTTAAAGACTTTTGCCAATAATTTATCTGAAAACCCAAGGTTCTTTGCTTCTTTGATTGTCTGAAGACTGAAGACTGAAGACTGAAGACTTTTTTCAAATTCAGCTATCTCCTTGATTTGATACAAAAACCATGGATCTATACCTGTTTGATCATAAATATTTTCAATATTTTCTCCGCTGATAAAACTTTTAGCCAAAGCAAACAACCTTTGACCTGTAGGCAAAAGTTTGGTTTCATCAACTTCATTTGATAATAGTCCATCCTGCCCTGTCTCAAGCATCCTGACAGCTTTTTGCAATGCCTCAGGGAAACTTCTGCCAATTGCCATTACTTCCCCTACACTTTTCATCTCAGA
>CAZDFU010000016.1:17927-26029 GCA_964504985.1 uncultured Gammaproteobacteria bacterium
CTCCTTTGCCCCCACAAATTTTTGTAAATCCCATCTGGGAATTTTGACAACCAGATAATCCAATGCCGGTTCAAAAAAAGCAGAGGTGGAAAGAGTAACAGTGTTTTTTAGCTCAGGCAGGTTAAACCCTAAACCTATTTTGGCAGCAATATAAGCCAATGGGTAACCTGTGGCTTTTGAGGCCAGAGCAGATGAGCGGGAAAGCCTGGCATTTACTTCAATGACTCTGTAATCATTATTTTTGGGATTTAGGGCAAATTGGATATTACACTCACCAATAATCCCCAACTTCTCAATAACCTGCAGTGATAATTTTCTTAAAAAGTGGTATTGATAATTATTCAGTGTTTGCGAGGGGGCAACTACAATGCTCTCACCTGTATGAATCCCCAGGGGATCCAGGTTTTCCATGTTACAAACAGTAATTTTATTGCCTAAATTATCCCTAACAACCTCATACTCTATTTCTTTCCAGTGTTTTAAATACTCTTCAACAGCAATTTGAGGAGCATGTTTTAAAGCTGTTGACACCATCTTAATAAGCTCATCTTTACTGCTTATTACTCCAGAACCCAAGCCCCCAAGGGAGTATCCTGATCTTATTAAAAGAGGATAACCTAAATCCTCAGCTAGACTTAAGGCTTCTTCTAAAGTTTTGGCAAAACCGCCTTTAGGAACTTTAACATCTATTTCTTGCAGCTTTCCGGCAAACAATTCCCTGTCTTCCGTTATCTCTATACTTTTAACAGGTGTTCCTAATACTTTAACATTATTTTTCTTAAGTATTCCCGATCTTTCAAGCTCCAAACCGCAATTTAAGGCAGTCTGTCCCCCAAACGAAAGAAAGATTCCATCTGGTTTTTCTTTATCAATGACTTTTTTAACAAAGTACGGTGTAACCGGCAGAAAATATACTTTGTTAACCAATTCCTTAGAAGTTTGAATAGTGGCTATATTAGGATTAATTAATACAGCTTCTATGCCCTCTTCTTTTAAGGCTTTTAAGGCCTGGGAACCGGAATAATCAAATTCCCCTGCTTCTCCAATTTTTAAGGCACCTGAGCCAAGAACTAGTACTTTTTTCATTATTTTAAGATAAGAGGATAAGAGGATCTAGTGATGAGTCTTTTGACTTATCACTCGTATCCTAGTTACTCTTATCCTAGATACTATTTATAAATTCATCAAACAAATATCCTCCATCTAAAGGTCCCGGGGTTGCTTCCGGGTGAAATTGAACTGCCAAAAATGGCTTTCTCTTATGCCTTATCCCCTCATTGGTTCCATCATTTAAATTAACAAACCACTCAATCCAATCAGAATTTAAGGATTTCATATCAACAGTAAACCCATGGTTTTGGGAGGTAATAATAGATTTATTAGTCAACTTGTCAAAAACAGGCTGATTCTGTCCTCTGTGGCCAAACTTTAATTTATAAGTATTTCCGCCTGCTGCTAAGGCCAAAATCTGGCTGCCCAGACAAATTCCCAGCGTGGGGATTTCTTCCTTTAAAACCCGCCTGACATTCTCGATTGTTTGCTTTGCCTGTTTGGGATCTCCTGGGCCATTACTGATAAAGACTGCGTCAAAATCAAACTCTGCCTTCAATGGATTAAAGTCCCAAGGCACTCTTGTTACCTTAACTCCCCTTTTAACTAAATTTCTGATAATGTTTTCTTTTGCCCCACAATCAAATAAAAGAATATTTTTCTTTCCTTCACCAAAAGTTTCTATTTTATTCACACTAACCTGAGGCAAAATATTCTCCTTATTAGGATCATAAATATTGTTTTGTCTGATAGCTGAAGACTGAAGACTGATGACTATCTTTCCCAACATCACTCCATGCTCCCTAAGTTTTCTGGTTAACATTCTGGTATCAATACCTGATAAAGCCGGAATCCCCTCGCTTTTTAACCAATCCCCAAGGCTTCTTTCAGATTCAAAATGAGAGGGATTATCAATATAATTTTGAACAATTAACCCCTTTATCTGAATCCTTTTTGATTCCCAGAAATCCTTTTTTGGGACTCCATAATTACCAACTAAAGGATATGTTAAAACCAGAATCTGGCCAAAATATGAAGGATCTGTTAAAGACTCAGGATAACCCACCATGCCTGTATTAAAAACTACCTCCCCTGAGGTGTTTACCTCTGATCCAAAACTTTGCCCTAAAAAAACCGATCCTTCAGACAGGATCAATTTACCTTGCATTTATGCCCCTTTCTGCTGTCAAAGCCTGCCCAAAAGCAAAGCAAGCAATGCTTCTCTGATATATAAACCATTTCTTGCTTGCTTAAAATAAATAGCATTAGGGTGTGCATCTAATGAGCTGTCTACCTCATTTACCCTGGGTAAAGGATGCATTAGCTTTACTCCTCTATCCAGATACCTTTTAAAAGAGGCGTCCAGGATAAATTTATCTTTGATTTTTTTGTATTCTGTTAAATTGGTAAATCTTTCTTTTTGAACCCTGGTTTGATAAAGGAAATCAACCTCTAAATCATCAGGCAATTGAGTAAATTCCTGGTATTTTACCCCTCTTTTTACCAGTATTTTTAAAAATTCCTCAGGCATCTTAAGGGTGGGGTGTGAAATAAAAATTTGTTTAACATTAAACTGGCTTAAAGCAATTGATAGGGCATGAACAGTTCTTCCATATTTTAAATCTCCCATTAAGGCCACTGAAATCCCGTCAATTTTACCAGCTTCTTTCATCATGGTATAAAGATCAAGCATTGTTTGAGTTGGATGCTGGTTTGGGCCATCCCCTGCATTAATTACTGGGATATCTGCAACCATAGCTGCTTCTTTGGCAGCACCACCTGTTGGGTGCCTGATAATTAAAACATCTGCGTATGAATCCATAATCCTAATGGTATCGGAAAAACTCTCTCCTTTGTGTATTGAAGTAGACTCTGGGTCATTAAAACCAATAATACCCATGCCGATTTTTTGGGAAGCTGACCTAAAAGACTGTTCAGTACGGGTAGATTGTTCAAAAAATAATATAGCTGCAATTTTTCCCTGGGCAATGGTGTAATTAGACCTGTCTCTCTTGATAAATGTGGGATCAAATCTTTTGGCTGTTTTAAGAATAAAAAGCAGCTCCTCTTTGGAGAAATCATTTATATCTATTACATCCCGTCCTTTAAAGTTTTTTTGGCCTTTTTGCTCAAAACTCATTTTTTTACTCTTTCTGCCAAAAAGCCCATCATGGTCTCTTAGGCCAAAATGGACGATTCCGCACTACAGCCTTCTAACAGACTGGAATTGTCCGAACCTGCCCAGATACAAAAAAATCCGCCCCCTGGCGGATTAACCAACTATTAAACTTAAATCTACAATAAATTTTCTAACCATAATCTTCTTGGTAGTTTACCTATAAATGCCTCTAATGTCAACTACAATCATGTAAACTGATTGTACTCAACTATTTGCGAAATCTAGCTTGCAACCTCGAAGGTATCCGCACAAATGTTGTGTTGTTTCCTTATTTTGCGCTGCTACTTTTTGTATTTTCCTATCTGGTTTGCCAATTTCATTTGTAATGAATAAATTTCTATAAACCCTGCGGATGCATTCACATTTAACCCATACCCTTCTTTGTTATTGAACGAAGCATGATCAAGGGCAAAAGGTGAACTAAGCGCTACCACTGTTGTATTGCCCTTAAATAACTTAATAGTTACTTCCCCTGTTACTTTTTCATTAACACTATCATTAAAAACGTTTATAGCCTCCATGGCAGGATCAAACCACAAAGCTCCATAACAAAGATAACCCCACTTAATATCCATCTGGGTTTTTATTTCATTAAGGGTTCTGGTTGAAACATACTTCTCTAAATTCTTATGTGCTTCAATAATCACATGTGCTGCCGGATGCTCATAAACTCCCCTGTTTTTAAGACCTATTAGCCTATCTTCCAAAAGATGTACTGTCCCCACTCCATGTTTACCAGCTATCTGATTAAGTTTAATGATTAACTTTGCCAGGCTTAGTTTTTTGCCATTAAGGCTAACTGGAATTCCTTTTTTAAATTTAAGTTTTACCAACTCCTCTTTATTTGGAGCATTTTTTGGCAGTGTGTATGTGGTTAAAAACTTTTCCTCAGGAGCAATGAGAGATGGATTGGTTATCTCTCCACCTTCCCAGGTAATCCCCCACATATTGTCATCATCAGAATACGGAATATCAACAGTTGCAGGAACAGGTATGTTGTTTTCTTTAGCATATTTTATTTCATCCTGCCTATCCATTGCCCATTCCCGTACTGGCGCAATAATCTTCATATTTGGATCATAAGTTAAAATATAACCTTCAATCCTTACCTGATCATTCCCTTTTCCGGTACAGCCATGAGCTATTGCATCACAGCCATATTTTCCGGCAATCTTAACTGCAGCTTTTCCCAAAATTGCTCTGCCCATTGGAGTTGATAAATGATAATCTCCTTGATAAGAAGCATTTGCTTTTATTCCCTTTGCTAGATATTCATTGGCAAATTCTTCTTTAAGGTCTAAAACAACTGCTTCAATTGCTCCAAATTTAAGAGCTTTCTTTTTAACAGCTTCCAGATCATCATGCTGCTGGCCTAAATCTGCAGTTAAAGTAACAACCTGACAGTTATAATTATCCTGTATCCATTTAAGCATGACAGAGGTATCTAAACCTCCGGAATAAAGAAGAAGCGCTTTTTTAATTTCTCCTTTTTTACCTTCAAATGAAGCAACTTTTATATAATCAGTTTTATCTGTAAGAAAATTTTGCTTACTTTTCATTTATCTTTCTCCCTATTTGTTTATATGCCTCCCGGAAAGAAACCCCTTTTTTAACTAACTCAAAAGCCTTTTCTGCAGCAAAAAGATCTTCTGTCATAACCTGTTGTAATTTTTCTTTATTAGGAGTTAAGTTATTCAGCAAAATAGTTGTTACCTTTAAACTATTTAAGGTTATTTCTAAACTTTCAATTAATGGCTTTTTACTATCCTGAAGATCCCTGTTATAACCTGAGATCAGATTTGAAGAAAGAGAGACTATTTGAGTGTAATGCCCCAAAATTAAATGCACTTTACTTCTTAAAAGTTCTGCTATGTCCAAATTTTTCTTTTGAGGCATAATACTTGAGCCTGTTATAACATGATCTGACGGCTTAAAAAAGTCAAACTCCTGGGTGGTAAAAAGCATTACATCAGAGGCAAATTTATTAAGAGTTTGCAGGATATTGACTAAACTAGAAATAATAATTGAATCAATCTTACCTCTGGAATTTTGACAATAAGAAGTCTTTTGGACTTTTTCAAACCCCAAAAGGCTGGCTGTATATTCCCTGTCAAGTTTTATAGGTACACCGTATCCTGCTCCTGATCCTAATGGGGACTGATTATTTAATTTAAAGGAAGTTTTTAGAACCAGCAGGTCATCTGATAATGATTCTATAAAACCTTCTACCCAAAAACTAATTGATGAAGGCATGGCTTTTTGCATATGTGTATACCCTGGCATAGGAATTTGTCCATATTTTTTATCAAATTGGTTAAAAGTTCTGCTCAAATTCTGAATTTGGTTTTTAATTTGATTCAACTGATCTTTGGTATATAACCTTAAGGCAACTAAAACCTGGTCATTTCTTGACCTTCCTGTATGTATTTTTTCCCCAACTTCTCCATACTGGTCAGTTAAAAAGTTTTCTATTTTAGAATGAATATCCTCATCCCCAATTTTTAAAATAAATTTTCCTTGTTTTTCTAGCTTAATAATTTCTAAGAGTCCTTTTTCTATTTGAATAAGCTCTTTTTGACTAAGAATACCAATCTTTTTAAGCATTTTGGCATGAGCCAAGGAGGCCATACAATCATATTTAACTAATTTCTGATCCATTTTAAGATCTCCCTCTGTTTCAAAGGCCTCAATAACAGGATCCAATTTATATTCATTTTTCTGCCAAAGTTTTTCCATAAAAAAGCCCTTGCAAGCTGCTAAGAAAAATCCTAGAAACTCACAAGGGTCCTTCGATTGCACTCAGGACGGTGCCACCTTGCTCTGTTTATTCCATTAAAAAACTCGCTTTCGCGAGCTATCAAGAATAAACCTTATTCATGACATGCTCCACTCCAGTTACACTCAGTGTTGTAACTTTACGACACATGTTACAGATCTTTTACGGTTTCGTCTCCGTAGAGTATTTTGACTCTCAGCTCCGAGGCGCGACTCTCATCACAGCTTTTAATATTTAATTGTTAAATTAACTATATCATAACTCTTACTCTTTTGCAAAAACTACTTTACCAAATGGACCTGAGATTTGGCCAGTATCAAAAACAACTTGTCCTCTTAAGGTAACTTTTTTAACTTTTCCTGTAACTTTCATTCCTTCAAAAGGTGTCCAACCACATTTTGTATATAAGTGATTAGCGAATAGCGAATAGCGAATAGTTGGATCTACTTCTACATATGAACCAAATTGTTCTGGGATATGGAAAATTTTTCTGGGATTAGTACTAGTAATTTCAATTAATTTATCTATAGTCAGTCTTCCATCATTTACTGCTGTTAAAAGCAAAGGCAAGGAAGTGTCCAGACCAGGTACGCCATTTACCACTTTTCCAGGAGCTTCTTTTTCCTCCTTGGTATGAGGAGCATGGTCTGAGGCAATCATATCTATTGTTCCATCAATTAATGCCTGCCATAAAGCATCTTGTCCGTCTTTAGAAACTAAAGGAGGTCTCATTACCCCATATGGCCCTAACCTTTCTGCATCTTTATCAGTTAAAAATAAATGGTGGCAAGAAACCTCACAACTAATATCCATTCCTTCAGATTTTGCCTGTTTCACAGCCTCAATTTGCTCTTTTAAAGAAAGATGGCAAACATGAAGCTTTTGTTGGTACTTCTTAGCAAGCTCTATTGCCAAGTTAACTGTCCCGCCTTCTGCATGAACCATGATTGGTTTTCCCTTTATCCAATTATTAAAAGTATTCTCTAAAGCCCGCCTATCTTCCATTAATAAATCTCCTGTTGTGTGGTTCATATAAACTTTTAATCCAAACACTTTGTCTTTTACCTTTAAAAATTCCCCTGGATTTTTAGGAGTTGCCCCAAAGTTAAACCCTAAATCGGAATAAATCCTGCCTTGCGCTAAAGATATTTTTTGATCCAGGGCCTCCAATGAAACAGTGGGAACCGGGTTATTAGGCATATCTAATATTAAAGTGTAGCCTCCAGCTATTGCAGCTTTTGTTCCTGTTTCAAAATCTTCTTTTTGAATGGCGCCGGGCTCTCTTAAATGAGTATGTACATCAATTAGTCCTGGCAATCTTATTATTTTTGACATTGGCTTTAATATTAGCTTAGAATATTATTTATGACAACTAAAGGTCAAAAAAATAAGTCATTTCAAAGAGAATTAATTGAGCAGTTTCTAACTCTTTCTACTTCAGCCTTTGGTTTAGCAGCAGCCTTGGCTTGGAATGAGACTATCCAACAGGCTGTCAAAGAATTTATAGAACCATCTTTGCCTACTGGTTCAGGACTTATATCCAGGTTTATTTATGCTATGTTAGTAACGCTGCTTGCTGTTTTGATTACCTATCAATTATCCCGTTTAGCCTCCCGTTGGGGAATTAAAAAGTAATTTATTCAATAATTTTTCCGTTTTCCACTTTTAAAATTCTAGCCATTTCCAGAAATTCCTGAGGGATATTCTCAAGCTCAACAGTTGCTATAATTGTTTGTTGTTTACCTACAATACCAACAACATACGCTCTGTGGTCAGCATCCAACTCTGAAAAAACATCATCTAAAAGCAGTACCGGCCTTTTACCTAGAATCTTAGCCATATATTCAAGCTGAGCTAATTTAAAAGCAAGAGTGGCAGTTCTTTGTTCGCCCCGGGAGCCAAATTTAGCCAAATTCCGCATTCCGGATTGCGGATTGCGGATTTGGACGGCAAAATCGTCCCGGTGAGGACCAATCAGGGTAGCTGCAGCAGCTACTTCCCTGCCATTTGTTTGAACCAGTAATTCTTTAGATATCCCGGATGGAATATACTCAAACACAAACTCCCCTAAAGGCTTCTCTAAATTATTTATAAACC
>CAZDFU010000017.1:0-25736 GCA_964504985.1 uncultured Gammaproteobacteria bacterium
ACTCCAGGTTTGTCACCATTTGGTGAAACTTCTGTGGTTTTGCCATCAGTACCTGTAAACTTTACTTTACCATCGTAAACAATAACTGTTGTCTGCTGATTTTTATTTTCGTGTCTCACCAGAAAATGCGTCTGGACAACTGTGACTGTGCCATTTGGTGTATCAATTCCAAAAATTGACCCAGAATCAGGTTCCACTACCAGTTCTACCTCTCCATCTTCCAGAAACAACTTATCATTTTGGCTTTTAGGAGTTTTAATCACTGCCTCATCATTTTTAAAAGGACGGGCTTCAAGGAAAACCTTCTTACCATTGTTACCCATTAAAAGCTTCGTTGGCTGATCTGCCATCACTTTTGAACCCGCAGGAATTGGCTCATTTTTATTTACCTCTACTTTCCTCTTATCATCAAAAACTACTCGTGCTTTTTGTCCTGTAATTATCACGGGAACTGTTTGTATCTTCTGAGGTACATACCCAGGTAAAAAATCCCAATCCCCACCAGCTGGCTCAGGAACATTACTCTCTATCTCCATTGGAGTTAGTAAAAATTCTGTTTCCCTAACAAGATAAGCTAGAGCCCCCGGAATATTTGAAATCCTCACAAGATTTGTCCAGGTTTCAAAAGGGTTAAGCCCAAAAATATTAAATGGAGTACCATCCTGACCTTGATCAGCAGAAAATTGATTTTCTGGTTTTGTTGGTTGGAGAGCTACAGCAGCGGTTGGCTTTACCGAAGGCTGCGGTTTTTTTGTAGGCGTTGGTGAGACAAGAGGTGATGGTACAACATTCACTATTGAGCTTGTTTTAGTATATGAAGTAGTATATTCTTTCGTGCGCGGAAGATCGTAACAGCCGTCAATATCATACAAAGGTGCTGTATACTTTATTGTCATTGTGCCATCTGCAGAAATAGTACCAGTGGCAGGAACATCTTTTGTCAGATCTGGGCAAGCGGGGGCTCTTAAATGCTGCGTGCCAGTGACAGTGTTTCCCGAGATAGTACCGGTAAATACCGTTTTTCCACTGCTATTGGTCAGCACAATACCGCTGTCGCTTTGCTGGCTGCTGAATGTTTCACCATTCATGGACCACGTTGTGGTGGATGATTGAGCAAGAGTCACTGATGAAATCAAAAACAAAAGGAAGATAATGCAGATGGACAGAATAAATTTTTTCACTTTACTTGTAATAGGTATTAAATTTAACGTAAATTACCAACCCTCCATCAAAAGCATCAAGATAATCTACTGTCCCCATTTGAGGATTTTCTCTTTTATAAACCATATTAAAACCATCATTACTTATACCTGGTCCTGACACTTTTTCCCAGGAAGAGTCAAGTTTGCTCTCTAGGCTAACCCTAACTTTCCTGTCAAACTCTCGTCCCTGCCCAGGATATTCAGTCCCCATCTGCCCATAGGCTATCTTACCTGCAAACCTGTAAGACATAGTGCAACTTATTTTCTCAGACTGTTTTTTGTCCTTCGGAATAAATTGATCTATCCAGGACATTGGTCCACTTCTGGTAGGTCCTTCTTTGGATTTATATGTAAAAGGGGCTTCAGGAAGTTTTAATGCTTCTTCTTTGCAATATTTTTCCAAAGCTGCCATATCACCTTTTTTAACTTGTTGAGGTGCAGGAGTACTACTGGACGGTAAAGAAATTTGAATCGCAGTAGGCACAGAACTCGGACTAACGACAGGTTTATTGTTGGAAACAGGCTTAGCCGGTTTAAAGTTGCTATATAAAATCCAACCTCCAATTAAAGTTATTATGATTGCAATAATTATCCAAAGATGCAAAAAGCCTTTTTGATTATTTATGGGCAGCATTAACTTTATTCCTTTAATACTTAGATTAGCATTAAAAAAACTTTTAAGTCAAATTTTAATCCGGTTAAACCTGATTTGACAAACTAAGAAAAAATATATCATACTAAATTTAGTGAATAAATTTCTTGCCAGGATAATACAAATTTTCCGTGGGTGGCCGATGCCTATTAAAATAGTTATTTCTCTTGTTGTGTTAATTGCAATACTTGAACAAGGCTCGAGATTTCAATACTGGAGATTTCAGCAAAATATTAAAACAAATACTACTCCTCATAAACAAACAGTGGATGTTAGAAAAGTTCCCCCAGAAGTTAAGTCCTTTTTGAGTGATGAAAATTTACAAAAAATGGATGAGGCCGGCATGAATATCTATACAGGCAATAATCCTCCAAATATTGAAGGCACTTATGTTTTTAAAGACGTAGTCATAAAATATGATCCCAAGGGAGAAAATTTTCCTCTTCTAACCTACTACTATACATTTAAAGACCAGAGTGATAATACTGTTAACTATTCCTCCCGCAGCGAAAAAGATAATAAAGGAGAAGTTCATCTGACAAAAGGCAAAGGGGTATTTATCTCTGGTGAGAGCAACTGTTTTTCTGTTTATCTTGATAATGACGATACCATTGGCGAATGCAAACACAAATCAGGAGAAATATTCTCTGCCTGCAAAGATAAAAAAGGCCTGGTGGAGATGGATCAGGGAACTTTGTGGACTTACAGAGGAGACAAATGTCCTGAAGATGAGTATGTGCCTGCAGGATATATCAGGATATTTTCCCATAAGAGTTTGGCTCCCCGCCAATGAAAAAATTCTTTCAGGACGTTTCAGTTACCAGTTTACTTTTCTCCAATATTCTAGTAATAATCCTGGCCATTGTCCAAAAATGGGATATATCAGCTGTTCTTTGGGTTTACTGGATCCAATCTGTAATTATTGGTTTTTTCCAATTTATGAGGATTTTGTCTTTAAAGAAATTCTCAACAGATAACTTTACCATCAACAATAAATCTGTCTCACCTACTTTCCAAACCAAAACTTTTACTGCTTTTTTCTTCATGTTTCACTATGGTTTATTCCATTTTATTTATGCCATCTTTATTTTTAATTTCTTCGCCAACCAAGCAGTAGATTTTGCTTATTTATTTCTGGGAGGTTTTATATTTTTCTTAAACCATGCTTTTTCTTTCCATCAAAATAAAATAGCAGATGAGAGGAAAACTCAAAATATCGGACAGTTAATGTTTACCCCTTATGCCAGAATTATACCTATGCACCTAATCATTATTTTTGGAGCAATGTTAGGACAACAAGCAATGATCATCTTTCTCCTGCTTAAAACTGCAGCAGATCTGCTGATGCATGCAATTAAACATAACGCAAGATAACAAAAGGTTTGGAATTTGGAGATAAGCCAATTTTAATTGGGCAAAAAACTCTTTTCAAGGATTTTGATTTTAAGGGATTATATGGTATACTGGGTTTAGTTGTTTTAAGAATTCGGGCTGCAAAGCAATTTCTCCCTTCAGATTATGACAATAAACAAGGACTCTCTTAGGTTAAAACGTATTTCTCAACAAAAACTTGATGAACGTGAATCCTGGCATAAATTAGTAGTAAAAGTCATTATCTGGAATGAAGGATCAGTACTCACTAATACAAGACAAAACGCTACTGTAAATAAAATTACCCTATCAGAGTGGAGTAAATACCGCCGGCAGATAATTAAAATGAATATAAATCAGGATAGAGAGAAAGTTTTATCGGATTTAAAATATACTCTCCAAAAAATTAAGCTAAATGGCGGACTTGAAGAATAATACCAATTTAATAATTACAAAATAATGCGGGTAGCAGTTACCGTACATCCTAATTCCAAAAAAGAGCACATAGAAAAGGACTTATTTGATAACCTGCATATTTATGTTAACCAACCTCCTCTTGAAGGAAAAGCAAACCAGGCAACTATTTCAAGTTTGGCAAATTATTTTAAAGTAAGCAAAGCAAATATCAAATTAATCTCAGGGGCTAAATCAAAACATAAGCTGTTTGAAGTAGAAAACAATTGACTTTTCTCCGGAGTCCGCATACAATCCCTTTGGGTTACAAAGCTTCATTTTCCCCTGCCCGTACACTGACCCCAGAATCTATATGGCTATCCGTAACAATAGTAAGCTTAAAGTCAAAAATTTTTATACCAAGAGTTACCATTTTTTTCTAAATAAATCCAAAAGGTCTTACTCAAAAGTAATAATATTTATTAAACAAAAACCTTTAATTAGTCTGTTTCTAAGTTTACTTATCCTGCTTTTATTAATTATTGCCGGGAATTATTTGTCATCAAAAAAAGAGGAGGTTCAAAAACCAGAGATTGTAAAAAATGTTCAAGTCTATACCATTGGTGAAAACCCAAAGGTCACCCTTCAAGCAAGAACCGAGAAATCAAGCGTGATAAAGATAACTGCGCTGGCACCAGGAGTGATCCAAAGAATTAATTTTATAGAAGGTGAAACAGTAAATAAAGGGGCAGTTTTAATATCTATATCTTCTAACTACCAAGGCGGTAATGCTGCCTCAGTACAAAGACAGCTTGCCCAAAAACAATTTCAAAATACTAAAGATACTCTAGAAACCCAAAAAGAACTCCTAAAATTACAAAAAGAAACCGCTGAGAAGTCAGAATCCAATAGCTCCCAGTTAAGGGACATCATCAACCAGTCACTGCAGGAAACAAGAGATCTGATAGATTTAAACCAATCCATATTAAATACCTTATCACAAAACCAGAAGGATTTAGAACAAAACAATCCAGGCGGTATAAATGATACCACCATACTGCAAATCAAATCCCAGCGTGCTCAAGTTCAACTAGGGCTTAACCAACTGCGTTCAGGCTTAAGACAATCAGAATTCCAATCAGCAAATGACAAACCTCCTGCTGAGCTGGCAAGTCTTCAAAAAGCTATTACCATTAAACAACTAGAGCTTCAACAAAAAACCCTGGATCTGGGGCTGGAGGTAAGCAGACTGCAAATGGTTCTTGCCCAAATAAACGAAGCAATCTTTTTTCCATCAAGCCCGTTCAGCGCCCTGGTGCAAAAAGTTCATGTCAGAGAAGGCCAGACAGTTAACCCTGGCACACCCTTAATGACACTCAGCGCAATAGATGATCCTATTACTGCTGTTATTAATCTCCCCCGGCATCTCGCAGGAAGCGTCTCCTCAATTGAACCAAGTATACTTCATATAGAAAAACAAACCATTGAGCTTAAACCAAGCTTTATTTCCACAGAAGCAACTGAGGGAACACTTTACAACGTCTCCTATACTATCCCGGATAAATACTCCAAAGACTTAACTGATGGTGGATATATCACTGTTGAAGTTCCAGTTGGTTTATCACAAACTACAGAAGGTGTTTTCTTTGTACCCTTAGATGCAATCTACCAGAACGCTGATCAATCCATTGTACTGGTAATCAAAGATGGCGGAGCAGTCAGCAAAACTATTAGTTTAGGAGATGTTTTTGGCCGGTTTATAGAGGTAAAATCCGGGCTTTCAATAAGTGACCAAGTAATATTAAACCGTAATATCCTGGCAGGCGACCGGGTTTCAATCCAAAAAAAATGATTTATGGCAAACCGTATTCTACTTGAACAATCATGGGTTACAAAATACCTAAAAAATCCCCGCTTAATAATTATCGTTATCTTATTGATTTCCATTCTGGGCATTTATAGCTTCCTAAATATCCCCAGAGTTTTGAATCCATCTATTAATATTGCCATTGTAAGCATATTTACTGTACTGTCGGGAGCAAGCCCGGAAGATATAGAAAGTTTGGTTACTATCCCTATAGAAGATAGTGTTACAGGTGTAGCCAACGTAAAAAAAGTTACATCTTCCTCAAGGGACTCAGTATCTGTTGTTTCAATAGAATTTGAATCAGGCACTGATTCTGAAAAAGCCAGAACAGATGTTCAATCAGCTGTGGATGGGGTAAGCTTACCTGCAGATGCCCAAACACCAAAAGTATCAAAACTTGATTTTCAAAACCAGCCTGTTTTGTCCTTCACTGTTACCTCCTCAGAGGATTTTGCTTCCCTGGCGCGCTTTTCACAGGAGTTAAAGGAAAGAATCAAACAATTAGACGAGGTAAAAGATGTAACCACCAGTGGTTTAGATGAACAAGAAATCCAAATAATTTTAAAACCCGAAAGCATTGCAACTTACAGTTTAAATCCCCAGCTTTTGGCGGGAGTTATAAAAACCGCGGTAAAATCGCTTCCTGCAGGCTCCCTCAGAACTGAGAATGGATCTTTTGCCTTGACTATTGATCCCTTAATTACAACAGTTGAAGACTTAAGAAATTTAAAAATTACTGCGGGGCAATCTGTTGTTCCGCTCTCAGATATTGCCCGGGTTGTTGAACGCTCAAAACCAGATCAAAACAGCTCCTACTTCGCCTCCCCTGCCCAAACTCCCAAAAGATCAGTTAATTTTAATGTTTATAAAAGTTCCAGCAGTCAAATTGAAAAAACTGCCAAAAAGGTAGAAAAATTAACAGAGGATGTTTTAAAAGAACACCGCAACCGTTTTCAAATTTACTCAGATACCAATTCTGCAGAGTTTATCCAGGATCAGTTTAATGAACTCCAAAGAGATTTTTTTATTACTTTAACCCTGGTTTTTATAACCCTTTTGGTATTTTTGGGATTACGGCAAGCTATGGTTGCATCTTTTGCCATCCCACTTACTTTCTTTATTAGCTTTACAGTAATGAAGCTCTTTAATATTGAATTTAGCTTTATCGCTTTTTTCTCGCTTCTTTTGTCGCTTGGGCTTTTGGTTGACGATACTATCGTGGTTATCTCAGCAGCAACCACTTATTACAGAACCAAAAACCTTACCCCGCTGCATACAGGCCTTTTAGTATGGCGGGATTTTTTAGTAGCTGTTTTTACCACCACCCTGACAACCGTATGGGCATTTATACCCCTGCTTTTATCAACGGGTATTATTGGTGAATTTATCAAACCTATTCCAATAGTTGTCTCCTCTACGCTTTTGGGGTCATTTTTTGTAGCGATGTTTATAACTCTGCCAATTATAATCATTGTCTTAAAACCATATTTTCCAAAAAGAGTGGTATTCCTTTTAAGAATTTTATTTCTAATTACGCTTATCAGCGCCTTTTATCTATTAATACCAAAAACAACATTGATTTTGGTACAAATTTTAGCGTTTTTAGTATTGCTTTTTATTCTTGTAAACATCCGTCCCCTTATTTTTGAAAATCTTAGTAATTTTTTTAATTCTAGGTTTAAGGGGAAACTTGATAAGGGATTTATTAGTTTTGAACCAGTTACCAAAAAATACCGGAAATTGATAAAAATTATCTTGATTTCAGGTGAAAGAAGAAGAAAAGCTATTATAGCTGTTTTGGTCTTTTTTGTTTTTGCAATATCACTTTTACCATTGGGGTTTGTTAAAAATGAATTTTTCCCTCCATCTGATGAAGACTATTTATATGTCTCTTTGGAACTGCCTTCTGGTACAAATTTAGAAACTACAGAAAAAGAAACCCTTAAGTTATTAGACCAGCTGCGCGCTACGGCAGAATTAGTTTTTGCAAATGCTAATTTAGGCACCAGTTTTGATGCAATGGGTGGTTTCTCACAATCCGGCACAAATACCTCCTTAATAAGCATGAGGCTTACAAAACATACTCAAAGGCCTATTTCCTCAATTCAAATAGCTCAATCAATCCGTGACAAATATTCCTCCTATACAACAGGAAAACTAACCGTAACCGAAGTGTCTGGTGGACCGCCTGCCGGTGCTGATTTACAAATCAAACTGTTTGGCCCTGATTTAAAAACCCTTGATTCCCTGGCTGAACAAATCCAGGACTATCTTGCTGCCCAAGAAGGGATTATAGATATAGATAAATCTATTAAACCCGGTACAAGCAAGATCTCTTTTGTACCTGACCAAACAAAACTAGCCCAAAATAATCTGGGGACAGATCAAATCGGTTTTTGGCTCCGCATTTATGCCTCAGGATTTAAAGCTGAATCAACAAAGTTTGCAGGCGAAAAAAACAACAAAGATATATCAATACACTTAACCCCTGCCACCTCTTATGTTCAAACTATTTCTAAATTAATCATCCCTACTCCCCTGGGAAATATCCCTGTTGCGTCTTTAGGGCAACTAATCTTAAAACCCAACCCAACTTTAATCACCAGGGAGAATGGCAACAGAACCTTATCCGTAACAGCCGGTGTAAAAAAAGGCATAAATGTAGCCGATAAAAACCTCAGCCTGGAAAAGTTTGCAAACTCCATCTCCCTTCCATCCGGTTACTCCTGGCAAACAGGTGGTGTAAATGAAGAGAATCAACGCTCTGTAAATTCTATCCTTACCGCAATGGTGCTTTCTTTCTTATTAATTATTGTCACCATGGTAATACAATTTAGCTCATTTAGGGACGCATTAATTGTAATGCTGGTTATTCCTCTGGCTGTCTCCGGTGTGTTTATTATTTTTGCCCTCACTCAAACTCCTCTTTCTTTTCCGGCTTTAATAGGGGTATTGGCCCTGTTTGGAATAGTGGTGAAGAATTCAATCCTTTTGGTAGATAAGGTCAATCAAAATAAAAAATCTGGCATGAGGCTGCAGGATGCAATAGTAGATGCATCAGCCTCGCGCATTGAACCTATATTTCTAACAAGTTTTGCAACTATTATCGGGCTTATCCCTATTACTTTATCCAATCCTTTATGGCGCGGGTTGGGTGGTGCTATTATTGCCGGACTAACTTTCTCCGGAACAATCATGTTAATTTTTATCCCAGTAGTCTATTTTTTGCTGTTTAACTCAAAGGCAAAGAAACGATAAAGACCTGAAAGAAAACAAGCCTGATTTAAGGATTTATAGTAAAATACTACGGATGAAACAAATCATTGCTGCAGTTTTTGTGATTATCTCTATAGTCAGTCTGATTGTGATTGCTTTTACTGTTAACCAGGTTAGCAAAGAAGAACAAAGGCTGAAGCTAGACCTGCAATACCGTTCAATCCTTTTGGCAGAAAGTTTAAGAGAAACTATTGAGCCTAATTTTATTAATAAGTCTGAAGCTTCGCTGCAAAATGTGGTTGAAAGATTTACCAATAAAGAAAGGTTTGCCGGACTAGGAATTTATGATAATAAAGCCAAAGCTGTTGCTACCTCTTCTGCCATCCCAGCTGATTCTGTGGACGCTCTACAGATTGCTTCTACTGCCATGGATGCTGACAGAGCACATGGTGATTTTACAAAGTTTGAAGATAAAAAAGTCTATCTTGTGGCAATCCCTATCCATGACGACAAAAGCGTTGTGGGGGCTTTAATGATTGTGCAAAATGCAGGTTATATTAATGACAGGCTTAATGAAATCTGGCGGAATAATTTAATAAGGCTCATTATCCAGGCCTCTCTTTTATCAGTGGCTACCCTAATTTTAATCCGCTGGATAATTTATATGCCGGTAAAAAATCTTGTTGAGATGTTAAAATCAGCAAGGTCAGGGAATACAACAACCAGCAAAAATTTAACAACTTCTTTATTCTTTAAACCTCTCATTAATGAGGTCTCAAATATAAGGACAAGCCTTATTGAAGCAAGGTCTACCGCCTCTGAAGAAGCAAGGTTAAGGCTGGAAAAACTTGATTCCCCCTGGACTGATCAAAGACTGCAGGAGTTCATTAAAGATATTTTAAAAGGCAGAAATATTATTATGGTCTCAAACCGTGAGCCTTATATACATACCAAAACCAACGGGAAAATAAGCTATTACTCGCCTGCCAGCGGTATGGTAACAGCCATTGAGCCAATTATGCGCTCATGCGGAGGTTTGTGGATTGCCAATGGAAGCGGTGATGCAGATAAATTGGTGGTGGATAAATACAATAAGATCAAAGTCCCGCCTGATGAACCCAGGTTTGCACTTAAGCGGGTCTGGTTAACAAGTGAGGAGGAAAAGGGTTATTATTACGGTTTCTCAAACGAAGCCTTATGGCCTCTTTGTCATATAGCTCATGCCAGACCAACCTTTAGAAAAGAGGATTGGGAACAGTATAAAAAAGTAAACCAAAAGTTTGCCAATACTATTCTTTCGGAAATTAAGAATATGGATAGACCTATTGTTTTAATTCAGGATTTTCACCTGGCTTTGGTTCCAAGAATGGTTAAATCTCAAAGACCAGGCGCAACCATTGGAATCTTTTGGCATATTCCATGGCCTAACTCTGAATCTTTTAGTATCTGTCCATGGAAGAAAGAACTACTGGACGGTATACTTGGGGCAGATCTTATAGGCTTTCATACTCAGCTCCACTGCAACAATTTTATTGATACAGTAGGAAGAGAATTAGAATCTTTAATAGATTTTGAGCAATTTACTATTACCAAAGGCAACCATACCTCACACATCAAACCTTTTCCAATCAGCATTGCTTTCCCCAATGACCTTAACAATGATAAGGATCAGGATGAAAAACCAGAAGACAATGGGAAACTCCTGAAAAATCTGGGGGTTAAGGCCAAATTTATAGGCTTGGGGGTAGACAGGCTTGATTATACCAAAGGGATCCTGGAGCGTTTTAAAGCAACCGAGCTTTTTCTTAATAAATACCCCTCATACATTGGTAACTTTACTCTTATTCAAATCGCTGCACCAAGCAGAACCAAGGTAAAAAAATATCAGGATTTTGCTGAAGATGTGGAATCAGAAGCCCAAAGAATAAATAAGCAGTTTAAGCAAAAAGGCTGGAAAGCAATCATACTGCTTAACAGACATCACAGCCGTGAAGAAATATACCGGTTTTATAAACTGGCAGATGTTTGCCTGGTCACTTCACTTCACGATGGCATGAATTTAGTGGCCAAAGAATTTGTTGCAGCAAGAGATGATGAAAAAGGAGTCTTAATCCTGAGTCAATATACCGGTGCCTCAAGAGAGCTAAAAGAAGCCTTAATGGTTAACCCTTATAATGCAGAGCAAACTGCTGACACTATCAAGGAATCTTTGGAGATGAAAGATTCAGAGAAGACAAAAAGAATGCGCAGCTTAAGGGGGATAGTTAAAAATCACAATGTTTACCGCTGGTCAGCAGAACTTTTAAAAACAATTGTGGATCTGGGGTGAAATATTTTTGGCAAATTTAGGATAAATCTAACCAAAATTAAAACACTAATAATACTTACAATATTACTAAATTTTTCTATAGCAGTCCCTTTTAAATATAGCGCAATCTCATTTGCTCCCCCTGCAACAAAAACCTCTATCTTTCCTTCTTTTGAAGGATTAATTATTTCATCCCGGCCATTTACCTTCACCCCCAAAAAGGGAAAATAAAAATAGTTAAGGACCAAAACCTTTGGACCCTCAGTTACGACTTTTGCCCGGTATCTTTCATTTTTTCTTAACCGCAATACATATATATCTATGTCATGAGCTTCTATTTTTTGAGCAGTTTTTGGTAAGGGATAATTTTTAACCCAAATAGGTTTATTTTCCCAGGCTATGTCTGTTGAGCCATAGTATAAAGAATAGTCTTTTTTGTAAAAATCATCTGTATATCTTTTTACTTCCCAGCTCCTAAGGTAATTTCTATTATTGATAAGAAGCAGGGAAATTAATATAACTGACAATAAAAACCCGCCTCTTTTAGATACAATCCAGGAAACCAAAAAAGAACAACAAAAGAAAACAACAACCAGGATTCTCCAGGGAAATTGAATCTGCTGGATTAAATTAAAAGATGACCAGATAAAGCTGGATATATTCAACATTAGAAATATTCCAATTAGAACCACTGCCAGAAAAAAGAGCGCTAAATACTGATCTCTAATTCTCTTCCTAAGAAAAAAGGCAATTAGCAGCAAAGCTCCTGTCAAAATAATAACTGCCCATTGGGCAATTCCTATTTGAAATGACATACCGTCTCTTTCTGCTCCCGGTTCAGAAAATCCATAACCCCACGGGGAGTAAACTAATTGTTTAAAGCTGGGCCAATGATCATTGTAATTAACGGTTAATGAATGCCCCAATCCTACAAAGGATTTTTCAATTAATGCTGGTATTAGGAAAAAAGAAGATAACCCAAGACTTAAAAATATTGATATAAAAAGTATAAAGGCATTTTTCTTAATATTTTTGAAATTTTTGTAAATCAAGAAACAAAAATAGCCAACTATTAATGGCGCAAAAATCAAAGCAGTAGCATTGTGTGATAAAACTAAACCGGTTAAAGCCAAGGAAAGAAGCGGGAGATATTTTACTTTTCCTCCTGCCAGAACTTTATAACTGAAAAGAAGAATCAAGGGGACAAAAAATAACGCCAGTATAGTTCCTAACGCCCCTGTTACATATGTTAGGACAAATCTATACGGAGCATAAATAAAAAAAATTACTCCAACAAACGATGCATATTTTGAAAAATAACACCTTAAAAAGTAATATAAAGCTGCTGATGAACCAATACTAAAAAAGTATATTTCAAATTTTAAACTTTCTCCAAACGGTAAACCTAAATAATGCAGAAGTGAACCAATATAATAAAGCAAGGGATAATTATAATTAAACAAAGGGTACCCATACCCAAAAGCAAGATCCTCTGACCACCTGACAGGAAATTGTCCGCGGGTTATCTCATCATAAAAGTGCATCAGCCTGACAATGTGGAAGGCCCCGTCATGGGTATAAAAAAAACCTGGTGAGATAAGGGTAATATAAGCTGGAACTGAAATAAGTATTATCAGCAGGAAAACCATTTTTCCAGGGTAACATAAAAGCAGGATAACCGCATCAGTTTTAATTTCTAATCTTTATTCTTTTCCATATCCAAAATCAATCCAGCCCATGTAAAATCCAAAGCTCCAAACCCTTCTCCTGTCTCAGGGTTATATTGTTCTCTAAAACCGGATTTTTGAACCAATTTCAAACTGGTATCAAAAATTTGTTGGGCAATTTCAAAAAACCCATAATTTATAAGCCCTTTATAAACAAACCAGTTAGTTGCCATCCAGATAGGCCCTCTCCAGGACACATGAGTTGATAAAAGTTTAGCTATTCCTCTCCAGGGTCCGCTGGGATCATAGGAGGGTTCATCTTTAGAAACAGAAGGGACCAAAAATCTCCTTTGAAAATATTTATCATTTAATAAATAATCCCCTATTAATCTTTTTGCCTGATCAAATGTGTAGAGATTGGCAAACATAGGAAAAAATATAGCCCAGGTTTTAACTTTTATCTTTTTATAATCTTCCCCAAAAACAGACCAAAATATCCCGTCTTCAAGCATCAGTTCTCTCATAGCATTTCTTATAAGAGCAGACTGCCGGGTGAAATAATCTGCATCCTCAAAAAATCCGATCTCCCGGGCAATCTTTGAAAGATCATCCAGCCCTTTAACTTTTAGAACATTAAACGGCACATCTTTAACCCAAAGGAAATCCTTCATACAAGTCTCTGTTTCAAAATTACAATATCTATGTTTTGCAACAAGCTCTAACCTCTTCTGGAAATTTACATCCAATGAGTGGACAGGCGGAAGACCAAGAAGCTCATCAAACCTGGGTGAATTATCCTCACCTGACTCATCCGGGTTGATTATACCTATAAGATAAATTTTCCTTGGGTCTCTTTTCAAAGCCAGGTAATTATAAAATTTTTTCAAACTATCATAAATCCTTTTTAAAAAATTTTTATCTCTGTCTGCCTGGTAAATCTTCCATGCAGATGTAGCTATCATGGGCGGTTGGGTAATAGTTGAGGTATCCCCCTTGCCCCACTCAATCACCGGAAAATCTGTCTTTGTAAATTTTTTCCAGTAAATCATGTGAGGAATCAAGCCATTGTCAAACTGTTTGGAGACCAAAGAAAGTAATTCTTTTTTAGCATCTTCAATACTTAAGTGGCTTAAAATAATGGCATGAAAACAGGAATCCCACAGCCATTGATAAGGATAAGTCTGGGGAGAAGGGACAGTATATTGGTACTTACCGCTTTTTCTTCTGTTATTTAACATAAGTTTCCAAGTCAGTTTTTTAATATCTTCATACCCCTTTTTCCTATCAAAACTCAGCATAATTTTCAGGATAATTTATTGAAATGAGATAGCAATGATATTATTGTAAGAATCAAGAAAGCACAAATTCCTTCAAACAATATTATGATAAATGTATAATAGCGGTATGAGCAAAACCTCAATATTAATCATCGGCCTTTCTATTGTATTAATATCCGGCATTGCCATTTTCCTGCGTCAAAACCCCCCTTTATCAAAACCCCCATCTGCACCTGTTATATCCGGCCAAAGTACCCAACCAAAGGTTGAAACCTTAATAACCGGCTTAGAAATACCCTGGGCTTTGGCATTTTTGCCTGATAAAAATATTTTAGTTACAGAAAGAGCAGGACAAGTAAGGCTTATCAAAAACGGTAGTCTTGAGAAAGATCCCATAGCTGCAATCCAGGTTAAACAAACAGGTGAAGGCGGACTGCACGGGATAGCTGTTGACCCAAACTTCCCTAACCCGCCATTTGTCTACCTTTACTATACATATTCATCAGGCAGTAACAATTCTTTAAACAGAGTATCCCGTTTTTCTTTCAAAGAAAATATTTTAACAGATGAACAAGTTATAGTAGATAATATCCCAGGAGCAATCAACCATGACGGAGGAAGGGTTAAATTTGGCCCTGACGGATATCTTTATATAACAACAGGAGATGCCCAAAACCCCTCTTTATCACAAAACAAAGATTCTTTGGCAGGAAAAATTTTAAGAGTCACTACAGAAGGAAAATTTGCCCCAAACAATCCTTTCAATACTCTAATTTATTCATACGGTCACAGAAATCCCCAGGGGATTACCTGGGACAATCAGGGAAGGCTCTGGGAAACAGAACACGGTCAATCTGCGCAAGATGAGCTAAATTTAATTATTGCTGGAAAAAATTACGGTTGGCCTGATATCCGGGGTGACCAAACAAAACAGGATATGGAGAGACCTCTCTTGCAAAGCGGATCTGATACCTGGGCACCGGGCGGGGCTGCTTTTTTCAAAGGTTCAATCTTTTATGCTGGCTTAAGAGGGACTGCCCTTTATCAATATGTAATAGATACCAAGGAGTTAAAAACTCATTTCAAAGGGGAATTCGGCAGAATAAGGGAGGTGGTTTTAGGCCCTGATAATATGCTCTACATCACAACAAGTAATAAGGACGGGAGAGGAAACCCAAAAGCTGACGATGACAAAATAATCCGTATAAATCCTGAGGATTATGGTATATTATGAAAATGAATAAACCCAAGACAGATTATGCCTCAGCGGGAGTTGATTATTCAGTAATGGATCCTCTTAAAAAACTTGCTCAAACTTTGGGAAAAAACACTGCAAATAATCTTTCTAGTTTTGGTTATAAAGAAGTAGAAGAAAGCCGGGGCGAATCTGCTTATGTCTGGGAAGAGGAAGATTCATATAGAGCGCTTGTGATAGAAGGTTTGGGAACAAAGAATTTAGTAGCAGATTCTGTGAGTAAAATAACAGGCAAAACTTATTATGATTTAATTGCCCAGGACACTGTGGCAGCCATAGTTAATGATATACTGACGTCCGGTGCCTTACCTCTGGTGATAAATGCTTATTTTGGAAGCGGTGGACCAGAATGGTTTTCCAATACTGAAAGATCCAAAGCATTAGTTGAAGGATTTGCCAAAGCCTGCAACTTAGCTGGAACTGTTTGGGGAGGCGGTGAAACCCCAGGCTTAAAAGGAATCATAAATACAGAGACAATAGATTTAGCAGGGGCTTGTACTGGAATTATCAAACCAAAGGAAAGGCTGACTCTCGCTGATAAACTACGGCATGGCGATGCCATCTTGCTGATAGAAAGCAGCGGTATTCATGCTAACGGATTATCCCTTGCCAGATCAGTTGCTTCAAAACTCCATCAGGGATACAGAACTAAACTAGCAAATGGACAAAATTATGGGGAAGTTCTTTTAACCCCTTCTTTTATATATGTAAATGTAGTAAAAGAGTTGTTTGAGAAAGGGATAGATATTCATTATATGGTCAATATCACAGGACACGGTTTTAGGAAATTAATGAGAGCAAACAATGAGTTTACATATATAATTACAGAGCTGCCCCCAACTCCTCCAATCTTTGAGTTTATACAAGAGCACTCCGGAAATAGTGACAGGGAGATGTATGGATATTTTAATATGGGTGCCGGATTTGCTATTTTCTTACCAGCAGACCAAGCAGACAAAGCTCAGGAAATCATCAAGAAAAATAATTTTGAATCTTGGAATGCAGGCAGAGTTAACAGCGGTGAAAAGAAAGTAATTATTGAGCCAAAAGAAATTATTTTTGAAACCAGCAGCTTAGATTTACGTTAAACAGCTTCTCTCTTATCATAAGTCCTATGTGCTTTTGGGATAAGCCTTTCACTCATAGATGTACCTGAATAAATACATTCTATCGCCTCGGCTAATAATTTTGCTATAGAAATTATTGTGAACTTTGGATTATTTTTTATTTCCTCAGAAAGCGGTACAGAGTCTGTGATAAAAACTTTCTCAATAAAGGATTTAGAAATTCTTTCTAAAGCTGGTTCTGAAAATAACCCGTGTGTGGATGCTGCGCTAATGCTTTTGGCCCCTCTTTCTTTGATAAGATTGGCTGCATTACAAATAGTTCCTGCTGTATCAATCATGTCATCAACCAAAAGTACATCCTTACCCGAAACATTACCTATCATATCCAGGGCTTCACTTTCATTATTTTTTCCTAAATCCCTTTCTTTAAAAACTATGGCAATACCTTCTGCATTTAATAGTTCCGCATAAAAAGTGGCTTTTGGAACTCCGCCTTTATCAGGTGATGCCACAATCAAATTAGACTGTTTGAAATGTTTTTTAAGTTCAGGTAAAAGAGAGTAACTGCCATAGAGATTATCCCAGGGGATGCTGACAAATCCCGGCTCTTGTTCAGAATGTATATCAATAGTTAAAATCCTATCAGCACCTGCATACTCAATCAGTCTAGCTACCAAAGCTGCAGAAACAGGAACCCTGGGCCGGTCTTTCCTATCTTGTCTGGAATAACCAAAATAAGGAATGATCGCTGTGATCTCAGAGGCAGAAGATCTTTTAGCAGCATCTATTATCAGCAAAATCTCCATGATATTGGAATCAACCGGAGGACAAGTTGGTTGGATTATAAAAACATCACGTTTTCTTAAATTCTCAGGGATAATGATCCGTTTTTCGCCGTCTGCAAAAATGGAAACTGTCTCATCAGCTTCTTTTCCCAGAATTTTGGCAATATCTTGTGCAAGCTTTAAATTAGCAGTTCCTGTTAAAAGTACAAAGCCGTTAGTATTGGGCATAAGAAAATCTTACTTTAAATTATACCAGAAATTTTTAAATTATTCTTAATTCTTGAATTTACATTCCTGCTTAGATCAGGAGTAAAAATTTTTCCTGTTATTTTTTCATAAATACTCATATAAAGCGAACTCATTTTTGCTAAAAATCCGGGAGGCATTTTAGGGATTCTTCCTTCTCCTTTATATCCCTGTTCTTTAAACCAAATTCTTAAGGGCTCCTTATCATAACTTTGTGGTTCCAATCCTTTTTTAAACCTCTGTTTATATGTTTTCTTTACCCAATATCTTGAAGAGTCAGGGGTGTGAATTTCATCAATTAATATTAACTTTCCTTTATCATCTAAACCAAATTCATATTTTGTATCAACCAAAATCATACCTGCTTTATCTGCTATTTTTTGCCCCCTTTCAAAAAGAGACAAACTTACCTCTTTCATTTGTTTCCATATTTTTGGGGTAACAATTTTTCTTTGTAGAATTTCTTTTTCAGTTAATCTTTCATCATGACCTTTTTCTGCCTTTGTTGTTGGAGTGATAAGATTTTCTGTTAATTTTTGATTTTTCTTTAAGCCTTCAGGAAATTTTATTCCATAAATAATTCTTTCCCCTTTTTCATATGAACCCCAAATTGAGGTGTCTGTCACACCGGTTATATAACCTCTAACCACCATTTCTACAGGAATTAGTTTACATTCTTTTACCAGTAAAACATTCGGGTCAGGAATAGAAATTAGGTGATTTTGAATAATATCAGCTGTTTCTTTAAACCAAAAAGCTGATAAGGAAGTTAAAACTTGTCCCTTAAATGGAATAAAACCTAAAACCTTATCAAAGGCAGATTGCCTGTCTGTTGTGATAAAAATCCTTTTATCATCAAGAATATATATATCCCTAACTTTACCCTGGTGTTTTTTTCCAAAACCCTGGATATTTACTGTTTTTAAAACATTGGGAATATTTTCAATAATCTTTTGTCTACTTATCATGAAGGTACTGCTCCACCCCCGCCTTTTCCAGCTTCTCAGCTTTTTCCTCAATACCTTTTGCTAAGTTCTCTTTATATTCAACTAGTTTATTTTCTAAATCTTTATTAGAAGTGGCTAAAATCTGAACAGCTAAAAGGCCAGCATTTTTTGCTCCATTAATTGCAACAGTAGCTACAGGAACACCTGATGGCATCTGCATTGTAGCAAGCAGCGCATCTATCCCATTTAATGACCCATCTTGCAAAGGTACTCCTATAACAGGAAGCGGATAATCAGCAGCCACAACTCCTGCTAAATGCGCAGCCAATCCTGCTCCACAAATAATAACCTTAACTCCTTCTTTTTTTGCTTTATCTACTAATTGCTTAGTTCTATCAGGAGATCTATGGGCAGAAGAGATAGTGATTTCATATTCCACATCAAATTCTTCCAGCACTTTTGCAGCATTTTTCATAACAGGCAAACTGGAATCAGATGCAGCAACGATAAGAACCTTCATGAAATTTTCCCCTTTTCAATTATATCAACTAACTTTAAAGCCTTTTCTTTAGCGTTTCCAATATGATTTTTAGCGTCCATCATCAAATCTAGTTCCTTCTCAGAAAAAGTTCTTCCGGGTTTAGTATTTAAAAGAATTTCTTTCATTGGATTGCTTTTACCAGCTCTAATGTCTTCCCATGCCTTCATCGCAGCCTCACGAAGAGTTTCGTGTACTATTTGCCTATCTAGTCCTTTCTTTACGAACTCTATCATAACAATCTCAGTCACAGAAAATGGCCAATAAGTTTCTAGGTTTTTTCTAATTTCCTTTTCATTAATAATTAATCCTTCAATAATATTTTGTGCAGAAGTAAGCATTTCATCAACTGCCAAAAACATTTCTGGAATGGCAACTCTTTTATTTGCAGAATCATCTAAAGTTCTTTCTAGCAGCATATTTGAAGCGTTATCCCAGAAAACTCTGGAAAGACTAACCACGAGTCTTGCTAAAGAACAAATTTGTTCTGCTTTAATGGGATTTTTCTTAAAAGGCATGGCAGATGAACCCACCTGACTTTTAGAAAACGGTTCTTGCCATTCCCCAAATCCAGGCGATTGCATGATCCTTAAATCAAAAGCAAATTTATATAGACTTTGAGCAATAGATGAAAGCAGGTTTCCCACCCAAATTTCAATCTTCCGTGGTGAAGTTTGATTGGTAATATCAAATGCTTCTAAACCCCCCAATCCATCTAACACATCTGATTCCATCTTTTCTGCGCCTTCTTCTCCTAAAAGACTGACATAACTTGCTGATGTGCCAACAGCACCTTTTAACCCTTTACTCTTGAGATTCTTTTTTATAAATTTCAATAACTCTAAATCCATCAAAAGGTCTTGGGCATAAAAAGCAAACCTGTATCCCAGGGTTGTGGGCTCTGCTGGTTGTAAATGCGTGTATCCCATGCAGGGAAAATCTGCATATTTTTTGACCTTTTCGCCAAAAAGTTTTAGAACTTTTATTAGCCCTTTTTCTACCAGAATAATCGCCTCAGAAATTCTGATGGTTTCCGTATTGTCCGAAATATCCATTGAGGTAGCCCCAAGATGAATTTTTCCTCCCCCAATTTTTGCTTTTTCTGCAAACTCTTTTATTGCTGCCACTACGTCATGTCTGGTATCTTTTTCAATTTCCCAGATTCTATCAATATCTAAATTATCCTGGTTTTTTTCTAAATCAGACAACTCCTCTCCGCTTACCAATCCCAGATCTTTTTGAGCCCTTGCCAACTCCACCCAAATCTTTCTCCAAAGTTTATATTTGTTTTCTTCAGAAAAAATTGTTCTCATTTCCTCTGATCCATACCTCCAGGAAAAAGGACTCATGTATCTTGAATAATCTTTCATAATTAGTGCCGGAATGCCCTCCTTTTTGAAAATATCATAGCAATGCCTAACTCATCAGCTGCCTCAATTGAGGCCTTATCATTTACAGAACCACCTTGCTGCAAAATTGCTGATATCCCATATTGTGCACAAAGTCTGACACTGTCGTCAAATGGGAAAAAGCTGTCAGAAATTAAAATAGCTCTATTTGCCAAATCTCCTGCCTGTTCCAAAGCAATTTTAGTTGACCCTATTCTTGAAGTTTGCCCTGAACCAATACCTCTTGTCATTTTAATATCTTTATCAACAACTAAAACAGAATTTGATTTAACAGCTTTCACTGCCTTAAAACCAAACTTCATAAGTTCTAATTGTTTTTCAGTTGGCTGCAATTTTGTCACAACCTCCCAATGCTTAAAACTTTCCTCAACATTATCATCAAAGTCCTGTAAAAGCACTGCTCCGGCAAAATATTTTAGGTCCCATTTTTCGCTTCTTTTTTCCGAAATTTCTCCAAAAGTATAAATTCCCATACTTTTTCTGACTTTTTTCAAAAGCTCCAAGGCCTCAGGCGTAATTGACGGAACAGCCACAATATCCACATTCCCCTCTTTTTCATTTTTAAAAGTTGCAATAACTTTTGCAGCTTCCTCACCCATTTCCCGGTTTAAGACCGCCACCCCTCCAAAAGCAGAAACCGGATCTGCTTTGATTGCCAAATCCAGAGATTCCTCTGCATCCTTTCCAACTGCTATTCCACAAGGGCTTAAGTGTTTAATAACAGTTGAGGCACTTTCTTTAAATTGTCTGACAGTTTCAAGTCCTGAATATATATCACCAATATTTGTCCCGGATAACTCCCTCCCCCAAAGATGAGTTAATTTTGACAAAGGAGAATTAGTTTTTGGCATTACATACAAAGCCCCGCTTTGGTGAGGATTTTCTCCATACCTTAAGTTCTGTATTTTCCTTAAAGGCACAGTTACTTCTTCAGGAAATTTTTCCTCAAGAAAATAATTTCCAATTAACGAATCATAAAAAGAAAGATTGTAAAAAGCTTTAGCTGCTAACTCTTTCCTAAATTCTTCAGATACTGCCCCCTTTTCTAATTCTTTAGCAACTATTTGATAATCCTGCGGGTCAACAATTACTATTACATTTTGGTAATTTTTGGCAGCTGCCCTAATCATAGTCGGCCCTCCCACATCTATAGTTTCAACTGAGGGCTTTTCTTCAAAGGGGTATAAATTACAAACCACAATATCAATTTGAGGAATATTTAACTGTTTTGCCTGTTCAACATGTTTACTATTTTCTCTGTCAAATAAAATTCCAGATTCTATTTGAAAACTGATGGTTTTCATCCTGCCGTCAAATGAATCCCTTGGGTTTCCCGTTATTTCTTCAATCGCAACTGCATCTATTCCTTCTTTTTTAAGCGTTTCAAAGGTCCCACCAGTGGAAATAATTTTATAACCCTTATTTAATAAAACCCTGGCAAAATCTGCAATACCGGACTTATCAGATACAGAGACTAAAGCAAACCGGTCTAACATTTATGTCACTACCTTTTCTAGTAAACCTTTCCCAATTGCTTCTTTAATTTGCATTGCTACTCTTTTTCCCATACTGATATTTTGTCCATATAAATATCCGCTGTAAGGAGTTGCAAAAATCCCGGGACTGCCTGGCATCCTTGGAGAAACATCAAAAACAATAATTTCTTTTTTAGGCGGGCCTGCAGTAATTACAGTTTGCAAACCAAAAGGTCCAATCACCCCGGGACTAACTAATTCTTTTGAAGCTTCAACAAACTTTTCTGCCATCAAATATGCATCTTCAAGTAAAGATTCTAAAACTGTTACAGCAATGTGTCCTGCTTCCTCATATTTGATATTTACTTTTTGCATTATTGAATGCTGGTAGTTGGCGGGAGTTTTTACTAATCCTTCAATATTAGTTTGCCTTCTGGTATCTGTACCAATTAACTCAACCCTTCCGCTTATTGGGTCATAGAAAAAATTAAAATTAACCTGTACTCCAATTATAAATTCTTCTATAACAGCGTTATCTAATTGCTCTTTTGTTATTTGTCCTTTTAATAATTTATCTTCTGATTCCAATTTAAACTGGTCATAATTTTCCACCAGGAAAAAAGCTCTTTCAAACCCTCTTTCCTTTTCCAAAACTTTAACAATACAAAGCCTATCGATATCCTTCGGACTACTAAATTGTTTGGGGAATCTTATTGAAGCTTTCTCCAATAAATCATACTGGTTAGGCTTTACTCCTCTTTCTTCTACTTTTAACAAAAATCTATTACCAAACATTTTAACTTTGAATTTATTTTCTATTGCATCATAATCATTTATATAAACTTCAAAAGATCTGTGCGGAATAAAAATGGCATTTCTTTTTAGAAGTTCCTGTTGGATATCTTCATTTAAAATATCTGAAAATTTATCCAACTCTATCACCTCATCAACGCAACCGGCCGGAGGATTACTTTTAAAATATTTAGAGTAAGTTTTATCTCTGCCTTTTTGTACAACTACCAGTGTTTTAAATTCCAAATCTTTAGCGCCGCGACAAACATCTAATGCAGAATGCGAGCCTAGAACTGCGATGGTGTAATCTTTCATTTTAATCCAATACCTCCTTTAATTTATTTGCCTTTATAGCAGTTTTTATTTCTCTTGCAATCCTTCTTCCGGTGCTCATTGGGTCATCATATAATAGGTAGGTATAAGGTGAACCATTTATAAAACAATTAGTCCCTGCCACAATCCTGGCAGAAATTTCTATCACATAAATTTCCTCAGTTGAAGTAATAATTGTTTCCAAACAGAAAGGCCCAAATAAACCTTTTCCCGGCATTAATCTTTGGGAAGTCTGAATAACTCTTTCAGCCATTTCAACAGTTGGAGCAAGCATGGACTCTCTAACAGCCATGGGGATATTAGCAACTACTTCAAATGACGGCTCAATATCATATCCTTTTTGATGCTTTGCCGGTATCCTTCCAAGGGAGTCAACATTAGTTTCATATCTTTTATCAACACTCATAATCTCAACTTTTTTAGTTAAAGGAGAATAAAAGAAATGAAAATAAACAGGTACCCCAATTACATATTCCTGGACTAAAAATCTTTCTTCATTAAAAGTCTTTAATTTTTCATCCAGTTCTTTTTGATTTTTGGCCACAAAGTAGCCCTTACCGCCGGCAGCACCGTATGATTTTACAATTACCGGCCTGTCTGTTTTGTCTCCTTTTTTAAATCTGTGTGGTACTTTTATTCCTGATTGCTCCATCCACTCCCTTTGCATTTTTCTATTTTCTTCCCAATCCAAAACTGATTTATTTCCAAAATAGGGAACTTTCATTTCTTTATTTGCCTCCATTCCAAGGTAAGCAACAAATGAGCCATGAGGAATAATAATAGAATTTTTCTTAATTAATTCTTTCTCAAGATTTGGAAACTCAGACCAATTATTTATAACAATAATTTCATCAATAAATTTATTGTAGGATTTGTAAAGAGAAATTCTATCCTTCGTGACAACTACTGCAGTTTTAAAACCTTCATCTTTTGCCCCTTTGAGGATTTGCAGGGCGGAGTGAGAACCAAGTGTTACGATTGTGTAATTTTTAATTTCCCCAAGGGAAATAGTTCCACGGTTTATTCCCATAATTTATTATATAAAATACACTACCAAATGTCAAAAACTTATGCTACACTTTCATCCATGAAACCTTCAGTCTCAGTTATCTTAGGAACTCAATGGGGAGATGAAGGCAAGGGAAAAATTGTAGATCTTCTCTCTTCTAATATTGATTACGTAGTTAGATTTCATGGCGGGAATAATGCAGGACATACAATTGTCGTGAATAACAAAAAATATCCTCTTCATTTAATCCCCTCAGGTGTTTTAAATCCAAAAGCAAATTGTGTGATTGCAAACGGAGTAGTTATAGATCTTGAAGTTTTAGTTTCAGAAATAAAAATGTTTGAGGCAGATGGGATTAAACTGAACAAAAGATTATTTATTTCAGAAAGATGTCATCTTATCCTTCCCTACCATAAAGCTTTGGATATAGCTTATGAAAATGCCAGAGGGAAGAACAAACTGGGTACAACAGCCAGAGGAATCGGACCTGCATATTCTGATAAAGTAAGTTACAACGGTATCAGAGTATATGAGTTAAAAGATTGGAGTTTATTTGTTGAAAAATTCACCTTCCAGGCAAAAATTAAAAATGAGATATTAAAAACTTTTAAAGTAACTCCAATTGATATTAAAGGGGAATTAAAAAAAATTTCAGAGTTAAGAAAAACAGTATTGCCATTTATAACTGACACTTATTTACTTTTACAAAAAGCCTTAAAAGATAATGAAAGGATATTAACGGAAGGAGCACAAGCAGTAATGCTTGATGTAGATTTTTCGCCATATCCTTTTTCAACTGCTTCCAATTCAATCACTGGAGCAGTAAATATTGGTGCAGGCATACCTATTAAAAAGATCAGGGATGTTTTTGGAGTAGTTAAAGCATACACTTCCAGAGTAGGCAGTGGTCCGCTCCCCAGCGAGCTGAGGGATAAATTAGGGGAAGATATCCGGGAAAAAGGAGGCGAATACGGAACAACAACCGGGAGGCCCAGAAGAATTGGATGGCTGGATTTGGAGGCAGTTAAATTTGCCTGTGAAATAGCAGGAGTTACAGAATTAATAATCACCAAAATTGATGTTTTATCAGGACTTAAAGAAATAAAGGCTTGCATTGATTACAAATTAAACGGAAAACCAATTTCATATTCAAGTTGTGGTTATCAGGAACTTGGGAATATAACACCAATTTATAAAACTTTTGCTGGATGGAATGAAGATATAACTGAAGTTAAAAAGTTTAAAAACCTTCCTAAAAATTGTCAGGTTTATTTACAATTCATTGAAGACTTTTTAGGAATTCCAATTAAGTTAATTTCCAACGGCCCAAAAAGAGAAGAATATATTAAACTCTAACTTTCAAATACCAAGTATTATACATTGTTATTTTGTAATTTCATTGGTACTTGAAAATTGTAAATTGAAAATTATTTTACTCCCATTCCATTGTTGCAGGGGGTTTGTTGGTTATATAATATAAAACTCTATTAACCTCCGGGATTTCATTCACAATCCTGGTTGAAATTTTATTTAAAAGTTCATATGGCAGTTTGGCAAAATTTGCACTCATAGCATCTTGAGCTTCAATGGCTCTTATTCCAATTGTTTCCCCATATACCCTATTATCTCCCCTAACTCCTGTTGTTCTAATTCCAGTAAAGACTGCAAATACCTGCCAAAGATCAGTACCTTTTAGTTCATCAGTGACGATTTTATCTGCCTTTCTTAAAATTTCTAATTTTTCATTTGTTACACTGCCAATAATTCTTACAGCAAGACCAGGCCCTGGGAAAGGCTGCCTTTGAGTAATATTTTCTGAAAGTCCTAAAATTTTTCCAATTTTTCTTACCTCATCTTTATAAAAATTTCTTAATGGTTCTACTAAAAATAAATTCATATTTTTTGGTAAACCCCCAACATTATGATG
>CAZDFU010000018.1:0-25552 GCA_964504985.1 uncultured Gammaproteobacteria bacterium
TGGATGTCTGATAATGGAGGATGGTGTATGTCTGATGGAGGAGCTTCAAGCGGGGGTTCTACAACAACTTCATCTCCTGCGCCAACAACCACTACAGAAACGCCCCCGGCCTCTTCTGCTCCTGCACCAACAACTACAGAACCAGCTCCTGCACCTACTACAACTGAATCTGCTCCCGCACCTACTACAACTGAACCAGCCCCTGCCCCAACAACCACAGAACCAGCTCCTGCACCTTAATTAGTTAAACTTTCTTTTGCTGCCTGGGCTGAAGGGCTGGCATATGAGGAAAAAGGATCAGAAAAAACCACCCTGTTATTTTTATTTGTTACCCTAACCAGGCTTTTTGGCAATACCTGGGATATAACCAGGTCCCTTTTTCCATCAATAATTGCCTCCATTATTCCTTCTGGTTTGTTAAATGCAATATCTCCCTTTTTGCTCACCAGCAGCCTGGTAATTTTATTCCAAATAGGGGCTGCCCCGGTCACACCAGATGCCAGGGCCTGATTCATCGGGGAGTTATCGTTATTGCCCACCCAAACCCCTACCGCATATTCAGGGGTGTAGCCAAAGGTCCAGTTATCCCTTTTATTATCAGAAGTCCCTGTTTTTACAGCCACTTTTTTGTCATCTATTTTAAGTAAGGAATTTGGTCCAAAAGCAGGAGTCCTGGCTTTATTATCAGATAAAACATCAGTGATTAAAAAAGCTACCTCTGGAGTAATTGCTTGAACAGGATGATCATCATATTCTTCCAGCACCACTCCTTCAGAATTGGCAACTTTAAGAATTGGAGTAACAACCCTTTTTTGGCCCATTTGAGAAAGCGTCCCGTAAAGGGTCATCATATCAGTCATCCTGACTTCACCCCCGCCTAAAGTTAAAGAAAGACCGTATCTTTTTGGGTCAGTAAAAGTGGTAATGCCTAAATCCTTGGCTGTTTGTATCATTTCATCAACCCCTACCATAGAAAGCAGCTTAACAGCTGGGATGTTATAAGATGAACCCAGAGCTGTCCTGATAGATACCGGACCATGGTACTTCCCGTCATAGTTAACAGGCGAGTAGATATTACCCCAGTTATCCCTAAAAACTACAGGTACATCCAAAATAGTATTTCCAGGGCTAAACCCCTGTTTAAAGGCAGTAGCATAGGTGACTACCTTAATTGATGAACCTGGTTGGCGCATGGCCACAGCCACATTAAATGAGCCGAATTCCTCATTGTGGTAGTCTTTGCTGCCTACCATGGCCAGAATTTGGCCAGTTTTAGTATCTGTTATCATAGCAGCTGCATTTTTTACGTTTAAAGAAGCCAGGCTTTGTGTTTCCTCAGAGACAATTTTTTCTGCCTCAGTTTGGATATCTAAATCCAGGGTAGTGGTAATTTTTAAGCCTCCTTGTGAAACAACCCTTTGGCCAAATTTTTGTGATAAAAGGTCTTTTACATACATTACAAAATGAGGGGCTTTAATATTGTATATTTGAGGTTTTAACTGTAAATCTTCTGCAAAAGCTATGTCAGCTTGATGTTGGGTTATATATTTGTTTTCCACCATTCTCCTTAACACTTCTTTTTGTCTGACTTTGGCTAATTCAGGATTTGAGCCATAAGGAGAAAATTGAGTAGGAGATGCCGGCAATCCTGCCAGAAAAGCCGATTGGGACAATGTTAATTCACGGCTGCTTTTGTTAAAATACATCTGGGCAGCAGCCTCAATTCCCCAGGTAGGACCCCCATAAGGAGCTTCATTAATATACATTTGTAATATCTGGTCTTTGGTATAGACCCGTTCTGTCCATAAAGCTAAAATAATCTCTTTAACCTTTCTGGTGTAGGTTTTCTCAGGCGTTAGCAGGGCATTTTTTATCAGTTGTTGAGTTATGGTTGAGGCTCCTTCCAAATTTTGGGTATCAGCGCGGTTTCTGATATTGGCTGAGAGTGCCCGGATTATAGCTATAACATCCACCCCCGGGTGGTTGTAAAAGTTCTTATCTTCTGTAGCAAGGGTAGCTTGGATAAGATGTGATGGCAGCTCTTCTAAGGTAACCAGGCTGCGGTTTCTACCCTCATACATCCGGTAGAGCAGCCGGCCTTTTCTGTCAAGGAACTCAGTGGTCAGAGCTTTGTCAGCTGAAATAAGTTTAGATGGTGAGGGAAGCTGGTGGGCAGCAGTAAAGATAAAAGAGGTGTAGATATAAAGTATTATAAGTATAAGAAGCCCTGCTGCAGATACTTTGGTTCTTAATGGGATCCTTTTCCTGAAAAAAAACTTAAATTTATTTAAATAATAGGGGATAAACCAGGTTTTTCTGGGTCTTCCCCTCCTATGATACAGGCTGGGTATCTTTGGGAGAGGAGGTTTTAGGATGTATTTTTTACCAGAGGAAAAAGCCTTAAAAATTAGCTTTAAAAAAAATAGGGGGATTTGCCCTATTTTTACAAGGAAAAATTCAGCCAGTAAAAAGCCTAATTTTAAATATGATGATTTAGAAACAGTAGTTTTTCTGTGTCCTCTAGGCATAAAACTTTATTATCACCTGCACTCAGAACAGACTTTCAGGACAGCTGGGGCTTTGAGCGCATTCTAAAAGATTTATGACAGCACTACAAGAGGGGAAATTGTAAGTATTCACCTTTTCCCAGTACTTTGTCATTCCGAGCCTGACGAGGAATCTCAAGATTAACCTAGAGATCCTTCACTACGTTCAGGATGACAGTTTACTGGGAAACTCTAAATAGATACGGGAAATTGACTATTAGAATCCTATAGTGTATAATCATGATATGTTAGCAGTTGAGCGGGATGGTATATATGCACGTTACGGGATTGATGGGACCTCACCCCGTTCCTTAAGGCCTTTAGATGCTCATCCAGTGAGAGATTGGGTTAATTCAACCGGAGAAAAACTTGCAAACTTTTTTAAGGAAGCTGTGAAGCACCCGTTAACAAGTGCGTTGGCAAGTTGTGTTCTGATAACTGGTGCTGCTGAAGCAGCAGGAATTAGTATCTTACCGCCTTTTCAAAGAACCGTATCTTTACAGCCAAATGCATTAGATAGTGTTGTTTCCTTTGAAAATCAAAATCCACAAGACCAGGTTGGTATAGACCCATATCCTATATCTGAGCCTATTTCTAAGTTAGCAAGAGTATTGTTAATGGATGAAGACCTAACAAAATTTGCTAGAGCTTTACCAAAAGGGTCTTCTGCAACATTAGAAACTTTTGATCAAGCTGCTGATGGAATTGTTCAACCAAAAGAGGGTATGTATGTCCGGGAATTACCAAGTGTAAATGCAAAATTAGAATATCCTTATGGTTTGGATAATAGACAAGGTTTTAAATATCAAGGCAAAGTAATTATTGATATACCTCAAACAGATGGCACTATCCGTCATGAAGAATGGATTGTCCTTTCTGAAGATGTGGCAGAAGCCTCTGACCGCAGAAGATTATTTGCTGATAAACCAGTATTTGTTGCAAAAGAGATTTATAGTCAGGAAGCTAATGGGAAAATTATCCCTGGTCCTTCAATGAACCTTTTTGTAGCAGGAGCAAATGAGCCTAAGAAAGAAAAAATGCAAACTTATAAACTTCAACCATATAAATCAGATAATTCTTAATTAACTGCCAGAAGGTAAAGGCCGATTCCAATACAAGTTATTCCTGCTATTTGGGTAATAAAAAACTTAGCTGATAAGCTGTTTTTAAAAATATCCGGAAACTTTCTTCCTAAAATTAGACCAAAAGCCAGCAGGAAAATATATTTTACTCCCTGTAAAGAATTGACTATGGCTGGGTTTGCCAGGGATATGGAAAAAGTTAGAAACAGTTCAGATACCCCTGCTGAAATTTGTCCAAAGGTAAAGAGTATAGAATTTTGATTTATGAGCGCTTTTTTAGGCTGCAAAAAAGGCAAAATTTTTCTTCTGATTGAGGGGATAATTAATAAAATGATCCCCAGAGGTAAAAGAATTGGTTTTGACCAGATAAATACAGTTAAAAAATCCTGACCATCAAAAGCCAGACCCAAAAGATAATAGGATAAAGCAAAAAAAAGGGCAGATCCTGCCTCCAGTCCTAGCTCAATGCCTGCAAATTTGCCTTTCCAATCAGACCAGGTTAAAAACACCAGCCCTATTACCAGCAAAGTAATGGCTAAGCCTTGCGGGATGGTAATTGATTGAGTCTGGGCAGCCAATATTAACAAAATTAAAGGGGTAATTGTGCCTATTACCGGTATGACTCTTTGGACCTGGCCTGACTTAAGAGCTTTAAACATCAAATATGCCCCCATTGTCCAAAAAACAGTAGATGCAGATGAGAGGGTTAAAAGGTGCAAAGATGGTAAGGGAATAAAGGGGATGGCAAAAACTGCCAGTAAAGAAATAGCTGAAAAATAGAATATATATATGATAGGGTCAGGAATAGCCCTGATAAGCAAAAATTTATCAACTGTTACAGCAATGCTGTTTAAAAAATAGGCTAAGATGGTAAAGGGTAAAAATAGCATAATTAAACCCGGTTTTTATTTTTGGCTTTCTTTTACTATCTCTTTATGTCTTTTCTCCAACACGTCTTCTGCCTGGACAGTATGACCCAAAAATCTAAGCAAAGAATGAGGGATCCCATTATGCTGAATAATATCTGTATATACCAAAGCAGAAGGTCTGATATTTCTTTCCAAATCCTGGTAATCAACTTCCACCAAACCAAATCTCGGATCAAAGCCTCTGTGCCACTCAAAGTTATCCAAAAGAGACCAGTAGAAAAACCCTCTCACATCAATCCCTCCTTTAATTGCCCGGTAAACTTCGTGAAGATAGGCTATCAAAAACCTGTTTCTTCTGTCATCATTGGTTGAAGCAATTCCGCACTCAGTAATATAGATTGGAATACCGTCTGACAAATCAGCCAGTACATCAAATAACCCTTCCGGATAAACTTCCCAGCCTAAATCAGAAACATCCCGGGATTGGGTGGTGGCATCGGCAATTTCCGGCCAAAACCCTTTCCCATCCTTAAACCTGACATGAAAATAATAATTTATACCTAAAAAGTCATGGGTACCTTTGGTGAGAAAATAAAAAAGATGGTTAGTAGTCAAATCAGTCACAAAAACAGCAAACTGCTCAACTATAGAATGTTTGTGGTATGGTTCAAAAGATTGGACATTTTGGGCAATTCCAACAGGTTTTTTAAAAGTGGCATGAAGATATTTATAAACTCTTTTATGGGCAGAAGTTAAGTTAAGCACAGTTTTAATCTGTCCCCAAAAACTCTTTTTAGCAGGAGGCCAGACCCTTTCTATGTACCCTTCATAAACATACACCCCTGGTTCATTTAAAGTAATAAACATATCAACATATTCTGCCAGTTCAGGTATTACTCTTTTTACAAATTTTTCAAAAAGAGCAGGGGTTTTGCTGTTTTCCCATCCTCCAATATCTGCTACCCAATTAGGCAGGGTAAAGTGCCAAAGAGTCAGCATGACTTTAAGGTGACGGTCTTTAAGGGCTTTGAGAACGTTTTTATAGTGCTCAATTTGAGATGGGTCATATTCTCCCTGTCTGGGTTCAATTCTTGACCACTCAATAGAAAGTCTGTGGGAGTTATGATTAAGTTCTTTAACTAAATCAAAATCCTCCTCATAGCGGTTATATTGGTCACAGGCTTTTCCTGAGCGCAGCTTTGCTGGTTGTTTTTGCTCCCATGCCCACCAGTCAGAGTGGATATTATTACCTTCAACCTGGTGAGCAGAAGTGGCAGATCCCCATAAAAACCCCTCAGGGAATTTTAAGGTTTTATGCTCATGGTGTTCTTTAGGCCCGTTGTTGTGCATATAACTATTCTAGGTTAGAAAAGATAGTTATGTAAAGCATTCATTATGATATTATGAAATTGTGATTAGATTTCTGCCTTTTATTTTGCTGCCTATCCTGGTTTTTGCAGGACTAATGTTTTGGCGTTTTAATGAGTCCAGGCAAAATTTAGAAAGCCCAAAAATAAGCCAGGACCAAAGCGGATCTTTAGAAGTGCCAAAATCCCTTCCTCCTGGTGCATCTTTGGAAGACAGGGTTAAAGTTTTAGAAGAGGCAGTTTTGGTTGTAGCCAAAAAACTAAATCCTTCTGCTGCCCCGGTCCCACAGGTTGACTCCACTTTAGATACAAGAGTAAAAGCTGTTGAATCTGCCCTGACTGAGCTTAAAGTGAGAGTTTCCAGCTTAGAAAAAACTAATACTTCTCCTCAAACTTCAACATCAAAATCAACTGTTTATATTCCCTTAGGATCAGGAGGAAAATGGGGGGATAAGGATTGGTACACTACACAGGAATATGAAGTATCTTTGAACCCTGATAATTATCCAGGTTATACAGGTATGGTTTTAGAGGTAACTTTCAGGTTGGGAGAGTCTGTCGGGACTGGTTCAGTCAGACTGTATAATACAACTGACGGATCTGCCCTTTCCAGCCAGGTGGATAGTACCTCCAGTAGTTTTAGCTTAAAAGGTTCATCTTCATTTACTTTACCCTCAGGAACAAAAACCTATAAATTGCAGGTTAAAAGCACTCAGGGAGCAGAACTATTTATCCAGTCTGCCAGAATTAAGGTGAATTTTTAACCTATTTCTTACTGAAAGATTCCACAAAGTTTAATCATTTATTAGATACTTTACTTGCTTTGATTTCCTCAAAAGCCAAAGGGGGTGATAATTAATGAAGGATATAACAAAAGCTGCAGACCATTTGAGAAACCATCAAACTTACCCTGCCAGCAAAGAAGATCTGGTTAGAGAATGTGACAGTTTATCTGATTTTTCAACAGAGGATAAGAAATGGTTTGAAGAACATCTTCCAGAAGGGGTATACAACTCTGCTGAAGATGTGATGATGGCATTGGGGTGGAGCAGGCAAGAGATGGATCAGCCTTATCAAACAGCCTGATAAGTCTCTTTTTGTTTCTTTGGATATGAATTTTCCAAGCAGGTGCAGCAGCCTGCTTGGAAAATATGTTTCCGGTATTAATTAGTTTCTCCTTAGCGGGGAAATTCTGGGTAGTTACGTATTTCCCGCTTGATTTTAAACTTCCAGAAAGATATTCTTAAATTATGAAGACATTTGCTGCCCTGTTTGTCTTAGGTGTGCTAATTATCATTAGTACTACTTCTCATGTTTTGGCCCAAGGATTAGGAGTTGCTCAAAGCCTTTCCATCTCCGGCAAAGATATCAAAGACGGTTATATTATTTCTGCATCCAATAATGGTTATGCTCTGAGCCAATCAGCCTATGATTCAGCAGTAGTAGGAGTAGTCACAGATAATCCTGCTTTGCTCGTAAGGGTAAAAAACAAAGAATCTGTTTATCCTGTTTCTTCCTCAGGCACAGTTTCAGTTTTTGTCACAGCTAAAAACGGCCCTATTAAAAAAGACGACTTAATTACTTCTTCTGATCAACCTGGTATAGGGATGAAGGCTACGGAAACAGGTTTTGTTTTAGGCACTGCCTTAGAGGATTTTCAGCCTGCAAACTCAGAGACAGGGAAAATCAGGGTGGCCATAAATCCCCGTTACGTTGTTTCTGCAAAGTCTGCTGGAAAAATTTCAAAAAGCCTTAAAGACGCTTTTAGTTTAAGCACGATTGCAGCTTTGGAACGGCCTTCTGATGTTTTCAAATATGTTTTTGCCGGCGGACTCATTCTTGTCAGCATTGTTTTAGGGGTATTGATTTTTGGCCGTTCAGCAGGGTTGGGGATAGAAGCTCTGGGCAGAAACCCCCGGGCCAGCGTAAAAATTACCACAGGAATTATTATAAATGTTTTTATTACTGTTGCCATTATCGTCGGGGGTCTGGGGGCAACTTATTTTATTCTGTTATCATAATGGATATACAACAAGTTTTATTACTATCAATAATAATTAACCTGGCATCCAGCGCAGCTGTTTTAGCCTTGGCAATTTTTGTCTACCTAAAATACCGTTTTTTAATCTCCAAACAAACCCGGCTTGAAAATAAAATCAAGACAGATGGCAGGACCCAGCAAGATCATACAGAACAAATGCTGGATGCCCTTTACCAGCAGGAGCTTGATATCCTCAAAGAGTCTATAAAAAAGAGCAGGGAAAAACAGGATCAACTGGTTGATCAGTCAGCTAAACTTTTGGATGAGGGGGTTAAAGAAACCATAGTCCAGATGAAAAGTCAGATTCAAAATAAGTTTAATGAATATTTTAGTCAAACCAAGAATGAAATAGATAGTTATAAACAGGACCAACTTAAAATTATCAATGAAGATGCTAAAACCCTAATAAGGGAAGTGATCAAGAAAGCATTGCCTGAGGTGATTCCATCAGAAGATCATACTCAAATAGTATTGGAGGCTTTAGACCGGGCAAAAAAGGAAGGGTTTGATCTGTGATCCTGGAAGTAACTTTGGCATATATCCCCACCCGGGATGAACTTAAGCGGTTGCACAGCTGGTTTAGTGCCAATTTTGATAAGAAAGTTTCCCTTGATATTAAAGTAGATAAAAGTTTGGTGGCAGGAGTAATGTTAGCCTATAAAGGGAGAATTTATGATTATTCTTTGGTAAAACAAGTAGAAAAAGTCTATGAATCATTACAAAAATTATCTTGATAAAACAAAAGAATACGGAATAGTTGAACAAATAGAGTACCCAATTGTCTATGCCTCTGGTTTGCCCGGGGCTTACCCGCAGGAATTGGTTGTTTTTGAAACAGGACAAACAGGCCAGGTAATGACTTTAAGTAAAGACTTAGTTGAAATATTACTGTTTTCTACCCAATTAATCAGAATCGGGTCCAAAGTTACAAGAAGCGGTGAATCTGTATCTGTCTATGGAGGGTCTCACTTATTGGGGTCTGTGATAGATCCTCAGGGTTTGTCGCTTTGGCAAACTCACAGCTTATCCCACACAAAAATACCCGTCTACCGCTCTCCCGCAGGTATGGATGCGCGCTTAAAAATTAAACGGCCTTTGTTTACAGGCACTTTGGTGGTTGATACTCTTCTGCCTTTAGGTAAAGGCCAAAGGGAGCTTGTGGTAGGGGATAGAAAAGTAGGTAAAACCTCGTTTTTGATGACTTTGGCCAAAGCCCAGGCAAAAGAGGGGAATGTGGTAATTTTTTCTTTAATCGGCAAGAAAAAAAGCGAGATCAAAAGAATAAAGATGTTTTTGGATGCCCAAGGTTTAACTAAAAATTGCGTGATAGTTGCCACAAGCTCTGATCAGTCTCCGGGTCTTATAAGCTTAACCCCATTTACCGCTATGACAGTTGCAGAAACATTCCGGGATGAAGGCAGGGACAGTGTGGTAATTTTTGATGATCTTACCACCCACGCCCGTTTTTACAGGGAGATTGCTTTAACAGGTAAACGTTTTCCCGGACGTGAATCTTACCCGGGTGATATCTTTTTTACCCATGCTAAGCTTTTGGAAAGGGCAGGTAATTTTAGGCATGGGAAGGGGGAGGTAGCCATTACTGCCTTGCCTGTTGCAGAAAGCGTAGAAAACGATCTCACATCTCTTATAGTCTCCAATCTGATAGGTATTACTGATGGCCATTTGCTTTTTGACAGCAGTTTAGCATCAAGCGGTAGAAAACCAGCCATAGATATTTTTTTATCAGTTACAAGAGTGGGTAAACAGACTAAGGATCCTCTGTCAAGAGAACTTGTTATTCAGCTGATGGCCTTTTTTAGCAAAGTAGAAAAGATGCGCAACCTAACTCAATTTGGTACAGAGCTTTTAGAACAGACAAAGGAGATGCTTCAAAAAACAGACAAATTATACAAATTAGTAAACCAACCCTTATATCAGGTGATCCCTGCCAAGGTACAGCTAACTTTGCTGCTTTTGGTCTGGCTGGATATGGATAATGCCATTTTAGAGAGCAAAGCTGCTATAGAAGATAAAAAGCTTCAGCAACTGGTAGAAAAAGCAGCGGGTTGCCAAAGTATAGCAGAAGCTAAAAAAGCCTTAAGCGCATAAGATAAAAGAGTATATTTATATGAAGCAAAAAAAGGACTTAATTTATGAACTTATGTTTACAACAGATTTAAAATCTCTGGTGGGGGTATATGAGCAGCTTTCTGCTATGAGGCTGCAGGCAATCCGTGACCGGGTTTTACAAACCCGCAATTTTTCTACAAATGTTTCAAGCGTGGTTTCGGATATCAGGATGAGTTATAGAAAGCAGCTGGAGGATCTTCAACAGCAAGGTAAATTAAAACAGCTGGTTAATTTATATCTTTCTCAAAAAAGTAAAAAATGGTCCTCAGTGCTGGTGTCTCCAAACCAGCGGTTAACAGGCCAAATTGTGCCCCGTATGTTCCAACTCTTTTTGCAGGATATAAAAAGTATATCTTCTGATATAGTTATAATTGGTAAGGTAGGGAGAGATATATATGAGCAAATGGGTCTTAAAAGACAATATACCTATTTTGATTTGCCTCAGGAACATCCGGCAATTGATGATTTAAAACCCTTAATTATCCATCTTTTGCAGTATTCAAAAGTGGATATATACCATAGCAAATTCAACAGTCTGGTTAGCCAGGAGGTTGTTAAGTCAGATATCACCGGAGAAAAATTGCTTTTCTCAAGTGAGAGCGGAAAAGATCCGGATGCCTCCAGCAGAAAGTTTTTATTTGAGCCTAAAATAAGGGAAATTTTAATCTTTCTGGAGGCCCAGCTTTTGGCTTTATTTTTAAAGCAGGCGATCCATGAATCAGATCTGGCTAATTTAGGCTCCAGGGTTACCAGTCTTGAGTCTGCTACAACGCATATTGATAAGGTAATAAGTAAACTGGAATATCAGAAAAGAGTACAAACACGGGTAATAAGAAACCGTAAGCAGCGTCAAATGCTCTCAGGTATGAGATTATGGGGGATAAGATGAAAGAACCTAATTTTGGTACCATTACCGGCATTTATGATCAGGTCGTGGAAGTGGAATTTGCAGGGAATCCTCCTGCAATTCATGAGGTGTTGTATTTAGAAGTTAGTCCGGATACTCTGCTTGAGGTTTTTTCCTCAGCCTCCCGCGGTGTATTTTTTTGTCTTAATCTTACCAATGCTACTTTGTCCCGCGGACAAAAAGTTTTTGCCTCTGGTAAGCCTTTAACTATCCCTGTGGGGGAAAAGGTCTTAGGCAGGGTAATGGATATCTTTGGCAGGCCTCAGGATGGGTTAGGGGAGATAAAAGGAAAGACTCTTCCCACAGTAGCCAGAAGACAGCCAGGACTGGAAGAGGTAGAAGTGCCTTCCAAAATTATTGAAACCGGTATTAAAGCCATAGACTTTTTTGCCCCTATTTTAAAAGGCGGTAAGGTTGGGATTTTTGGGGGAGCAGGAGTTGGTAAAACTGTTCTTTTAACAGAGCTAATAAATAATATTGTTATAAAAAACAACCATCATAAAAAAGAAAAAGAGTCAGTATCTGTTTTTTGTGCAGTTGGGGAAAGATCCAGAGAAGCACAGGAATTATATGAAAATCTGATTCTTGCCAAGGTAATGTCGCAAACCTGCCTGGTGATAGGTCAAATGGGAGAAAACCCTGCTGTAAGATTTAGAACTGCCAATGCAGGTGTTACTATAACAGAACATTTCCGTGACTCTGGTTCAGACGTGCTTTTCTTTATGGACAATGTTTACCGTTTTGCCCAGGCTGGTTATGAACTGGCAAACTTAATGAAAGCCATACCTTCAGAGGATGGTTACCAACCTAGTTTATCAAATGAGATGGGACTGTTTCATGAAAGGCTTGTGTCCACAGCTGATGCAAATATTACTGCTATAGAAGCAGTTTTTGTTCAGTCTGATGATCTGGAAGATTTTGGTGTTAGGTCAGTTTTTCCATATCTTGATACAATTGTAGTTCTATCACGCCATATTTATCAGCAGGGTTTGCTGCCGGCGGTCGATCTTTTGACTTCCACTTCATCCGGATTAACTCCTGAGATGGTGGGATTGGAGCATTATCAAACAGCAGAGGCTTCTAAAATTATCCTGGAAAAAGCTGCTGATTTAGCACGGATTGCTTCCTTGGTTGGAGAGGCGGAGCTTTCTTTGGAAAACCAAAAAATATTTAAACGCGCCAAATTAATCAGAAATTACATGACTCAAAATTTTACTGTTACAGAGGATCAATCAGGTGCCACAGGAGTATTTGTGCCTATATCTGTGGTAATAAAAGATGTTAAAGCAATCCTTGAGGGTAAGTATGATAACGCTGATGCTGAGAAGTTTTTATATATAGGAAACATTGGCAAAAACGCATAACCTACAGCGCCTTAATTCCCAAAAATACATCAACATTGTCATCAAAACAGCGTAAAATCCCCATATCCAAATCAAACTCTTGCTGTTTTTCGCCTTCCAAAAACAGGATTAACTTATCTTTGATAACAGTAATAAAATTAATATGGTCTACCATCATGTCAAAATCACCTCTGGCATTAATAGAAGATAGGCTTAAGGCTTTACCCTCAAACAATACTTTCTCCGGTGTACTTACTTTAATAGTTAAATAATCATTATCTTTACTCATACTGTTATATTAACACGTCCTTGCTTCTTGACATCAACTGGTATTTGTGTCCTTCTTGACATCAACTGGTATTTCTGTCACGCTAAAAAGGTAGGAAAAAACTTAGGAAATCTCCCAAGTTTCAGCTTCAAAATAACGGTAAAGTGAAAAAACTGCTTGGAAAAGTTATTGAGCAGACGGACAAAAACTTCACTGCCCGCTTTAAGGGGTTATTCTTTGGACCCATAAAAACCTCTAAAAAATACCTTTTTACCATTTCAGAAGCTGCCAAATTTTTAGGGATATCAGCTGATACTTTAAGGAATTGGGAATCCTCAGGAAAGATTACCCCTCAAAGAACCAAAGGGGGAGCGAGACGTTTTAGGCTGAAACAATTAAACGGACTATCCTCACTTAAAGGAAACAGCTACAAACCACAAAAAACTATATCAAACAATATAGAAAACAATATAGATCTGTTTGATTCATTCTTTTCCCAGCAGAGGAAAATTCCCCTAAAAACTATAGCTGTCTCTAGCTTTGGTATTCTTGCCTTAGGCTCGCTTGTTTTCTTGGGTTTGACATTGCGTCCCATGACTGCTGCTTCTTTGCAAAAGGTTTCCCCGGTCTCTTTAAATGAGGAAATGAGTCAGGAAAAAGAGGTTCTAGGTATTTCTGATGAGGTTATAGATAGTTCCCTGGATATTAATATCCCTACAAATATCTACAAAGAACTGGGGGTTGCCCTCAAAGCTACTTTTGAGTCTGATGTTGATATTAAAGGTAATTTAACAGCACCTAACCTTATAACCAGCCTGAAAGCAGGTGATGGGGTATCTGTTTCCTCAGGCCAAACTCCAACTATTAAAAATACAGGAGTATTATCTTTGGGTGGTAAAACAGGTGCTTTAAAACTTGAGGCTGGAACAGGTATAACAGTGGATGGGTTAAAAGTTACCAATGATGATCTTGGTTCATCCCAAAAGATCTTTAAAACTATTACAGTAGGTTCAACCTCCTTTTCTGCAGGATCAAATACTGATACTTTAACATTTGCATCAGGCACAGGAATAACTGTTACGCCTGATTCCTCAAATAAAAAAATAACGCTTTCTGCTAATTCATCAGAGTTAACAACAGCAGCAGGATGGACAGATGGAGGAACAACTGTTGCTTTAAATACCACTTCTGACAATGTAGGCATTGGTATAGCCACAGCTGCTACCAAACTTCATCTTGTTGATACTTCTGAACAACTAAGGGTAGGGTATGATTCCTCAAACTATACCTCCTTTACTACCTCATCCTCAGGAGGGTTAACAATTGCTCCTTCAGCAAGTACAACTAGTATTACCGGGACTTTGGGAGTGAGCGGGCTTATCACTGCCTCAGCAGGATTGACTGTTGCCTCAGGACAATCATTAACCTCATCTACCATTCTTGGAGGAGCAGCAGCTTCTTCTGTTTTAACTTTGCAATCTACATCCGGGGTTGGAACATCTGATGCCATTAAATTTTTGGTTGGCAATAATGGGGCAACAGAAGGTATGAGGATATCAACCGGAGGAAATGTAGGAATCGGGTCTACTAACCCTGTTCAAAGATTTCAAATTAACGGATCAACTTCCAATCCTTTTGTTGTTACTTCAGGAGGTAATGTGGGGATTGGGGTAACTACTCCAGCAGCTAAATTAGATGTTTCTGGCTCAGCTATTATTGCTCCTACTCAATCAGGAGTAACATCTCTAGCTATCAGGGCATCTTCCACCTCTCCTGGGAATATCCTGGATTTAACTAATGCTTCAGGCTCCTCCTCTTACCTTTCGGTTGACTCAACAGGGGCTTTAACTGTTGGCGGGTCCACTTTGACAAATTCTGGATTATTAGCTTCATCAGGGGCAATACATTTGACAAGTTCTGCCAATGCCATAGTGGGAACTGCCATTGAGGGAGGATGGACCATGAACTCTAACACCTTTACTTACAGAAGGATTATCACTGTCACAAACAACGACGGGTCAAATGCTTTGCCCTCAAACTATGAAGTAACCGTCACTATCTCTGACACTGCTGCCTCCCAAATCTATTCCAATACCCAAGTAGACTCAGATGATTTCCGTATAGCTTATTCATCTGACGGATCAACCTTTACTGAAATACCAAGGAATATCACCACCTATACCTCATCTTCAATTGTATTTACCTACCAACTCAGTGCAGAGATTGCAGCCTCTGGATCTAGCTCAAACTATTACATATACTATAAAAACAGCTCACTTACCTGTTCAAGCTGCACTTATACAGGCAATGTCCAGATTGACACTTTTGACTCTGCAACTTCAAACTGGACCAGTGCTGACAGCACCCAATTTCCCCTGGCTGACGAGACATCCTCCCCTGCCCCACAAGAAGGGACAGGGTCATTGCAAATGGATGCTACGGTTGATAACATCGGCACTTTCTCCACCACTTCCCAAAATGCCTTATCCGGGGCAAGGACCAACTTTGGTTTTACCTCAGCAGCAATTTCAGGCACAACTTACCTGTATGCTGTTGGCGGGTCAACAGATGGAACAGCGGGAAATGCACAGACAACAGTATTTAGAACCTCAGCTGCTGCAGCAAATGGCAATGTGGCAGCCTGGAGTACTAATGCCAACTCCCTATCTGCAGCTGTAATGGATAATTCTTTAGCTGTGGCAACCCCAGCCTTTGACAGCGGAACAGGGGCTGATGGGGCAATTGATTTAACCAGCGGTGGAGATGCTGGAGGATGTACCGGGACAGGACTTTCCTGGAATGCAGGTACTTCTACTTGTACTATCGCAACAGCGACTAAGTCTACCTTTAATTTTACTACTATCACAATTCCTGTAGGAACAACACTTACAACAGATGGGCCTAAAACCACGACAAATTTTGTGACGATAAAAGCAACCGGGAATGTAACTATAGCAGGGACTATTAATTTGGCGGGGAAAGGTTATAGCGGCGGAACAGCAGGAGGGACTACTGAAAGTCAAACTAATGGTTATGGCCCAGGTGCTGGAGGAGCAAGTAGTACGGTAGAAGCAGCATGCGGAGGTGGTTATGGAGGAACAGGAGGAAAGGGAGGGAAAGGCTCATCACCGTTTACTGGAAGTTGTACCCAGGGTCCTACCTATTCTACGGATGATTCAGGAAGCGGTGGTGGTGGAGCCTGGGGTAACAATCCAAATACTGGTGGTCCAGGAGGAGCAGGTGGTGGTGGAATAAAGCTCACTACTACAGGTACTATAACCGTATCGGGAACGATAAATTCAAGCGGCGCACAACCAACAGGAAGCTATGTTTCTATGGGGGGTGGTGGAAGTGGTGGAAGAATTTATATCCAAGGAAGCACTGTTACTATTTCAGGAACCTTAAATGCGAATGGTGGGGCTGGAGGTAATGCTTCATATTATGGTGGTGGAGGAGGTGGAGGAGGAAGAGTTACCTTGGAATATTCAGGAACCCTAGATACTACGGGATCAACAATCAGTGCGGATGCAGGCTCAGCAGGCACAGGAACTAATGGAAGAGCTGGTCAAGCTGGTTCTGCCGGAACCTCAACTAATTCGTCTTCAAATCCTATTCTCTATTCAATAGGAGGAAAAAATACATCAGGAACCGCCCAGTCAGGCATATCCCAATCAACACTCTCAGCTTCAGATGGATCAGCAGGGGCTTTTTCTGCATCTTCTGTTTCTTTACCTCAAGCATTATATGGGCATACAACTAATGTTGTCACAATTAGCAGTACTAATTATTTGTACATAGTTGGTGGGCATAATGGGACATCAGACCAGACAACAGTATATAAAGGCACATTTGATAGTAGTGGGAATATCTCAGCAATTGCCACCACAGATCAAACACAACTAGGCACAGGTATTTCCTACCATGCAACTGTGACAGGCTCTATCTCCTCAACAAACTACATCTGGGTATTGGGAGGGCTAAATGGATCAACAGCACAAACATCTGTATATAGAGGAACGATTGATGCATCAGGCAATATTACCGCGCTTTCTACTACCAGCCAGGGAGCGCTGCCTCAGGCCCTTTATGGACACAAAGCCCTTTTTGTCACTGTTGGGTCTAATAACTATATATATGTATATGGAGGGATGACAACTGGCGGGACCAGGCAGACTACAGTGTATAAAGCTGCAGTTGACGGGTCAGGTAATGTAGGGACATTTACAACAACCGCACAAACCCAGCTTTCCACTGCAATCTCAGATTTTGGAGCATTTTCTTTTACTGATGACTCATCTAACCAATATGCATATATTGTGGGTGGGAATACCGGTACAGTCCAATCTGCAGTGATGAAAACCTTGTATTCCCCAATAGACCAAACTGGCTATTCTGCCTCCCGTACTATCACCTCAACCAGTTTAACCAATAAAAACGACCTGCAGTTTAAGGTCTATTCTTCAAGGACTGGTTCATACATGAATTTGCAGTTTTATGATGCAACAGGAGGTTGGCAGACATGTACTTTCTCTGTCTCCTCTGCCAATACCTGGGAAACCAAGACTTGTGATATATCTGGTGTAACATCTGCCAACAGGGATGCTGTTACCTCCCTTAAGGTGGCAATTTCTTCATCCACCACCACTGCCTGGACTGCTTACTTTGATGATTTGGATGCCCTAACCGAAGCCTCAACTATCTCCAATTCTGCCTCAGCTGCCTCTACTGCAGTACTTGGGGCATCTAACCTTACCTTAAATGCCCAGGGATCAGGGTTGGTAGCTTTCAATTATGATGCTAGTAATTCCCAGGCAGGTACAGGAGGTATGGTTGTGTTTAATGGGGGAGCTGCACCTTTGATGAGTGTTGATTCATCTGGTAATGTGGGAATTGGTGTTACCTATATATCAGCCAAATTACAAGTTAAAGGAGCAGGCAGCGGAACAGGGTTGTCCTTTATCACAGCAGATTCAAATGGAGTACACAGATTTGCCATATTAGATAATGGTAATGTTGGTATAGGAACAACCGGACCAGGAGCATCACTTTCTGTAAAAGGAAACATAGGTATCGGTGCTTCATTTGCGAATTCTTCTGTCCCTTCATTTGGTCTGGCAGTCCAAGGAAATGTAGGTATTGGTACTTCCACTGCCTCAAATGCTCTGCAGGTTATAGGCAGCACTGTTTTAGGGTTTGCTTCTTCCTCAGTAGGCCCATCTTCAGGTTTAGCAGTATCAGGTAATGTAGGGATAGGTACAACTTCGCCTACAGGCTTACTTCAGGTGCAGGGTACTGGTTCCATGCCATCCCTTCTGGTTACATCAGGTGGAAATGTGGGTATAGGTACATCTGTTACCTCAAATCCAATTACTGTAGGTATAGATGGTTCAACAGGAAATGGGGCATATGTATCTGCTGGTGGAACCTGGACTAATGGATCAAGCATAGAGTTTAAAGAAAACCTTAATATGTTAGATAGGAAATGGGTTTTAGACCAAATTAATTTATTAAATATTTCTTCCTGGAACTATAAATTAGAGTCTGGAGTAAAACACATAGGACCTATGGCTGAACAATTTTATGATTTGTTTGGTGTAGGTAATGATAATAAACATATCTCTACCATAGATCCCGCTGGTATTGCTTTGGCAGGAATTCAGCAGTTAAGCGGGGAAGTAGCAAACATCAAAGCTCAGATTGCCAGTATGAACCAGTCAAACGCCACCTCTTCTGCCCAGGAAGCTACCTCTTCTGCATCTAATCCTCAATTAAACTTAACTCCTCCAGATATTTTACTGGCCACAGATTCAGCTAAAGTGGCTAATTTAACAGTTTACTCTGATGCTTCTATCTCCGGCAAACTTAAAACTTACGAGGCCTTAGTCTCCGGTGACTTTAAGGTATTCGGTAAAACCACTATTGGTAAAACCACCATAGCAGGGGATCTGACAATAGATGGTACATTGAGTTTTACAGGTAATTCTATCAATGTAATTTCTACTCTTTATCTTCAGGACAATCCACTTTCCAGCTCTATAGATATGTTTAATGGTAAGGTCAAAATTGATAAAGAGGGTAATATAATTACTCAAAGTATTACTGCAGAAGAATACAGGGCAGTGGCTGGTAAATCAACAGGGTCTGGGCAAATTTCCAAGGATAAATTAAGTGTGGATATATTAACTCCTTTGGTAAAATCCAATTCCAGGGTTTTTGTGACTCCAACTAACATAGTTATTCCTTTAGGGGTAACTTCCAAGACAGCAGGAGAAAAATTCACTGTTTCCTTGTCTGCTCCTGCTGCTGCTGATGTAAACTTTGATTGGTTTATCCTTAATGAAAAGCAGGAGGAGTAACTGGAAGCAGATTACCAGAATCTTACTTCATTATTACCCTAACTTTATCTTGATTTAAACATTTTCCTTTAATATATAGTTGTAAGTTTAGCCTCAGGAAGGCGTTCTTACAGAAGGGAAAAATTGAAAAAGATAATAATATTTTTAGTTATCTTGATTAACTTAAGCTATGCTCTTTTACCTGAGTTGGTCCAAGCAGGCGCTGGTGGTGGAGTTCCCTTACCAACTAGTCAGACCAGTTCCACCGTAGTTATGCAAAATTCTCAATTCCTACCGCAAACTATACATATTATTTCAGGAACAACTGTAATTTGGGTTAATCAGGATGCTATATCTCATACAACCATTTCAGATAATAGAAGTATGGCTGAAGCCTGGGATTCAGGAACGCTTACTCAGGGACAATCATTTTCCAAAACCTTTACCCAACCTGGAATTTATACTTACCATTGCAGCTTTCATCCAAATATGAGAGGCACAATACAGGTGGTGGCAGCACAAGCAACCCCTTCTCCTGTCCCAACTTTCATTCCAGCACCCACTCCTGTTCCTATTCCCAACCAGCTTCCTGCAACAGGGCCTCCTTTTGGCACATATCTTTTAATGGGACTAATACCCTTTGGGGTGATCTTAACAAGGTTTAAGAAGGAGTCAAAAGAGAAGGAATCAGTCCAAACTTTATGGGAAAAACGCCATTTTAAAAGCCAGCTTTAAACAGACTAATTATGTAAAAGTAATACATAATCCTGCTATACTAATTTCCTGCTAACTGAAATTTCTGTTTGATAAAGAAATCATCAAACGAAAAGATAACCTTGGTCTCAAACTTTACGGCAGTTTCAATTATTATACAGTCGAAAATAGTATTCTTTTTTGAAACAGTTTTTTCAAATCTGATGCTGGCTTGTTTCTGGATCTGCTTGTCTATAAACTCCACCACAAAAGCCCCTTTTTGGTATTGTCTATTAATTAAATGTGCTTTTTCGGGCAGGTTTTTTGCCCTTTTCAAGGCGGTGATTGCTTCTAGGATTGCAGTATTAGGATAGATGATTTGGTAGTTTTCGCGAAGAAGGAGCTCGCTTATTTTCTTTGCCTTGACATAATTGGAATCTAGTTCGTAGGCTAAAGATATTAATGAATCAGCATCGCCAATGGCGATTTTAGCACCCACTCTTTTTCTCTCCTCCCCAGGCATAAAAATCATGGTTTTCAGAGATATCAGTAGGGGTGCCGGGTTTTGCTGGGATTTGCTTGGTTAACTCCCCTAGGTCGAGTAGTGCCTGGGCGGACTTACCAGAAGGATGGATTTTTTTTAGCCCTTCATCTAAAGCTTCCCTGATCACCTCTGCTTCTGTTTTTTGTTTAGCCTTAGTGGCTAAATTTATCCTCTGTTTGGTTTCTTCACTGATATGGACGCTTATTCTTTGCATAAATCTATTATATCATACGTAATACGTATGTCATAAAAAAACGGTTTATAAGTTTGATCATACACGCTATTATCACTTAATGTATTTTCCAACATTTTGTGGATTCTTTTCCAGCCAGCAGTAGTTTTAAAATATTGCTCATAGTTTATTGCATCTTTCTTGTTTTTAAATCCAGAATAGAAAATTAATTCATAAGGAATATTGGGTTTAGTCGCTTTGTTTTCTGCATTGTTATGAGATTTCAATCTCTCCTTTAAATCTGGGGTGGAGCCTAAGTATAACTTTTTATTCTTCAGACTACGAATAATGTAGAAGTAATACATTTGTAAATACAATTATACAAGTTAGTTGTATCAAGCAGGCCACAACTATTCTCGTAAGGGAATTCTGTAATTTTAGGTTTTAATTTTAGTGAAGACTAAGTGGTTCACCTCAACTACGAGTGATTAACGAGCTAGTTGTGGCAGGGGCGGAAGGAATCGAACCCTCGTCATGGCTTTTGGAGAGCCAGGTCCTACCACTGAACGACACCCCTTTACATTCATAATTCTACTTAATCGTTAATATACTTGCAAGGGAAAGGGGAAACCTAGATCTTGGCTTCTTTATGTTCGGTGCTTTTTCTGCAGTGATTACAATATTTACTCAAAGTAAGCTTTTCTTTTATATTTACTGTGTTTTTTGAAGCAGTATAGTTTCTGTTTTTACAAACAGAACATTGAAATATAAATAGCTGCCTGTTACCTTTTTTGCCCATACCGAGGATTATATCTTAGGTAGAATCAAAATTACAATAGATGAGGTTAATTTACTCCGCTTCTCGTTTTACTCGAAGATCTTGTTCCCATCTTGTCTCCTCGCTTTGTTCGGAGCCGAAGACGGGAAAACACACCCCCCGCCAGAGGCGGGGTTGAACCGCTCTTCGAGCTGGGTACGATTCCAACCCCTTGACTTGATTCAAAAAATCCCGCACAAGGCGGGACATTTTGAATCAGAGCCGGAGCCGGTATTAGGGTCGGATTCCAGAACCTCTTTAATGATAACTCAGAGGAAGCTAAATTACTAGCATTTCAGTTGAGTCTTCTTAAAAGCCATCTGTGTGGTAATTTCCAGACGATATAGTTAATAGTAAATACAGCTTCAAAATTCGACCACCTAAAGGTTGAAAAGCAAATGAAAATGTTGGCCAAAGTGTTGAAGCTAACAAAACTACACTTTGCAAAAGCCTGTAAATTTTTGTTAACGCTGGAGGCTAAGAGTATACCCCTAGTGAGCAGTTACATAAGGCGTACTTGACATCTAATTAGTAAACCGAGATACTAATTATAGATAAGATTGAGATAATATGAAAACCTTACTTTTTTCTCCGATCTCTTTGATATTAGGAATCATAATAGTTTTAGCCCTTGTCGGAGTTGGATATTATAATTCTTTTGTTACTCAGACCAATGCAGCTGAAGGACAGTGGAAACAAGTAGAAGTACAATATCAAAGAAGAGTTGATTTAGTACCTAACTTAGTGGAATCAGTGAAGGGTTTACAAAGGCAAGAACAAAGAATATTTGGGGAGGTAAATGAAGCTAGACAAAATTATGCAGGAGCCAATAGTGCAGAAGATAAGGTCAGAGCAGCAAATCAGCTAGAGGGGGCTTTGTCAAGGTTGATAGCTGTATTTGAAAATTATCCTCAAATAAAGTCCGATACTGCGGTGGTTAAACTTATGGATGAACTGGCAGGAACGGAAAATAGGGTTGCAGTGGAACGAAGAAGGTATAACGAGATAATTCTAAATTATAATACCTCTGTAAGCACTCTACCAGGCAAGTTATTTGCATCATTGATGGGATTCCAACCTAAAACTTATTTCCAAGCAATACCTGGTAGTGAGAATGTACCAGAAGTACAATTTCCATAATGAATGATAAATGTTATCCGTAGTATATTCATAGCCTTATTCTTAGTACCTCTGCTATTTTTTGTTTCTAATGTTCAGGCTAACCATATTCCTGCTCCAACCGGTTATGTAAATGATTTTGCAGGAGTTTTGACTTCTGAGCAAAAAAATACTTTAGAGAACTTTTTGAAAGAATATGAGCAGAAAACAACTAATGAAATCGCGGTGGCAATAGTAAAAAGCCTGCAAGGAGGAGAAATTGAAGACTTTACTGTTAGAACCTTTGAGGAATGGAAAATAGGTAAAAGGGGAAAAGATAACGGCCTTTTATTTTTAGCAGCGATTGATGATAGACAAATGCGGATAGAGGTTGGTTATGGTTTGGAACTTTACTTAACTGATGGCGAAGCCGGAGAAATTATTAGAAATGTAATTGCTCCTGAGTTTAAGAAGGGTAACTACTATAAGGGAATTAATGACGGAATTGATAAAATAGAGCTACATATCAAAGAAACATCGTCTGGTGAAAGCTTTCTTGGTAATTTTCGAAATTGGAGTAGCGTCTATGATCAATTTGTTAAACCTTATACTCTATTTGCTTTAGGTATAGCAGGAACTGTTCTGCTGCTCTCTATATTTATATTAAAGAATAAAAAATTAACCTGGTTTAGCTTTCTGATAATCTTAGGTTTACTTTTGTTAACTGCACCATTCTTTGTTTTTAGAATCGTGGGTCCTGTTGTTATTCAGTTTGTTGTTATAGCATTGCTTGCGGGACTTGTTTACTTTGCGTCATTTCTAGGAAGAACAAGCCACTTTTGGTTAGGAGGGGTATTGGGGGGTGCCTTAGGAGTGATTCTGGGCTTTATTTTAGGAACTATCATTGACGCAGTTGTATGGTTCATTATACTGGGAGTAATAGGCCTTATTCTAGATTTTATACTATCTGCAAATTATCGAGTAACGAAACAAGAAGGAAAATCTACTGGTTTTATGCGTACATTTGGTGGACTTTATTCGGGTAAAGGAGGATTTAGTGGATTTGGTGGAGGGAGATCAGGTGGGGGTGGAGCAAGTGGTAGGTGGTAGTCAGTCGTTATTTTGTAATTTTTCTACATAAGAGAATACGCTTCTAAAATTATTCTCAGCTTCTGCTACATAGCCAGACGCGATGTTTGGATCTGAAACAGGGTCCAGTTCAATTTTTACTCCATTAGAATGCAGGATACCAGCAGCTGTAATGAGTGACTCTCCTGAAGGTGATCCAAGTCCAAGTCCGCCCCAAATATCTATTGCTTTTCCATTATTTAATACTATGTCAAAATGCGGAGCAACATCCCAATCTTGATCCTTTTTGTCCCAAGAAACATTTGCATAAACTCTTACTTTGTCTATATTTTGCCAGGAATATTTTGTTTCAGTAAATCTGAGAAAAGCATTATGAGCAAGACCATCTTTTCTAAAAACAATATAATTATCCATTGCCAAAATATAAATAGCCCCTATAAAAAGCCATGCTATCAGCGTGAAGAGAAATAAGGTTCCCCACTCACCTTTAGCATTTACATGGCTTTTTATTGCTTGGAATTGATCAAATTTGGGAAAAGGAGCTACCAAAACTTTCAGAATAAGGCCACCAGCAGCCATAGCTAAGAACATTGATGGAATCATTACAGCAAACTCGGTATTTGGAGCTATAAATATAACAGTCTGATCCCCAGTGTAAAGAATTTTTTGTATATATGAAATTCCTCTTGGAATAGCAAAAAGAGCTAATATCCATGAGCCAATCCAAGAAAAAATTAAGACTTGATAAACTGCATTGTACCATTTTGGGAAAGCGTTAAGCTTGGTTGGAAGCTGTTCTGATTCTTGCTGAGAGTTTATTTGCTGAAGTTTGAATTGAGACCAAAAATATAAAAAAGCTAAAATTACCAACCAAATAGAAGTCAGGACTGAAAGAGGAATGACATTGTTCATCGGTACTAACTGTCTATCTTGTAACTCCTTGTTGGCCTCATTAATTTCATGATATGCTGGATGTAGATTAATGTCAACCGGAAGGGGGTGAAAATATTTTGAGAAGACCATGGTATTTAACAGTACTATTAATTTTATTCTTATTAGGAGCATTGTTTTCTATATTTACCTTTAGTTTAGGGTCAGGAGCTATTCAACAAGCAGTTCCTAACCTTCCCTCTTGGTATATGATGGCTTTGGTAATTTTATCGGTTGTGGAACTGGTTGCAGTAATTATGATTTGGATGTGGAAAATGATGGGTTTCTATATTCTTGTTGGAATAACAGTACTTGTTTCGATATTAAGTTTTGTCTATCAAGGAAGTTCTAGCTTAGGATCTGTAGTTTTTGGAATTATTGGTTTAGTGCTTCTATATCTAGCAATGAAACCTGTTTGGACCAATTTCAAATAGGAGGCGTGAATAGTTCACAATAATAATTTGAGATACCAATCTTTCGGTTGGTGTCTCTTTTTTGTATTACCTTTTGTCTAATCAGAAACTGTTACAGTTATTGAGTTTTCTCCTGAATTAATACCTACATCATGTGTCGAAGTTTTGCCATGATAATTTATATCAATTTTAAATGGTCCCGGTCTCATGCCAGAAAAAGAAGTTGAGTCTGATCCTTGTCTAATGATCTGAATCAATGGGAATCCCGGATCAACGCCTTTACACTCCTCGTATTTCCTATAAATTTTTACTCCTGCATCTCCTACCAAATTTTTTCCTGCTTCTGGTTGGATTGTTACTTTCAGACTACCCAAATCTCCACCTGGATTATATTCTGCACAACCTGTCTTAGGAGCCTCAGGACTTGGTGTTGGTGTATTAGAAGGGGTAGGAGATGGTGCAGGACTTGGTTTAGTTGTTGGTTTTAGGGTGGGCTTCATTGTAGGTTTTGGAGTTGGACTAGGGCTTAGGCTTGGAGAAGGGGAAGCTGTAGGAGAAGGGCTAGGAGAAATAGTTACTTTAGCTTGTTGCTTAGTTGAAAATGTATACCATCCCACACCAACAACACTAGCAATAATTAAAATAATAACTAAAGGTAGGGCAGCAAAACCATGCATTAAGTTTATAATAGGGTCTATGAATCTTACATATCAAGTATCAAATTTTTCTTAGAGTAACCGGTAACTTGAGTTCACTGGTTATTTCTGCTAGTCTTTTTGTGATTAAGATCTGAGGAGATTGATGTAGGCCAAAACTACTCAACATAGGTTAAATACGATTTGAGTAAACTTGATTACATTGAGGGTTTGATTGAGCCGAAGACGGGAATTGAACCCGTGACCCCGTTC
>CAZDFU010000019.1:0-9053 GCA_964504985.1 uncultured Gammaproteobacteria bacterium
CTATTGAGCATTCTACCTCAGAGATAAAAGATTTATGGGAAGAAGGAAAACTTGATCAAATTCCAGGATTAGGAAAAATCCTTCTGGGATACTTAGATGAGTTATTTAGAACAGGTAAGGTTAAACATTTTGAATCTGTTAAAAAAGGTATCCCAGGAGTGGTTTTTGAGCTTTTAGATATCCCTGGTGTAGGACCTAAAACAGCTTTGGAACTGGCAAACTATAAAATAAAAAGCCACGGGGATTTAAAAAAGAAGATTCAGTCTGGAGATTTAATAAAAAGAGGATTTTCTTCAAAAATTGCCCAAAGAATACTTCAAGGAATTGAGGAAATTGGTGGTATGGGAGGCAGGACGCTTCTTCCTTATGCCACATCTTATGCGGATAAGGTTATTGAATATCTAAAAGGTTGTAAAGATGTGATACAGGTTCATTTCTTAGGTTCCCTCAGGCGTCAGGTTGCAACAATTGGGGATATAGATTTTTCTGTGAGCTCAAATGATCCTATAAAAGTTGTGGAATATTTTTGTCAGATGCCAGGGGTAACAAGAATTGTTGATAAAGGTATAAACAAAGCTACAGTAGTTCTTCACCGAGGTTTGCAGCTTGACTTGCTGGTTGGGAGAGAAGAAAGTTATGGGGCCCTTTTACAGCACTTCACGGGCTCTAAGGCGCATAATATTAAGTTAAGAACCCTAGCTCACCTGAAAGGTTTATCTTTATCAGAATATGGAGTCAGGAAAATAAGTAACAAGGTACTAGAAACAAAGACAGAAGAAGAGTTTTATAATCTATTGGGGATGCAGACTCCTCCACCTGAAATAAGGGAAGATACAGGAGAAATTGAGGCTGCTTTAAAACATCAATTACCAAGTTTAGTTGGGCTTCAGGATATTAAGGGAGATTTGCATACCCATTCTAATTTTCCAATGGAGAAACCTTCACATGGGCCTGGGGTTGATTCAATAGAGGATATAGTAAGAGCTGCTAAAGGATTAGGCTATCAATTTATTGGAATTTCAGACCATTCACCCAGCCCCTCGCTTTCAAAAGAAAAAATCTTACAGATTGTAAAAAAGAGGACAGAATTTATCCAGGAATTAAATAAGAGGATAAATAGTATTCGAGTATTAAATGGTCTCGAAATAGATATTTTAGGTGACGGTAGCTTGAGTATTCCGGATGAAGTTCTTAAGACTCTGGACTATTGTATAGCTGGTATTCACTCAGGCCATAGAAATTCTAAAGAGCAGATTACTAAAAGATTACTTAGGGCATTGGAAAATCCTTATGTGCATATAATTTCTCATCCAACAAACAGGTTATTAAATGAAAGAGGGTCTTCTGAAGCTGATTGGGAAACAATTTTTAGATATTGTGCTAAAAATAATAAACTTTTGGAGATAAACGGGTATCCTAACAGGTTAGACTTAAGAGATGATTTAGTTAGAACCGCTTTAAAATTTGGAGTCAAATTTGTGATAGACACAGATGCTCATGCAGTGGAGCAGATGGATAAGATGCCATTTGGGGTATCTGTAGCAAGAAGGGGTTGGGCCACTAAGGCTGATATTGTAAATACTTGGGACTGGACAGATTTTTCAAAATGGTTTAAGATAAAAATGTAGTTCCCGACTACGTCCGGACAATAAATTATTCTCCGGCCGGAGTGGAGGAGTTCCAACGTTATGAATTTTCTATACATCATAGGTGGTCTGATAGGACTAGTTTTAGTTTGGGTGCTTCTTACCTATAACTCGCTGGTGACTTTGAGAAATAGAGTCAGAGAAGCATGGTCTCAAATTGACGTTCAATTAAAAAGAAGGTCCTCTTTAATCCCCAATCTGGTAGAGGCTGTTAAAGGTTATGTTAAACATGAGAAAACAGTTTTGGAAAATGTGACCAAAGCCAGAAGTGCCTTGGTTAATGCTAAAAATCCCCATCAGGCTGCTGCAGCTAATGATATGTTAACAGGTGCTTTAAAATCTTTATTTGCAGTAGCAGAAGCTTACCCAAATTTGAGGGCTTCAGAGAATTTTAAACAACTTCAGGATGAATTATCTGACACAGAAACTAAAGTAGCAGCTTCCAGGCAATTTTATAATACCAATGTTTTGGATCTGAATAATTCTTTGGAGCAGGTACCATCTATGTGGGTGGGACAAATATTTAACTTTAATAAAGAAGAATTCTTCAAAGCCACAGAAGAAGATAAAAAAGATATCGAAGTTAAGTTCTAGATTTCCCTAAGAATTATGCTAAAATAGGTTTGTTCTTGTCCAAGTTAGACTTGGCAAACGGTCCGCAAACTATTATGACGTTTTTTTTGCGTCAACAAGAAAGGAGGTTTGCTCCGGTTGGCAACAGTTAATACAGCCTGGGACCATGTTTCAGGTAATGTTTTTAAAACCTGGTTGATCATGTTTTTATTTTCCGCTTTCACAGTGGGAGTGGTGTATGTTTTAGGAAGAGGGTTTGGATATGGGGAAATTGGGGGATTGGGCTTAACTGGGTTTGCCCTGATTCTTGCTGGGATAATGAACTTTGTCTCCTACTTTTGGTCTGATAAGATTGTTTTAGGGATTTCAGGAGCCAAGCCCATTAAAAAAGAGGATAACCCCAAGCTTTATAGAATAGTAGAAAATCTTTGTATTGCCTCAGGTTTACCGTTACCTAAAATTTATGTTATTGATGATACTGCCACCAATGCTTTTGCAACAGGCAGGGATCCTAAGCATGCTGCCATTGCTTTTACCAAAGGAATTTTAGAAAAGTTAAACAAACAGGAGCTTGAGGGGGTAACTGCCCATGAATTATCCCATGTAGGCAACAGAGATACCCTGCTTATGAGCGTGGTCTCAATATTAGTTGGGACTATAGCCCTTTTATCTGATTGGTTTTTAAGGTCACTTTGGTTTGGGGGAAGGGATAATGACAGAGATTCCAAATCCGGGACTATTTTTATGGTTTTAGCTTTGGCTGCTGCAATTTTAGCCCCAATTGTAGCTACTCTTATCCAGCTTGCAGTATCCCGCAGGAGGGAACTATTAGCAGATGCCTCAGGAGTTTTATTAACCAGGTATCCTGATGGCTTGGCAAATGCTTTACTCAAAATTTCAGGAGACAGGGAAGCATTAGAGGTAGCTAACAGAGGTACAGCTCATTTATACATTGTTAATCCCTTAAAAGGTGCTCAGGCCATAGGTTGGTTTGCCTCCTTATTTAACACCCATCCTTCTATTGAAGTTAGAGTTAAAGCCCTGAGGGAGATGGAAGGGAAAGTATAATCCAAGTATCATGAATCTTACCAGTGATCAGGTTAGGAAAGTATCCAAGCTTGCTAATTTACCCATTTCTTTTGAAGAAGAAAAAAAATATTCCCAACAATTATCCAAGATTTTAGACTATATAGAACAATTAAACCGTGCGGATACCTCGAAGGTGGAACCGGCATATAATATTACTCCAAACACTAATATAACAAGAGAAGATGAAGTGAATAATAATCTTACTCAAGAAGAAGCCCTGCAAAATGCTCCCCAAAAAAAGAATGGACTTTTTGTAACAAAGGGAGTGTTTGAAGAATGAATATTACCGCTCTGACACTGGCAGAAACCCTAAAAGGTTTAAAGGAAAAACAATTTTCTGAGGGAGAACTGAATAAGGCGTACTTGGACAGAATTTCTATCCTAAATCCGAAATTAAATATTTTTTTAGAGATTAAAAAAAATGTCAGCGGAATACCTGCGGGAATAAAAGACATTATTTCAACCAAAAATGTTAGAACCACAGCAGGATCAAGGATATTGAGTAACTATAATCCTCCATATAATGCTGCTGTAGTTCAAAAGCTGCTTGATAATGGGATTTCTATAATTGGTAAAACAAATTGTGATGAGTTTGCCATGGGTTCTTCCGGTGAGAATTCATCATATGGAGCTACTAAAAACCCCTGGGATATAACAAAAGTTCCCGGCGGGTCTTCTTCTGGTTCTGCTGCTGCAGTGGCTGCAGATATGTGTGTATTTTCTTTAGGAACAGATACCGGGGGTTCAATCAGGCAACCTGCTTCTCTTTGCGGGGTGGTTGGTTTTAAACCTACTTATGGCAGGGCTTCCAGGTATGGCTTAATTGCCATGGCTTCATCTTTAGATGTGCCAGGGCCATTTACTAAAACTGTTGAAGATGCCAGGTTGGTAATGGAATGGATTAGCGGTGAGGATGGAATGGATTCAAACTGTTTAACTTTAAACTTTAATCAAAATCCACATAGGCTGACTAATGGACTTAAAGGGGTAAAGGTTGGGGTGCCAAAGGAGTATTTTGCCTTGCCTGCCGGCAGCCAGGGTAAAGGATTAGATCAGGATGTTGAGAAAGTTATAAAAGTGGCAATTAAAAAATTGGAAGAGTTGGGGGCGGAAATTGTTGAGGTCAGCTTACCGCATACTGAATACGCTGTTGCTGCCTATTACATAATAATGTCTTCGGAAGTTTCCTCTAATTTGGCTAGATTTGATGGAATTAGGTTTGGTTCATCCAGAGAGGACTTTGGCCAAGAAGTAAAAAGAAGAATAATGCTCGGAACCTTTGCCCTATCAACAGGATATTATGATGATTATTTTATAAAAGCAGCGAAGGTTAGGACACTGATAAAACAGGATTTTGAAGAAGCATTTCAAAAGTGTGATGTAATAGTTGGTCCGGTATCTCCAACAGTTGCCTGGAATTTAGGTGAAAAAACGGATGACCCTTTAACCATGTATTTGTCTGATGCTTATACTATTCCTGCTTCTTTAGCTGGAATACCCGGGCTTTCTGTTCCTTGCGGGTTTTCTAATGGGTTACCAGTTGGATTACAAATCCTGGGTTCTTATGGAGATGATGAAACAGTTTTAGATGTGGGAGAATTTTATGAGCGGGCAGCAAATTGGAAAAAAGATAAACCAAGATTATGACAGAAACTATAACAAGAGACGGGGTCAGGTTACCAGATTTATCTGTACGTCCTATTCCAGATTTTACTGGCAGATGGAGTATTGATGATTTATATATTTTCTGCTTCATGCTTGATGTAGTACTATCAGATAATAACCAAAACAGAATAAGAATTCAGGAAGGGGAAGAGGGTTTAAAAAACGTTCCTGTATATTCCATAGATATTCAAGATCCTAAAACAGGTGAAATTAGAAAAGGCAGATATACAGTAGATCTTACTTCCTTGCGACAAGAGGAAGAGGGTCCAGAGGTGATTTATTTAAAAAATGAACGATTAGCTATGTATAGATTAAGAGATGAGTGGTGTGAGGCGATGTATAATCTGTCTTTGGGTAGTGAGGCAAAAGAAAAAAGAATTAAAAACTGTGGAGAAAGATTTAGAAGAGAGCTTTTTAGGCTGCCACAGTAAATGAATAATTATCAACCTATTATTGGACTTGAAGTCCATGTTGAGTTAAATACTAAAACTAAAATGTTTTGCAGATGTTCTGCTGATTATTTTGGTAAAGCTCCCAATACTCATACCTGTCCTGTTTGTTTGGGACTACCCGGGGCTTTGCCTTATATAAACAAGCAGGCTTTAGAAAAATGCATCATGATAGGTTTAGCCCTAAATTGTCAGGTTTCAGGTAAATCACTTTTTGAAAGAAAAAATTACTTTTATCCTGATCTGCCAAAAGGTTATCAGGTTTCTCAATACAGGTGGCCTTTATGTATAGGTGGTAGGTTGTGGGTTGTAGGGGGTAAGGGAGAAGAAAAAGAAATCAGGATAAATAGGGTGCATCAGGAAGAGGACACTGGAAAATTGACGCACATTGGTAATGAAACTTTAATAGATTTTAACCGCTCTGGAGTTCCTTTAGTTGAGATTGTAACAGAGCCTGATTTTACCAGTTCTTCCCAAGTAAAAGATTATGCCAAAAAATTACAGCAAATTTTTAGGTACTTAGGCGTTTCCAATGCTGATATGGAAAGAGGAGATATGAGGCTTGAGGCGAACGTGTCAGTAAGGGCAGAGTCCCAACAAAGTCAGGGACACCCGATAAAATCAGTGCGTGAAGGGGAAAGGGAAAAGGAACAATTGCCAAATTACAGGGTGGAATTAAAAAATATAAATTCTTTTAGATTTATGGAGGCAGCTATAAAGTTTGAAATTGACAGACAAATTAAAGCTTTAGAAAATGGAGAAAAGCTTTCTCAGGAAACAAGGGGCTGGGATGAGGATAAAAAGTGTACATATATTCAAAGGTCTAAGGAAGAGGCTAATGATTACCGCTATTTTCCCGAACCAGATTTGCCCCAGCTTCAGATAAGCCCTGAGACAGTGAATAATATCAAAAAAACGCTGCCGGAACTGCCTTCAGACAAAAGCGAAAGATATGAAAAGGAATGGGAATTAAAGACATCTGATGCAAAAATTTTGGCTGAAACTAAAGAAATGGCAGAGTTTTTTGAGAAAGCTGTTGAACATGGCAAAAAACATCAGGTATCTGCCCAGCATATAGCCAATTTTATAATAAACAAAAAGGTAGATGTGGAAAATTTTCTCCCCGCACAAGTAATAGAAGAAATTTTAAATAAAAAGTCAGGGGTGTTAGAGGATATAGAGGAGCTTAAAAGATTAGCTGAGCAAGCTATTAAAGAAAATCCCAAAGCAGTTGAGGATTATAAAAAGGGTAAGTTAACTGTAATACAGGTCTTAATTGGAGGAGTGATGAAATTAACTTCAGGCAAAGCAGATCCAAATAAGGCTAAAGAAATTTTAGAAAGGTTACTAACTCCCTAGGTGCCAACGCAGTCCACCTCCCAGGTGGACTAGGTAGACACCTCTTCGCAGGTGTCTAGATTTCTCTGTAACCAACTACCCTATCCAGTCCAGAAGGAACTAATCTCCATTTTTCATTTATTAAAGTTCCCCGGATTCTAAAAAACTCATCTGGCTTGCTTACTTTTATAACTACAGTTTCTCCTATTTGGGGATCAAAGACAAAAATAGCTGATAGCTCAACTGAACGTCCTGGTCCTTGGGGAGGACCAGCTATCCAGTCTTCAGCAGGATGTCTTCTGGTTCCGCCACTGATAGATCCAGTGCGTAAACACCGCCAACCATTGGGTAAATCAAATCCTTCTGGCAAATTAGGTCTTTGTTCCTCATAAAGTAAAAAAGGTACTATGCCAAACCCCTGATATTCCATATGATTTTCACCCTTAGCCTCCAATGACATGACCCATTTTATATAGATTCCTTTTTAATTTGTCAACCTCTATTTCAGGCTATTAGAGCAGCTTCTTACCATTTTCCTACTTGAAATGTACTATGGTGAGGGATGTAATATATAGATCACTCAATAGTTGCGCGAAAAGGTAATACCCTCCGCAAGACTTTTAGAAAAATTATGTCTAAATTTGTACACCTTCACGGCCACACAGAATACTCCTTACTAGATGGACTGGCAAAAATCCTGCAAATGGTTAAAAGAGTAAAAGAGCTGGGAATGGATGCTGTTAGCTTAACAGATCATGGGGTTATGTATGGGGCAATTGAGTTTTATAAGGCCTGTATAGCTGAGGGTATCAAGCCCATTATTGGGGTAGAGATGTATGTTGCCAAGCGTTCTCATATTGATAAAGAGGGAAAGCTGGATGCTGAACCTTTTCATCTAACAGTTTTAGCTAAAAATTATCAAGGTTATCTTAATTTAATGAAGTTAACAACCATTGCCCATTGTGAAGGTTATTACTATAGACCAAGAGTTGACAAAAAACTGCTTAAACAATATGGGGAAGGGTTGATTGCTTTATCTGGTTGCCCTTCCGGTGAGTTTATAAGAAGTCTAAAAGAAGGCAATGTCCAGAAAGCTGAAGAAGTTATTAAAAGCTACCAGGATATTTTTGGGGAAGAGAATTTTTACCTTGAGTTACAAAATCATCCATATAAAGAAAATTTAGAGTCAGCTCCTGATGAGGTAGTAAAACAGGATCTACAAAGGCTTTTGGAAATTCAGAATATGACCAAAGAGTCGGTTAAAGGGTTGTCGCAAAAGCTGGGAATTAGGGTTGTTGCCACCAATGATTTTCATTATATAAAAAAGGAGGATGCTGAAGCACAGGATGTGCTTTTATGTATTCAAACAGGAAAAGTTATTTCAGAAACCAACAGGCTCCGCATGATAGATACCCCTGATTATTACATAAAAAGCCCGGAAGAAATGCAGGAGAGCTTTGCAGATATTCCTGAGGCAATCGGAAACACAGTCAAAATAGCAGATGAAATAAATTTAGAAATTTCCCTGGGCGTTGCCAAGTTTCCTGTTTTTAAAACCCCCGGGGATTTAACTTCAATGGAACATTTAAGGCAATTAACTTATGAAAAGGCTGATGGGAAACTAAAACTGACAAACCATATAAAACAAAGGCTGGAGTATGAACTGGGGGTAATTGAAAAAACCAAATATGCAGATTATTTTTTGGTGGTGGCAGATTTTATTGACTGGGCACACCAACGGGGCATTATCACCAATACCAGGGGGTCTGCTGCTGGCTCACTGGTTTTATATTGTTTGGGGGTAACTAACTTAAACCCCCTTGATTATTTACTTCCTTTTGAAAGATTCTTAACAATTTATAGACCAACCTTACCGGATATAGATGCAGATATTGCAGATGATAGAAGAGATGAAGTGATAAGGTATGTTATGGATAAATACGGGGCAGACAAAATGTCTCACATTGTCACATTTGGAACAATGATGGGAAGGGCTGCTATTAGGGATGTGGGAAGAAGTATGGGTATGGCTTATTCTGAAGTAGATAAAATTGCCAAACTGGTTCCTCCTCCCCATCAAGGGTTTCACAAGCCATTATCTGAGGCTATAAAAGAAAGTTGGTACGCACATCTTTGGAAGGGAGATAAAATGATAGTGGTTTTTAAGGGAAAAAAATTTCACCTAACAAAGAATGACTCCAAGTCAGTTGAAGATGCGAGAAAATACGGGCTATCTGTCGGGATAATAGAAGAGCAACTTGAATTCGAAGATCTGTTTGAATAAACTATTGGC
>CAZDFU010000019.1:9063-23380 GCA_964504985.1 uncultured Gammaproteobacteria bacterium
GGCTATAAAAGATGTACCGGATCTTTCAAATTTACAAAAAGGCGACCCGCGGGTTAGAAAACTTTTGGAGCTTGCCACCAAAATTGAGGGAACTGTCAGACATGCCTCTGTCCATGCAGCAGGGATTGTTATTGCCCCGGATGATATAACGAATTTCACTCCTCTTCAGAGGGAATCAAGCGGTGATAAGTTGGTAGCCCAGTATGACATGTTTTCTCTGGTTGATGAATATGGGGGAATAGGCTTAGTTAAAATGGATCTTTTGGGAATAAGAAACCTGTCTATTTTGGGAAAAGCTGTAGAGTTTGTGAGGGAAAACCAGAAAAAAGAGGTGGATATTAATACAGTACCCTTGGATGATAAAAAAACATTTGAACTTTTAGCCAAGGGTGAAACAATGGGAGTATTTCAGCTTGAAGGCAGCGGTATGACCCGGTATGTAACAGAACTAAAACCTACTACCATCTTTGATATTCAGGCAATGGTGGCTTTATACAGGCCAGGACCTATGAGTGTTATCCCAGAATATATCTTAAGAAAACACAACCCAAAAAAAATTACCTACTTTGATCCCAGGATGAAAGATTATACAGAAACATCTTTAGGGCTTTTGGTTTATCAGGATGATGTACTTTTGACAGCTATCCATATGGCTGGTTATTCCTGGGAAGAGGCAGACAAATTCAGGAAAGCCATGGGGAAGAAAAACCCTGCAGAGATGGCCAGGCAAAAAGGTAAATTTATTGAAGGGTGTATTAAAAATGGCATCAGAAGGGAAAAAGCAGAAAACTTATTTGCCCAAATAGCTCCATTTGCAGCATATGGTTTTAATAAGGCTCATGCAGCCTCTTATGCTGTGATTGCTTACCAGACAGCTTATATGAAAGCTAATTTTCCAGTGGAATTTATGTCAGCTCTAATGAGTGCTGAGTCTCAAAACCCGGATAAGATTGCAGCTGCAATTGAAGAATGCAAGAGAATGGGGATTGTTGTTTTGCCCCCTGACATAAATTATTCTGAGTTGGGGTTTAAGATTGAAGATTTGGAAGAATTATCTTCAAAAGACCTGGAAAGACAATTAACTGATGTATCTAATAAAAAAATTAAACAAGGTATCAGGTTTGGTTTATCTGCCATCAAAAATGTGGGAGAGGGGGCTATTGAATCAATACTTAAAGCCAGACAGAATGCTCAGTTTTCCTCCCTTTTTGATCTTTGTAAAAGGGTTGACACCAGGTTGGTAAACAGAAAAACTCTGGAAAGTTTAATAAAGGCAGGGGCTTTAGACCAACTGGGAAACAGGGCTTCCCAGCTTTTAGTATTGGATGTTTGCCTTGAGGAGAGTCATAAGCTGAACAAGAGTAAGCTGAGCGGGCAGGTGTCCTTGTTTGACAGCGGTGAAGAAGGCATGAGTTTTGAAGTTAAATTACCAGATGTGGAAGAAATGCCTTTGGATCAGTTGCTTTTATTTGAAAAAGACCTTTTAGGTTTTTACTTACATGAGCCTCCATTCCTGGCACTTTTGCAAAAAATAGTTGAATTTACAACTTGCAGGGTTTCAGAGTTGGTAGAAGATCACATAGGGAAATCCATTACCCTGGGCGGAGTTATTGTCCAGGTTAAAAAAGTTATCACAAAAAAAAGTGCAAAAGAGATGGCTTTTATTAGAATCTCTGATGGAGTGGCTGATATTGAAGCAGTGGTATTTCCAGCAACATATGAAGTTTGTAAGCAATTTTTGCAAAGAGATGAGGTTATACTCACTTTAGGCAGGATAGATAAAAGAGAAGAAGGTTTGTCTTTGGTGATTGATAAGATCACAGTGTTTAAGCCAGATAATATTCCTGATGAGTTTTTAGCTGGAAAGGCGGGTAAGTCTGTAGAGATTTATGTGTCTTTTGGGACTCAAGTTTCAGTTTTACAAAGTATTAATAAAACCTTAAGAAGTTTTCCTGGTAAAGTGCCTGTTTCTTTGCTTTTACCAAATGGAGGGGGTGAGTTAAGAAGAATGAATCTGCCTTTTTTTATAGAACTTAACCCTAATTTGGAAGAACAGATAAAAAAACTTTTAGACAACCAGGCTTTTAAAGTAGTATAGTTTGTGTTAGAATACCTCCATGATTTCAGCTAAATTTTCTGCCAAAGACGGAGAAACAGATTTACATATTGGAGATACACTCAGGATTCACTCAAGTGTTGTGGAGGGAAATAAAACCCGTATACAGGTTTTTGAGGGAATTTTAATCAGGCTAAGAGGCAGAGGAGAAAATAGTACTTTTACTATAAGAAAAATTGGGGCAGGAGGAGTTGGAGTGGAAAGAACATGGCCACTTGATGGGAGGAGCTTAATTAAAATTGACATCAAGAAAAAAACCTCTGGAGTTAGAAGATCAAAATTGTATTATCTAAGGGATCAAAAAGGCAAGTCTGCTGTAAGAGTATAATAACTTGATTACTCCCACTCTGGATATAGAGACTAAACTCTGGGATTCAGGCTTCAATTACATCTGTGGTTTGGATGAAGTTGGCAGAGGCTGTTTTGCCGGGCCTGTTGTGGCGGGGGCTGTTATTTTCCCTAAAAACTCCTCTTTAATAGATGGAATAGCTGATTCAAAACAGCTTTTAAGCAAAGCCCGGGAAAACCTTTCTGAAATAATTAAGTCTCAGGCTTTAGCCTGGAGCATTGCTGAGGTTAGTGTGAATGTTATTAATAAGGTAGGTATTGGTAAGGCTACTCAAATGGCTTTTAGAAAAGCAGTCAAATCTTTAGAAAAAAAAGCAGACTATATTTTAATTGATGCTTTCTACATCAACCGCTTAAGCAGGAAAAGACAAAAAGCAATAAAAAAAGGGGACATGATTTGTGCTTCTATTTCTGCAGCCTCTATTATTGCCAAAGTTTACAGGGATAAATTAATGAAAACTTTACATAAAAAATACCCTCAGTATGGTTTTGCTAAGCATAAAGGATATGGGACAAAACTTCACCAGGAGGCTCTGAAGAAATATGGTCTTTCCAGGATCCACAGAAAATCATTTAATTTGCAGAAATTTCTTTAATCTGTCATTGTGGACTTGATGACAACTACTCAAACAGGCAAAAAAGGAGAAGACTTGGCCTGCCGGTATCTGGAGGAGCTGGGTTATAAAATCCTGGAGAGAAACTTTAGGATTAGAGGCGGGGAGATTGATATTGTGGCCAAAGATGGGGAATTTTTGGTATATGTGGAAGTTAAAACCAGATATTCTTATCAATATGGATTACCTGAGGAGTCTATAACTTCCTGGAAAATTAGAGCTTTACAAAAGAGCGCCCTTTTTTATAACCAAAAAATTAATTGGGAAGACAAAGGTTACAGGCTAGACTTTGTATCTGTTGATTTTGCTGAAGATAATAAAAATCCCAAAATAAAATTAATAAAAAATATTGCTTCTTAGGATTTGGAAACTGCAAAAGGGATTTCCTCCCAGTCATGAGTTTTTCTGATCTTTTTATTGTACTTCCAGGCAGTTTCTAAAAGTGAGGCATCCACACCTGCTTTTTTAAATTCACCCATAATAGCAATTAAATCTTTAGGTAAGCATTTCCCCCCAAACCCTTTCATTGTTGTTACGTCCAAATGTGAATCAATAATCCTTTTGTCTGAGGCAGCCATTTTTTTGACTTCCTCATACTTGATACCAATTTTTTGGCAAAAATCATAGAAAAAATTAGCAAAAGTAACTTTTAAAGCTAAGAAGGCATTGGCAAAATACTTTACAGTTTCTGCTGTGGTGGGGTCTGTTTGATAAATAACGGTTTTTGGAAATCTTTGCCTGTAGATTACAGCCACAGACCTTGAAACTAAGTCATTATTGGCCCCAATGATTGTTCTGTCAGCATTTAAAAAATCCTCCAAAAAATTTGCTTCTGTTAAAAATTCAGGATTAAAAGCAAACTTGGTTTTGGGGTATTTTTTTTCTAAATTAACTGTTGTTCCAGGGGTTACTGTGGATTTTAAAATTACAATCTTATCTGAGCCATCTGTATATTTGCTAATTTCTCCTGCTACTTCATTAATAATAGAAAGGTCAATACCTGATTCATCATCTTTCATAGGGGTGGGCAGACAAATAAAGATAAATTCACTCTTTTTTATAACATCTTCCAAAGACTCAGATTCTTTATATTTATCATAAAAACGGATGGTATCTTTACCCTTTGATGCAATATTAAACCCATTAGCTACAGCTTGCCCTACAAACCCATACCCAATGATCCCTAAATTAATGGGGACTAGCAATTCTGAAGAAGTATTTTCCATAAAAAGTAGTATATGCAAATTTTAACTTCTTGACAAGTATCAGGGTTTTGTATTAAGTTAGTTATATGGCAGCTTTAACTGATGATGTTAAAAATGTTCTTACCTCTTTAATTTCCGGTGCAGGAGATATTATTACAACAGCCCAGAATGTGGCCAAAGAGAATGTGGTAAAAGCAGTGCAGGGTGCAGGTACAGTGGCAGTAAACAGTACCCAAGCTGTTTCAGAAGTGGTTACAGGTGGGGTACAAGCCTTATCTTCGGCAGGGTCATCTGTGACAGAAGGGGTTACTGGTTTGGTAAGAGGTGTGGTTGATGGAGCAAAAGATGTTGGGGTTGATACCACAGAAGCTGCTGGTGAAGCTGCTTCAACAGCTGTTCATGCTGTTTCTGATGTTGGGGGGGATGTAGCTTCTGCTGCAGTTTCTGCAGTTGAGGGGGCAATAGGTGCAGCTTCTGATATTGGAGAAGATGCAGGAGCCCTAGCTATAGGTGCTGTTAAAGGGACGCTTAAAGCAGCAGATGAAATTGGTTCAGAAACAGGGTCTTTAGTTAGAAAAGCCCTTCTGAATGCTGCAGCCCTGCCACATGATGTAATTGATGCCTTCTTAACTGGCAAAACCGAATAATCTTACAGTTTTCTTACCCACTTATTAAAATCTTCAGGTTGTATTCTGGTATTTGAGGAGTATAATTTGTTGTTAAATATAGGGTTATGCGCAAAACAGTCAAATATTTTTACCCCGGTCAAACAATCACCCTTTTTGACTGTTATAAGAATGAGGATTTTAATGGTGTATTATATATTAACCCAACTTTTTCAGGCCAAAGTCAGACAATCAAAAGATTATCCCTACTTTATTTAATAATTTCACTTATTGGGATAATATCATTAACATTACCTTTTATAACAGTTAATATAAATTCAAGCCTTCAAAAATTACAAGTAAAGAAGGTTGAGACAGCATCTCCTGTTCCACAAATTCCTGTTGGTATACCCATAGAAAAAACTATGGTTAATGAGAATAATGATTTTAAAATTATGATTCCAAAAATTGAACTTGAATCAGATATTATTCCTAACGTTGATACAACTTCAGAGGAGATTTATAAACAAAAATTATTAGCTGGTGTTGCTCATGCAAATGGTTCTTATTTTCCCGGTCAAGACGGCATGGTGTTTTTATTTGCTCATTCAACAGATTCCATTGCTAGAATTTTAGAATACAATGCCAAATTTATGTTTGTTTACCAGTTAGATATCGGAGATGAAGTTCAAATAAACTATAAAGGAAAATTATATAGATATGCTATAACAGATAAAAAAATTATTAATCCCCAGGAGGTTGAACTGGTTAGGCAAGCAAATTCAGATTTAGTATTATCCACCTGTTGGCCTTTGGGGACTAATTGGCAAAGATTAATTTTGTTTGCAGATTCTACTGCAGGTTAATATTCATTACTCCTCTCTTACATAATTCTAGCAAGCTTATAATATGAAAACCTTAATCTTACTTAATAGTAGATTAGGTTGTCTAAAATATTTTGCTCCTTGACAAAAAGCGGGGAGTAAATTATTTTAAGCGGTAGTCACTCTGCCTTATAAAAATGGTAGATAGAGATTCAATACTTCGATTTGGTGTAGCAACATCAACAATAGGTCTTCCTTTAATAGCAGTTGGTTTAATCAACCCTGGAATTCCTCAGGTAGATGCGCAAACAGTTTCTTCAAACACAGCTGTAGATTTATGTAAATCTACTCCATGGAGAGAACCAGCTAGGACAGGCTATCCAGCTCCTTTTGGAGCAATGCAAAGAGGAGCAAATTATGAATTAAGAGAAAGTCTAGCCCGCTGGGATGCTTCAGTAATTATTGGTGATAGAGTTAAAGCAGGAACAGTTGATGAAGGATTTATCAGTTCTCAGGATTTAAAAATAACTATCCTGCATCCAAATAATGGAGGGGGAGATTTTTCTGTAGAACTTAATGCAGGAAATAATATTAGATATGATTTGTTTCTTGACAGAAATGATGTAATTTGGGATCAGCGTAGTATGGATAAGATTATTAGAGAGGCTATGGAAAGAGGGAGACAATTTCAGCAAGGAGTAAATTTTGTGGTAGTGGATTACGATGTAACAGCACAAGATCCAAATAGGTCACCAAGGGTTTTAGGGAGATTTAATGCAGAACAGACAGATGCTTTTATTAGAAATGAAAGAGCAGAGGAAGTAAGGGTTTGTGCAACTCCAACCTCTTCTGTAACCACTGAGCCAACTATTACTGGAACTAATACACCTGAAGCAACACTCATTCCCACAAACACTTCTACCACTACTCCAAGGGCGCTGCTTACTGCTACCTTTACTGCAACTCCAAGTGAAACTCCTTTATCCAGAATTACTTCTACACCAACTGCTACACCAACTGCCTTGCCAACTGAGACGCCATCCTCACGTCCTTTAGCAATTGACCTGTGTAATCAAACTCCATGGAGAGAACCAGCTAGGACAGGCTATCCAGCTCCTTTTGGAGCAATGAGACAAGGAGATAATTATGATTTAAGAGAATCCTTAGAACCTATAGATTTTGCTTCCATAACTACTGATAGTGTTATCATCCCCAATACCTCAGTTGATGAGTCTTTTACAGATGCTGGGGAGCTCAAAATAATAATATTACATCCAGACAAAAACAGTGGTAATTTTGCGCTAGTGTTACACGCAGGTAATGGAATTAGACGTGATGGTTTTGCAAACAGCGGGAGTGGCGATTGGGATGTAAGAGCGAGGAATAAACTAATAGCAGATCAAATAAACTTTGGCAGACAGTTTCAAGGAGCTGAAAGGTTTGTTGTTGTTACTTACAATGTAACAGCCGGTAATGCCCGTGTTACCCATAGGTTAAGTGCAGCTCAGGCAGATGAATTTCTCAGGCAACAAACTGCAGAACAGGCAGCAGCTTGTGTTAGACCAACCGGTACTCCCACATCTGTCCCCACTGAAAGACCAACTTCCACTCCAGTATCCATACCCACTGAAAGACCTACAGCTACTTCTACAGCTATTGCTTCTCCAAGTAACTTAAATTGTGCTTTTAAAGAATCAGCTAATGGCTGGAGACCTGACTTTAGAGGTGGGGGAGATTATCCTTTTGGTGAACTCAATACTTTTCTTACTGTTGGTATCAGAACTGATGCTTTCAGGACTTCAGCAATACTTGCCAGTTATCTAGGATTTCAGCGTAATGGTGCAGGTCAACTAAATGAACTTAAGTTAGATGGCCCAAATGAAATTGTCACAGCTCTTTTTCTAGGCGGAGGGTTTGGAACTAATTGGGATGTGGTGTTAAGGGCAAGAGAGAATGAACAACTTCAAACTATAGATCCTCCTTTTGGTGAAACACCATTGGCAATAGATGTAATGAGGGCTAATTTAATCTTTAGAGCTGCTGAGATCAAAAGAAATCAGGGCAGGACTTTAGATAAAGTTAAATCGGTAATATTTCATCATGATGGTTCTATTCAAGCAGAGATTTTGAATGCTGGAGAAATAGCAAGAAAAGTTAGATATGAAAATTGCACTAATCTACTTGTTATTTTAAATGGTGACATGACTAATGGTTGGTAAATATATGAAAAAAATACTTACTCTATTATTAATAATTATTGTTTTGGGTATCCACCCCAAGAATCTCTTTGCTGATTATTTTGTTCCTCAAGGCATAGGGCAGGTTGTTTCTCAACTGGTCTTAAATAAACAGGTTAAAAATCCTCAAAATGGTTTATTTGTAGAAAATCTAACTGTTACTGATGCCCACTTTTTACCAGGACAGGAAGTAACTTTTAGGATTGAGGTAAGAAATGCTGGAGGAAATGAATTAAAAGGAATTAATGTAAAAGATAAATTGCCTGATTTTGTAGATTTTGTTAGTGGACCTGGTAAATTTGATGAAAACAGCAGAACAATGGACTTTCTTGTTGATAAACTGTCTCCTGGGGAATCAAAAACATATGAATTTATTATAAAAGTAAGAGCACAAAGTAATTTACCAAACAATCAGTTAACTTGTTTAACAAATTTAGCTCAGGCCAGCATTGATCAAATATTCACTCAAGATACATCAGTATTTTGTATTGAAAATCAAGTTTTAGGAGTTACTCAAGAGATTCCTAAGACAGGACCAGATAATGCATCTTTAACTCTACTAGCATCATTACTTTCATTACTGATGTCAGTCTTCCTTTATAGAAAATCAAGAAAAGTAAGGGGGTGAAAATATGGGTATAGAAAAAATAAGGGAAATTCCAGGCAAATTGAAAGTTGCTGCTAATCCTATAACACGTACAATAGCAGCAGGCTTACTGGCTCTTAGTTTATCTCCGCAGATGTTACCCAAAAGTGCTGAAGCACAGGTTGGATGTGCTCCTGTGGTATTGGGTCCTTTTCCAGCAAATAGTGATCCTGAAACAAGAAGAGTTTCAGCAGGTAATAGTATAGTAGATTTGGAAGTATATGCACCAAGTTATGGATTAGGAGACGAGCCTATCCGTACTGTGATAGATAGGAATGGTATAGTTGTTGAATTTGCTCCTAATGCAGCAGGGATAGGTTGGAAATATGGAGAAAATTGTCCTTTAGATCAAGCGATTCTTCATATAGATAGCTCAGGAAGAAAATACATGGAATTGGGTGATGTCTTAGCACGTCGTGCTTTAGTCCAAATTGAATCAGATCAAGTAATTGTTTCAACTCCAGTTAGAGATCCGGAAGAATTATCAACAGCCGAAGAAGCTGAATGCAAAGCAACTGTTCTTGGACCTTTTGGCCCAGAAAGTAGAGCAATTATTGATACAGAAGATAGAATTACCCGAATTCAAGTCTTTGCTCCTCATAAAGGAATGGGTGGAACACCTGTAGACAGCATCTTGGACAGAGGGGGATTAAGGGTTAGATATGCTGAAGGTGTAGCTGGGATAAGTTGGAAAAATAATGTTGAGTGTTCATTGGAGCAAGTTCTAGAATCTATGGGAAATGTTAGATTAGTTGAGTTAGCAGAATTAGTTGCCAAAGGGGTAGTGGAACTCTTACCTAGTTCAGATCAACCAAGATAAAGGGTTGATACTGCCCACCAAGTTTCAAAATTGAAAGGAGGTGATAAATATGACGCCAGATAGAAAACTAGAAATAAGAATAAGTAAAAGAGATGCATTCAAAGGTTTACTAATGGGAGCAGTACTTCCAATAGGACAAGGTATTGATTCAGCACTTAGAGGTGTTCAGGAGACTTCGAGTCAAGTATTAAACAACTTTACTAGAGGAAGTAAAAGATTTGAAAGCTCCGTGCCTACTGTGAGAGGAGCTACAGGATATATGGGTGCTACACGTATAGATTTTGGAGTTATGTTCCCCAGTATCATAAAAGGAGCATCTTCACCTTGGGAAGCAGGAAAATTTCAGACTTTTTCTGAAATAGAACTTCCAGATGGTAATCACGCTTTTCAGAATGTTGATATTGGAACCCTCGGACCAGATGTAGATGTTATTTGGGCTTTTGACTTTAGGGGAGATATTCCAACAGGGGCTTTGACGGTTCATGCACCAAATGGTCCTACTGTAGAAACACGAGTAATTGGTATAAAAAGAACCGATTTAACTTACGTTCAGTTTAGAAGAGTCCTAAGAGGTGATGCATTCCATGTGCGAAAAATTTCTGATTATGGTGGAGACCCAGCTCTTGACGCCGATGCTCGAGCTCACGCAAGCAATTCTGCTCACGAACATCAGAAAGTGGTCTATATAGGAGATTTAGGATTATTTCAAAGACAATATGGATCACAGGAGATGACTCTTTTACGTACGATGATTAGGGCTCAACACCCGCCTAGAGAAGATTTAGGTATAGGTATACCCAATTTTGTCAGTCCGCCAACTGTCAAATAATCTGGATTCAGAATTGAGCTAAAAGGATATGAAAAGATCTACGAAAGATGTAAGAATGGATCAGCCTTTAGTCTCAGTTATAATGCCCGTCTTAAATGGCGGGCATTATATTGAGCAGGCTATCCTAAGTATTATCAATCAAACATATCAGAACTTTGAGTTTCTGATAGTTGATGATGGCTCAACAGACAAATCCTGGAAGATAATAAAAAAATTTCAAAATAAATATCCAAAGAAAATTAAGTGTTTTAAATTAGCAAGACACATCGGTGCTTTTGGAGCAACCAATTTTGCTATAAAGAGGTCCAAAGGAGAATTTATTGCATTAATGGATTGTGATGATATATCTTATCCTGCAAGATTTGAAAAACAAGTTAATTACTTACTTAAGAATCAAGAAGTTTTGGTGGTGGGAAGCCATGTAAAAATAATAAATGAAAAAGGTAAAATAACAGGAGAAAAAAGACTCCCAACAAGTTATAAGAAAATATATAAAGCATTTGGTATTTTCCATCCTATGGTTCATCCTGTTTGTATGGTAAGGAGAAATTTAACCAACGGTAAAACTTACCGGTATATCAACAAATTCGGTGTTAACGATGACTACAATACCTTTTTTAGTATCCTAAAGCTAGGTAAATTTATTAACTTAGATGAGTATCTTTTAAGTTATAGAATACATCACAAAAACCATTCCATAAATAATATTAAGAAGATATTTCTAAATATCATAAAGATTAGAGTAGAGGCATTTAAAAAATACAATTACAATTATTCCATTTTGGATATTTTATTAATATGTTGCCAGGCTTTACTTATTTTATTTATTCCTTCCAAATATATTTTTAGAGTTTACTCAATTTGTAGAAATATATATTATGATGAAAAGTTTTTGAAGAAATACTTCTATCTAAATATAAGCTCCTTGTATAAGCTAAGCAGAGGTTATTTATCTTCCATAGTATCCTTCTTATTATAAAAATTTTCAAAGATGAAAAGTATTAATCTCATTTTTAGAAATTATTTTTTTGTCATATTGCTAGTTATTTTTGAAATAGCATTATTTATCACAAACTTTAAACCAAATACTTTTTTTGTTGGTTGGGATAATCTAATGCCAGAACTAAACTATAAAGCAAATTTTGAAAGAAGTTTATTTGGAGCTTGGCAAGAATATAGGGGATTGGGACTATTGGACGGAATGAGTTTTACAGCGAATATTCTCCATTATCTATTCATATTTCTTTTAGATATTTTCTTACCCAAAGAAGTATTAAGGTATTTGTTTGTCTTTTTAATGCATTTAACTGGTGGTATAGGAATGTATTTTTTCTTAAAGAATAAAATACTTACTTTATGGAAAGGGATTAACCTGACTTCTTTAATTAGTTTTTGCGGGGCCCTTTTTTATATGTTTAATCTTGCTACAATACAGATGTTTTATGCTCCATATGAATTATTCTTAGTTCATTTTGCTTTTTTACCATTACTTATAAATTCCTTAATTAATTTACTGGAAAATAGTTCGTTAAAAAATATTGCTCTTTTTTCTTTACTTTCTTTATTGGCAACACCGCAATCACATGTTCCGACTATTTTTATTGTGTATATGCTTATGGTTTTAATTATCATAATACATAGATTATTTTTGTATAAACAAGCTGCATTTAAAAAAAGCCTTTTGGCATTATTAGTAATTATTGTTATTAACAGTTTTTGGTTGTTACCCTTTGCTTATTCTAGTTTAAATAAAACTTCAGTCATTATGAATTCAAAAATTAACCAACTTACCAATGAAGATGTGTTCAGTAAGAATAGGCAAAGAGGTAATTTTTTAGATGTTTTATACCTTAGAGGATTTATGCTTGATGAAGTAGAAATGTAGAAAAACCAAAAAATGGAGTTTATTATGCAACCTTGGTTAAATTATACAGGAGAAGCAAAATCCCAAATTTTTTCCACCATCCTCCTTGAGATCTTTTTATTAGGTTTAATTGTTGCTGTATTTACAAAAAACAAGATCTTACTTCCATTTATTATAGTTTTTTTGATGTGTTTTGTTTTTTTGGCAAATAATACACCTATAATTGGTAATATAACAGACTTCCTAAGAGAAAAAGTGCCATTATTTAGAGAAATATTTAGATTTACTTTCACTAAATTTTCTATCATGCTTGTCTTTTGTATGTCAATAATTTTTGCTTTTGGGTTAAAGAACTTACTAGAGTTGATTAATAAAATTTCAGTTAGTAAGAAAATTGTGTATTTTCTCCCTTTCTTTTTAATATTTTTGATTCTTTATAATTCTTGGCCGTCATTTCAAGGAAATTTTTTATATGATGCTTTAAGAGTGAAAATACCAGATGAATATTTTCAGACAATAAACTTTTTTAAATCCCAAGATAAAAATTCCAGAATTGCTGCTCTTCCTATGCCAACATTTTGGAACTGGAAATTTTATAATTTCGGAATAAGAGGATCTGGATTTATTTGGTATGGTATACCTCAGGCAATAACAGATAGAGCTTTTGACCCTTGGAGCAGTGAAAATGAAATATTTTATTGGGAAATATCATATGCTATATATTCAAAAAATGTATCACTAATTGAGGATCTGGTAGAAAAGTATCAGATATCATATTTATTATTTGATAAGAATATAATTAATCCATTATCACCAAAGTCATTATACCTTGATGAATTAGAAAAAATCTTAGGAGAATCCAAAAAATTTAAATTGGACCAACAATTCAATAATATAAAAATATATAGAGTTAATTTAGATACTCCTGTTAAAGATTTTACTTTTATATCTTCAGATTTACCTAATATTGGGCCCAAATATATGTGGAATAATTTAGATAGTGCATATCAAATGTTTGGACATTATAAAACAGAAGGCAATAAATTTGATTACTACCTTCCTTATAGATCTTTATTTACAGGGAAAAATGTTGATCAACGCGAGTTTCAGGTATTAGAAGATAATAATAGTTTCAAAATTTTGAATAATTTACCCAACCAGCTTCCCAAAAATTTAAAACTACCAGATCCTGCTATTGCTAATTTAACTTTTATTGAGCCAGATAAGATGGATGAGTTAGCTTATCTTTTACCAGAAGTTAAATCAGATGGTAAAAAAATTGAAACATTACTTCCCAAAGTAAATGGTCAATATATAACTTCTCTTAATCCAGCCAATCATCCAGATACAAAACAACCAATGAAATGTGCAGACCTTGATACTAAAGAAGGTGTCTTTATCCAATACGCACAACCTTTGGAAAACCAAAAGGGACTAAGGTTAACTTCAAATCAAAATGGCAGATGCAGAATATCTTTTTGGGTACAACATGCGAGCCATCAAAATGGATATTTAGTATCTGTCACCTCACGACATATAAAAGGAAGAAGTATTTATATGTGGATTGAAAATGTCAATATCAGTAAGCCAGAGATAGAGGCTTATTTGCCAAAGGATAAAGAATTCAAAAAAACATATTTTATACTTCCACCCCTTGAAAAAAGTGGTCTTTCGTATACTCTTCATTTTGATAATATTGCTGCAGGAAATAAAGAAACAATTAATGATCTTTCAGATATTACAATTTCACCAATACCCTTTAATTATCTTACAAGTGCCTATTTTGATGATGGTAAGACAATCAATAAAACTTATATCACTACTTATAATGTTCTACACCCCAACATAGCTACTTATATAGTAGCTATTAATGAGAATATAAAAAATAGTACTATAGTTCTTTCTCAGGCTTTTGATAATGGCTGGGCTGCTTATTCTTTTAAGGGGTTTAAGGTCAAAAAATTAAATAATCATGTTTTAGTAAATAATTGGGCAAATGGGTGGGATTTATCCCAAGATGAGTCTTCAGATAAAGTTATCATTATCTTTTTACCCCAACTTTTACAATTTTTTGGGTACCTTATTCTGCTTATAACTATAACTGTTGTTTTAAGGCATAAAACTTGGATTTATTAACCTATTTCTGTTAAAATTTACCTTACGCCGCGTTCGTCTAGTGGCCTAGGACGTTGGGTTTTCATCCCAGAAA
>CAZDFU010000020.1:0-17744 GCA_964504985.1 uncultured Gammaproteobacteria bacterium
AGCCATTCGGGATGCTTTAGTCTTCTTTTAATCATTTCTTTATGCATACCAACATCATTTGCTCTTCCTGAAATCCAAATTTTAAACCTTCTGTATTGTGATTTATCAATCTCACCATTTGTTAAAACTACCATAGATCCGGTGGCCGCATTGCCCGAAATATTTGAAATATCATATCCCTCAATTCTTCCTGGCAGCTTGTTTAAATTCAGCTCTGCCTGCAATTTTTCCAAAGCTGTCTTAGATTCTTCTTCCAAAAAATTGGGGTTTTCCAGATAAAAGGAAACTCTGTTCGACTGGGTAAGGTAGTTTATTCCTTCAATTATCTTTTTCAGCCTGCCTGCCTGCTCATACTGTTGGTTTTGGGAAGCTGTTAGCATCTCTTCCATAAGCTCATGTAAAAGCTCTTCCTTTTTTCCTTCCATGAATTTAGAAAACCTGCTTAAGTTTTTTTGGTAATCTTTCCTGCTGATTGTCCCTGCACAAGCTCCTGGACAAAGGCCTAAATGGTAATAAAAACAGGGCCGTACCCTTCCCTGGCCTGACTTGGCAGGTTGAGCACACCAGGGAAACACTCTTCTTAAAGATTTTAAAGTCCCTTTTACAGTTTTTGAGGAAGGAAAAGGTCCCCAATATCTTTTCATACTTTTAAGGTCATGTTTCCTGATTGTTAGTATCTTTGGGAAATTTTCCTTTGTTAAACCGATATATAAATAATCTTTATCATCTGTTAGCCTGACATTAAATGAAGGCAGGTATTTTTTGATTAAATTTACTTCCAGTATTAAAGCCTCCAACTCTGATTCAACAATTATTGTTTCAATGCTGGCTATTTTCTCCGCTAAAATCCCTGATTTGAGGCTCCCGCTTGATGGCCGTGAGAAATACGAGCTGACTCTATGATAAAGATTAATTGCTTTACCAACATACAAAACTTTACCAGCATTATCTTTAAATATATAAACCCCGGGTTTATGGGGAATTTGGGATTTGTCTAAAAATTTGGGTATCACTTTCTTTTTCTTTTAAGGAATCTTTTTCTATAAATCAATCCACTCAGGGTCATTACATATAAAACCACCATAGTTAAGGCTGCCATTGAGGCTATAAAAGGAACTGTCCGAAAGATTAAAAACGGTTTAATGCTGACATTTTTGGTAATTTTTTGTGATCCTGTTCTTACTGTTAATATATCCTCAAAATCATCAAATAAACTTTTTGTTCTGATATTTAAATCAAAAACCGCCTTACCAAAAGGAGGAATAATACCTATGTTTGAGGTGCTGGGTTCTAAAACTATTAATTTATTACTTGAAATACTAAATCTGTCAGAAGGATAAGAAGCATTACCTGTATTTGAGAAAGTCAATTTTATTTTTCCCGGGAAACCAGACCATATAGGAGTTCCTGTATCAATTTTAATATCAAGTGCGGGCTTGCCTAAAAAATCATTTTCAGAAAGCATTATTTTTACATCCTGCGGCAAAGATGAAGTTAAGGAAGTACCCTTAGTCACAAAAACAAAGTGATTCAGGTCCAATTTATTGAAATAATCTACCCCTCCTGTGGTATTTTCCCACGTTGGATCAACCATTACCCATCCTTTAGCATCATCCCAATATTCTGGCCAGGAGTGTAAAATATCTTTGGAAAAAGACAAAGGACGCAGAGTATTATTTTGAGTATAGGCATATCCGTTTAACTCCCTTGAGGGAATCCCTGCTGCACGGGTAAGGGCTATAAAAAGATCTGTAAATTCCATTGAAACGGCTCCAACAGTATTATTTAAGGCTGTTAAAGCTCCCAATCTTTCCACCTTACCATCTAACCTTGAAGAATCATATTGCAGTGAATCTACAACAAAGCGGTAAATTAATTTTGTTTTCTTTACCTGGTCCAAAGATGAATCTGACCCTAAGATTTCTGCCAACTTTGCCTGAATTTGTGGGTGAGTTGAATCCCAGTATTTGTCTGCACTGGTATATTTCTTTCTTAAGGTTGGGTCAAGGGTTGGGTTTTTGACTTTGCTTGCTGTGTACAACTTAGCAGAACCTGAAGCTGTTACATCTAGTTTTTGCCCTCTGTTTAATTTATACCAGGCTAAATAATTACCATCATTATCAACTGTTACATTTAAGGGTGCTGGTTCAATCTTCTGGTAAATAACTTCCTGATAAGCTGTATCCGGGGGAAGGGAAATATTAGTAACTTGTGGTAATAGCTTGTTATTTTCCAGGTGAAAAAAAAGGTTGAAATCAAATGTTTGACTGGCTCCAAATGAGGCTGAAACACCAGATGTTAATAACTGTGGTTTATCAAAAATTAAAAGGAGCTTATTAAAAGAGCCTGTTTGGGACTTTGGGGTAGGGCTTATAAGGCTAGGTTCACCAAATTGTGTGGGGACAGAAATAGTTAAGTTATAGTTTTCCAAAAAAGGAGTAGCTGAAACTTTAGGTACCCGTACTTCCCATATTTTTCCTGATTTTTGGGCAAAGTCTTTGGACTTAAAATTTAAAGTCCAGTTTAACTTTTTATCCTTTCCCACAACCTGCTGATTAAACTTAACACTAAGTATGGTTGATGTATCTTTTTGCTCTGAGGAAACTTCTAAGACACCTCCATTATCTGAGGCCTTTATATCAAATATATCTGTGGCGCCTATGGTTAATTTAAACTGGTTGGCATAATACTCAGGAGTTAAATTACGAAGGGTTATTTTTTCAGTAACAGCAGTTACTCCTTCTAAATCTACATCATATAAAACTTCATAAGATGTGGCGAAGCCAGAACCACTTGCTGAAGACTCCTCAGCAATAGCTTTTGGGATAAAAGTTAAGTTTAAAACTAAGAGGATGAGTAAAAAAATCTTTTTAATCACTGTTAATATTGTAACAAAATAGCTTCTTTTAAGCTAATCGGCTCAGATAATCTTTGCCAGGTATTGACCAGTGTAGGAGGCTTTAGTGGAGGCTATTTTTTCAGGAGATCCTTCTGCAATAACCCTTCCTCCTTTATCCCCTCCTTGGGGGCCTAAATCCAAAATCCAGTCAACATTTTTAATTACGTCTAAATTATGCTCGATTATTAGAACTGTATTTCCAAAATTAACCAATTTTCTAAGGATATTTAGAAGCCTTTCTATATCTGCAAAATGCAGCCCTGTGGTTGGTTCATCCAAGATATATATTGTTCTGCCTGTTTGTCTTTTGGAAAGCTCTGCTGATAGCTTAATCCTTTGAGCTTCTCCTCCTGATAAAGTAGGTGCACTTTGGCCAAGTTTAATATAGCCTAATCCTACATCATTTAAAACTTCAATTTTATTTTTAATCTGGGGAATATTTTCAAAAAACTTCAAAGCCTCCTCAACAGTCATATCTAAAACCTCTGAGATATCCTTATCTTTAAAATGAATTTCCAAAGCCTCCCTGTTATACCTTTTACCATTACACCCCTCACAACTCACATACACATCTGGCAAAAACTGCATTTCAATTTTAATCTGTCCCTCACCCTCACAAACCTCACATCTTCCTCCTTTAACATTAAAAGAAAACCTGCCTGGGCCATATCCCCTTATTTTAGCCTCAGGAGAGTTGGCAAACAGTTCCCTGATAAAAGTAAAAGCTCCTGTATAAGTTGCCGGATTAGACCTGGGGGTTCTGCCAATTGGAGACTGATCAACCAGGACTACTTTATCTATGTACTCAATCCCCTCCATGCCTTTATGGGCACCTGCCCTATCCCTTGACCTATAGATTTTATGGGCCAGGGCTTTATATAAAACATCATGCACCAGGGTTGATTTGCCTGATCCAGACACACCAGTGATAGCCACAAACTGACCCAGGGGGATTTCCACATCAATATTTTTAAGGTTATGTTCCGCAGCCCCTAAAATTTTAAGTTTGCCAGCGTTTACATATTCTCTTTTTAGCTCACCATTAACTTTAACCACTTTTTCACCAGATAAATATTTTCCTGTCAAAGAATTTTTATTTTTTTTAATCTCTTCAGGAGAACCCAAAGCCACAATTTTTCCTCCATGCTCACCTGCTCCTGGACCAATCTCAACCAAAAGGTCAGCATTTTCCATCATTTCAGCATCATGTTCATTAACTATAACTGTATTTCCCAAATCCCTTAGCTTTTTAAGAGTCTCAATTAACCTGGAATTATCTCTTTGATGAAGACCTATGGATGGTTCATCCAAAACATATAAAACCCCTGATAAACCAGACCCTATTTGTGAGGCTAACCTGATTCTTTGTGATTCTCCCCCAGCTAAAGTCATAGAAGCTCTGTCTAAAGTCAGATAATCCAACCCAACATCAATTAAAAATTTCAACCTGGATTTTATTTCCTTAACAATAGGGGCAGCAATTGTGGCTTCTCTGTGAGAATAGTTAATGGTATCAATCCATTCTAAAGCATCATTTATAGACTGGGTTGTTACTTCAGCAATATTTGAGCCTTCTATAGTTACTGATAATGCTTCATCCCTAAGCCTTGCCCCCTTACATTTAGGGCAGGTTTCTTTTACCATATATTTTTCTATCTCCCCTTTTACCCACTCAGATTCTGTTTCTTTATATCTTTCTTTCAAATAAGAAATAAGGCCATTAAACCCGCTGTAAAAGTGCGTCCATCTTCCCTGCCTGTTTTTTCCTTCAACTTTAAATTGCTCATCTTTTGAGCCATAAAGCAAGATCTGGCGTGCCTTATCTGTTAAATTCCCCATCCTTGTCCTTAAATCAAATCCATATTCTTTTCCCACACCTTCAATCAGCCTGGTAAACCAGGTATCTGCCCCTGCCAGCTTTTGCATTGGCAGGATCCCCCCTTCATCAATTGAAAGAATGGGGTTTAAGATGCTTTCTGCATCAATTTCTAAAAGTGAACCTAATCCATTACAGGTTTGGCAAGCTCCATGAGGAGAATTAAAGGAAAAAAGCCTTGGTTCTATTTCTGAGAGGGCAATATTATCTACAGGACAGGCAAATCTTTCAGAATACAAATGATCCTCCATTTTCTTAGGGTTTTGAGGAAATTCTAATGAGGCATCAACAACATCTGAGATTATCACAGATCCTTCACCAAATTTTAGCGCTGTCTCAATACTTTGTGACAACCTTGAGTACATATTTTGGTCTTGAGAAGATTTTTTGTCCAATACTAAGCGGTCTACCAATAAATCAACCGTATGTTTATTTGTTTTAATCAATACAAAATCTTCTGTTAAATCCCTTACTTGTCCATCCACCCTGACTCTGGAAAACCCCTTTTTCCTTAAGTCTTCAAAAAGAGAGGAGTATTCTCCTTTTCTATCCTTCACAACAGGAGCCAATATCATTATCCTTCTTTGCTTTCTACTTGTTACTTGTGCCTTGTCACTTGTCACTTGTTCTATTATTTGTTCCACACTCATCCTGCTAATTTCCCTTCCACAAACAGGACAATGGGGGTGGCCAATTCTGGCAAACAAAAGCCTTAAATAATCATATATTTCTGTGGTTGTACCAACGGTAGATCTGGGGTTATGCGATACCCCCTTTTGATCAATAGAGATTGCTGGTGATAAACCTTCAATCATATCTACATCAGGTTTATCCATTACCCCTAAAAACTGCCTTGCATAAGCAGAAAGGCTCTCAACATATCTTCTCTGCCCTTCTGCATAAAGGGTATCAAAAGCCAAAGAGGATTTGCCTGAACCTGAAATTCCTGTAAAAACAATTAACTTGTTTTTAGGCAGTTCCAGATCAACGTTTTTGAGGTTATGTTCCCTGGCGCCTTTAATGATGATCCTGTCAGTTGACATATTTTACATTTAATCCTTTTAGTTGTTCTCCCAGCAGCAAGCTGCGGGGTTCTCAGACAAAATAAACCCGAAGTTTTAAACAGATATTGTAACAGCTTTTGCAAGATTTTGGAAGCCCTAAACTTCTATACACTTAGCTCTTTTATTTGATTTTGATTATTTGATCCCGGGTGATCCCCTATTCTTACTGCTTGAAAATTTGTGCGGTAACCTTAAAGGTTGCAAGCTAACTTTTTTCCTCAAAATCATAAGTGCTAATTGATTATTGATGATGAGGCAACATTAAGGGCAGCTAAATTCGCAATAAGAAATGGATTCTTCCTAGGGTATCACACCAGCGCACCAACCATTCTATTATTTGCCACAACAAGATTAACGAACCTGTTGGGTTAATTCTTTTATCTGATCCCTGATCCTTGCTGCTTCCTCAAAATCCAGTATTTCTGCTGCTTGTTTCATTTGTTCCTTTAAGTTTTTAACCATTTTTACCCTTTCTTTAACAGGAATATCTTCTATTGTCAGATCCTTTTTACCTAATTCCTCTTCTATTTCCTCAACAGCTTCAATTAATCTTTCCCTTAAGGCTTTTTCTATAGTTTTTGGGGTAATATGGTGCTTTTTATTATATTCCACCTGATATTTCCTTCTTCTTTCTACCTCATCAATTGCTGCTTTCATTGACTTAGTTGTGGTATCTGCATACATAATCACTTCTCCTCCTATATTTCTGGCTGCCCTGCCCATTGTTTGGATTAAAGAAGTCCTTGATCTTAAAAAACCTTCCTTATCAGCATCCAGTATTACAACTAAAGTTACCTCAGGAAGATCCAAGCCTTCTCTTAATAAGTTAATCCCCACAATCACATCATATTCACCAAGCCTTAAGGCTTGTAAAATATCAGATCTTTTTAATGTTTCTATATCAGAATGCAGATAATTTACCTTAATTCCTTTCTCTTTTAGATACTCAGATAAGTCTTCTGCCATCCTTTTGGTTAAGGTTGTTATTAAAACCCTTTCTCCTTTTTCAACCCTCATCCTTACTTGCTTCATTACATCTTCAATTTGTCCCTGTGTAGGCCTGACAGAAATCCTGGGATCTATAATACCTGTGGGCCTTATTAATTGTTCTGCAATATTTTCTGCTCCAGAAAGAGATAATTCATATTCATCTGGGGTGGCTGAAACATAAATTGCTTGATTTAGCTTTCTTTGAAATTCCTCAAATTTTAAAGGCCTGTTATCCAAAGCAGAGGGCAGCCTGAAACCAAACTCAATTAACGTTTCTTTCCTTGACCTATCACCGTTATACATACCTCTAATCTGAGGTAAAGTTATATGTGATTCATCAATAATAAGCAAAAAATCCTTGGGAAAATATTCCATTAAAGTATATGGAGGATCTCCGCTCTTTCTTCCCTCAAAATATCTGGAATAATTCTCTATCCCGTTACAATAACCAAACTCCTGAATCATTTCTAAATCATATCTGGTCCTTTGCTCAAGCCTTTGAGCCTCAAGTAATTTCCCTTGTTGTTTTAGCTCTTTCAGCCTTATTTCTAAATCCCTTTCTATTTGCTTTAAAGCAGGAAGTAACATCTGTTCAGGGGTAATATAGTGTTTGGCTGGATAAATGGAGATTGTTTCTGATGCAGGGACCAGGGAACCTGTCAAAGGATCAAGATGTGAGACTTTTTCTATTTTATCCCCCAAGAGCTCTAGCCTGACTGCCCTTTCAGAATAGCCTGGGAAAATATCTATAGTATCCCCTTTCACCCTAAATGAGCCTCTTTTAAAATCTATATCATTGCGTGCATAAAACATTTTGTTTAACATTTTCATAATAGATTCAAATCCAACCCTTACCCCATTTTTTATTTCCAAAATAGCTCCTTTATACTCAGCAGGATTACCCAAGTTATAAATACAAGAAACAGAGGCAACAACTAATACATCTCTTCTGGTCATCAAAGAAGTGGTGGCAGAAAGCCTTAGTTTTTCTATTTCCTCATTTATTTGTGTTTCTTTTTCAATATAAGTATCTGATTGGGGGACATAAGCCTCAGGCTGATAATAATCATAATAAGAAACAAAATACTCAACAGCATTATTGGGGAAAATAGACCTGAATTCCTGAGCTAATTGTCCTGCCAGGGTTTTATTGTGGGAAATTACCAGGGTGGGTTTTTGCACAGCCTGAATAACATTAGCCATGGTGAATGTTTTTCCAGAGCCGGTTACCCCCAGAAGGACTTGATGCTCCTCCCCTTTATTGAGGCCTGCCACAAGCTTGTTAATAGCCTGTGGCTGATCCCCTGTTGGTTTAAAACTAGATACAATTTGAAACTTTGCCATAACTGCTAATTATACATCTTTCTTTACTAAACTCTTACTTCTATCTAGCTTTAATTTAATTTCCAACTGTTATAAGTAATCTTATGGAAAAACCTGCTACTTTGGAAAAACTTCCTCAGTATTTAAATGAAGCTCAGCTTGCTTTTATTACTCAAAAAACCCCTAAAGAATTTATTAAAACAAGACCAGGTCCTGGTGGATTACCATTAAGTTATGTGGAGGTAGGGTATGTGATAAATATGTTAAACCAAGTTTTTGGCTGGGATTGGGATTTTAAAGTTTTAGAGCAGCAGATTGGTAAAAAACAGGTTTGGGTCAGGGGTGAGCTTTCTGTCAGGGCTAAAAACCACACCATTACCAAAGGTCAATTTGGGGGTGCTGACATTAAATTTCATAAGCGGAGCTTTCCCTCTGACGAGGGTAGAACTACAGGTGAACCTGTTTCTATTGCAGATGATTTAAAAGCAGCTGCTTCAGATTGCCTTAAAAAATGTGCTTCTATGTTAGGCATTGCAGGAGATGTATATTGGAAAGAGTTGGAGATTCAGGCACCTGAACAAGAAGCCAGGGGACCTTCTATAGCTTACTCTCAAAGAGCCTACTGATAAAAGGGCTAATTACAGGTATTGAAGTAGTCTGATAACAAATTCATTTTTATTGGCCAGGGAGTTAACCAATCATCTTGCAAAATTCCACCTGTATCTCCTGAATTAGGGTTCCAGCTCCAGTAAAAAGAATCGCAGATGTGCTTATTTTTCATATAATTTACCCATGTTTGCTGCAAGGTTAAATCCTGCCCGCTGCCTCCATTTGTACCCATCCTGCCTCCCCATTCCCCTGGAACCAGGCTAAATCCACTGGATGTTAAATATCCAAACTGGGTATCCCAGATAGTACTCATATTATCCGGGAAACTGGGGTCAGTAAAGTATGTTTGATACCCTACATCAGGCCCATAAACATGGGGGGAAAGAACTAATTTTTGAGCAGGAATTGAACTGGTGGAAATGGGTGTACATCTTTGTGGTTCTAAATTTGCTCCCCAAAAATGTCCCTGGTTTGAAGAACAACTGCTGTTTTCTCCAATGCCTTCTGCAAAAATCAGCAGGTTTGGGTTAACAGAAAGCACAGCCTGCCCTGCTCTTTCCACAGCTTTATTCCAATCAGTTGATAAATTACCAGTCCCCCAGGTAGCAGCACCATGAGGCTCATTTTTTAAATCAATACCCAAAAAATTAGGCAGGCTGGAAAAACGGTTGGCCATAGTTTTTAAATCAGTAATCCAGGAAGATTCTGAATAAGAGGGAGTGTACCAAAGCTCAGAAATTGCTTCACAATCCGGCCTGTGATGATCCAGCAAAATATACATACCCTGATTATTTAATTCTCCCAAAACTTTATCCAGAACCTGAAGGCTATTTAAACCCTTCAGATCTGCATTTTTGCTGTAATCTACAGAGGAAACAGAAGTTCCAGAAATTGTTAATGGGCAAACAGGCAACCTGACTGCATTAAAGCCTAAATTTTTCATTTGTGAAATCATCTCTTTGTAACCTCTTGCCCAAAGCCCATGTACCACATGTGTATTTGTCTCAAAACCAAACCAGTTCACTCCCTTTAACCTAAGTTGAGCCCCATTTTTAAATATTTTCCCAGCTGAGCTGGTAAAACCTGACAAATTAACAACAGGGGCAGGGGTAGGACTTGGTGAAATGGTAGTCTGGGAACTTAAGAGCTGTGTGCTTCTGAAACTTAAGTTACCAATATATAAAGCAGGCTGAGATTGACCTTTTGATTCCTGGATAGCCACACCCTTAATCTGGCGGTTGCTTGCCCCCAAATCTGAAAACAAAATATTATAAGTTTTAAAGGTGTCTTGGGGTATAGGACCAAAATTAGATAAGGGTAAACTTTTAATAGGTTGGTTATTAACATCATACACAATCACCTGATATTGTTGGTTAGCACTGCTTGCTTTAGCATGGAAACTAAGGTATTGATAAGGACTGCTATTAACCGGTACATCTGTATGAAGATAAAAAGCTGACCAGGGGTTATTGGCTGTGAATGTTACCACAGAAGCAAGGTTAACTCCTGCACCCCATGACCAGTTTATCCAGGAAGCTGCCAGTGAATCCGTGTAAATATCCAAAGATGTGGAAGATGGAAGAGGCGTTGGAGACGGAAGAGGTGAAGGAAGCGATGCTGGTTTGACAAATTCCAGCTGATCTAAAAATACAGGCTGCTGGTTATTTCCTGTAATATCCTGCCAGGCAATGCCTTTGATAAACCTGGGGGATATTGAAGAAACAGGGATATTGTATATCTTATAAGAGTTAGTAGGTATGTCACCGCCAAAATCAATTAAATTAAGTTGTGTTGAGGCATTATTATTACCATCATAAATAAGCAGTTTGAATTTGGTATTAGCTGAAACAGCCTGCATGGAAAACCTTAAGAAGCTAAAAGATGAAATATCCAGTCCTGAGTCAGAATGAAGATATAAAGCACCCCACCCATTTGGTCCAAAGGCTATAGATTTACTGCCGGAAAAAATAGGGACTGGATTATCAAAATTAACCCAGCTACTCCAGGACCAGTTTACCCAACCTGATGTGAGGGAATCAGTATAAAGAGAAGTAGTAACATCTGCAGCATATGCAGGAGTTACCAGATTACCAAACAAGGGGAAAACAAAAGTTAAAACAGTGTAAAAGAAGCTGAGCAGTAAACTTTTAGCTTTGCTGATCATAGGCAGAGGCGAAATACTATCAGCAAAACTTTTTTTTGTCAAGTTTTATTTAAGAAATGCTATCAAGATTCTGTAAGAATTAGGAAAGAAGTAGATTATGTAGGTAAATCAACATCATACCTTAATCTGTAAACCCTAATTTCAAGGCCCGGAGAAAACCTCTGCTGATCCAGAAGCTGGGTACTTTTATCAAAGTATTCCCTGATATCTTTTTCATAACCCTGATCATAGGAGAGTACTAAAAAAATCCTGATATTTTGAGTTTTGTAATTATCAACCTGGGAAACTAATTTCTCTTTGGAAAAAGGAGGTATAATTCCTTTAGTAAATCTATCCCAGGAAGGAATAGTATCCATTGCTGCTCCTCCTTTGTAGTAATACTCAACAGGATAAATAGTAAATGGGGAGGAGATAACAATAATATCCTTTGGAGTAGTTTTTTGATTTAAATAATCTGCAACCTGGCGGTAATCTTCTTTTATGGGTGAATAAACAGAAATATTCTGGTAAACCAGAGCAGCCAAACTAAGAAAGGCTAAAAAAACACCAACCATGACCTTTTTCCTTATTAAAGTCAAAAGTATCCATGCCAGGATTAAAAATAGGCTGGGTGTTACAAAAATCAGGTATCTTGATAAAAATAATGGCCTTAAAATAATGGATATAATAAAAGCCAAAATTACAGGCAAGATTGTCAGCAGGACAAAATAGTCCAGTAAACGGGGCCGGAACTTAACTCTTTTGGTGAATATTAAAAACATGATTATGATAGAAAGTGGCCACAAAGATACCAAAGTAGACTGAATATCCTGGGATTGAAACCCAAACAGGAAGTTTATAAATGTTTGGAAGATATTATAAGTTGATGGTTGTGGTATCAAAGGCTGGGTATTGGAAGCAGAGCCCAATCTAAAAACATAAATAATCCATGGAAAAAACAGAACAAAAGCACTTCCTGAAATCAGAAAGAATTTGAAAATTATCTGCCTTAAAGCTAAATTAGGTTCAAGATTTCTCTGAAAAAGAGAAGGGGTATATTTGGCAAACAAAAATATTATCTGGGTAAATAATTGAAATACAAAAAAATAATGGGTAAAAAAACCTAGCAGGCTGGTAACAAGTAAGGCTGTTTTCCCGCTTTTACCTGCAGATTTAAAAAAAACTATAAAACTTAAGCTTTGAAGGGTGCTGATTAAAATAAACAGGGTATACATCCTGGTCTCAGCTGCATACCAGATGATAAAAGGCGACAGGGAAAAAAGAGCAATTGTCAAAATAGCCAGCCTGTTATCAGATACCTCACTTGCAAGTTTATATATAGCAAAAAAAGATAAAATAAAAAATATAAGGGATAACAATCTGCTGACAAAAACGTCTGTGCCAAAAATCTGTATCCAAAAATGAAGGAGCAAAAAATATAAAGGAACGTGCACATCCTGGCCTACAAAGTTTAAAATCTCACCTACTGATTTTGTAGCCACCCAAATAGATTGAGATTCATCAAGCCTCAGTGATTGTGAGTAAAGGGTAAATACAATCGCCAGAACAGAGGCCAAAAGAATCAACAGCAAAGGGCTTGCAGATCTTACCGTATTCATTTGTCATAACTTTGCTCCGCACCAGACGGTACAGGGTTTTGTGCAACAACCCTTACTAATCCTCTTATATAAAAATTAACATCTAAAAGCTGTTCCCATTTGAATGATGCTGCAATAAAGGGAATAAACATTACAATATTAAAAACAGTCCAGGAAAGATTAGCAGCAACTGATGGGTTTATCCCTTCCCGGAGTACTGCCACCACCAAACCAACTATCCCAAGCAGAATATAAAGAAGATGGGGATAAGCCAAAAAAAGAAAGTTTCCCTCTAATGCTTTTTTAGATGTTACCGAAAAGCTGGTTTTTATCCCAAATATTAAATCTTTTAGGGCAGAAAGCTGCAGGATAAAGCTGGAATGGGAAAAAGCTATTGCTTTAAAAGTCAACGATCCTCTTGATACCAAATTTAAAGTATAAAAAACCAAAAAAATAAAAGGCACAAAGTATAGGATAAATGAAGTGGTGGTTTCCCCGACAGGCTTTATACCTGTATAAAGGAAAATAAGAGGCATTAACATATCTATAAACACCACTAAACCATTTAAGTAAAATGCAGCAGAAGATATAAATTGAATCTTTTGAGCCCAGCTTAAATCTTTTTTAAATAAAGGGTTTTGCCCAAACAAAACCTCTAAGGACCCTCTTGCCCATCTGTGTTGTTGGTTGTAATAAGATAATAAATCTACAGGTGATAAACCTTCTGCTAATACTTCTTTTAAGTAATGTGACCTCCAACCTTTTTGGTAGATATAAAGGGAAGTTAAAAAATCCTCAGCAATATTATCTTCACACATCCCCCCCGCCTCTTCCAAAGCCTTTCTCCGTATCCCAACATTGGTTCCGCAGATAATAGCACTCCCTTGCCTGTCTTTCCCTTCCATAATTGGGCCAAAGAAGAATTTTTGCTGCTGCCAGGCAGCCTGGGTAACCCGGTTTTGACGGTAGTTTTTGTAGTACTGTGGTGTTTGTACAAACCCCACTTTTCTGTCCTTAAAAAAGGGGATTATTTTTCTTAAAAACTGTGGATGGACAACCATATCAGCATCGAGGATTACTACAATTTCTGATGTGGTTTGCCTTAAGGCATTATTAATATTACCTGCTTTTGCTCCCCCTCCTATTGTTCTGGTTATACATCCAATCTTAAGCTTGTTGGCCAGTTTATTTATTTCCTGCCAGTTAGCTTTGGAAGCAGCTAAACCATCGTTTAGCAGGTAAACTTTATAATTTCCATAGTCTAAATTCTTCACAGCCTCTGCTGTTTTTCTTACTAACTCAACTGGTTCCCCTGCTACGGTGATAAAAACATCTACACTGGGAATAAAACGTTCATCAAAAGTCCTTGGTTTGGTTTTTTCTTTAAAAGGCCAGATAGTCTGCCAAAAAGTCATGGCCATAAAGATATGATAAATCTCACCAAGAAAAAGAGCTGAATAAAGAACAGGATGGTCTATGTGCGCTGGGTCAAACCACCAGGATAAATATATCAGTGCAGCTGCCATATTGGTTAACAGCAAAAATACGGATATCTTTCTTGATGTAATTGTTAGATTCCTCATAAGTTATTAATTTGTCCTGTAAAAAGGGCTGTTCCAAACCAAAGCCAATTCTGATCAAAATAAGACACATTTTCCTTAAATTGGTTTTGATCATTTGAATAAAGCCTGAGAATTTTTTCTTCATAAACTTTTTGAGCTAATTTTGAGTCTACTAGCTTTAAAAAGAACAAAGAGGTGGCATACATAGATGGTGACTCGTTACCGGACAATCTTTTCCCATCGTGTGCATATCTATCTGCAAGTTCTCCATTTTGTTTTAAATCCTCAATTAGGACTTTAAAATTAGACTCCAAATATTTTTTCGCCCTTTCTTCTTTATTTAATTCCCAATCCAGAGCTACCCTCCATGGAACCCTTAAGGCATCATAAGAATAATCTGTGGATAATTTATCTAAACCTGATGCAACAAGGTTTTCTGAAGCTTTTTCCATCTCTACCCAATCAGGAGGCATACCAGATCCTTTGCTCTTATCCAGATTTGCATAACCAACTTTGTCTAAAAGCTCATACAGTGGATCAATTAAACTTAACCAATCATGGCCTGGATCTGTGGCTGCAAAGATCCTGAAATTATATGGGCCCAAGTATGAAGGATTCAACACAAACCTATCAGATCCTTTTGCCCAATTCCCTGCTATCAGGTAATTTTTTCCACCCGCCTGATCAACTTCTTTATCCCATATATCTTTCAAAATAGGCATTGCCTCATCCTGATAACTTGGGGTACTCCAACGCCTGGAGGCCAAAATTAAAGCCAAAGCTATATCTGAATCAGCATCAGAAGCTGAATTCTCCCCGCCCCCTTCTAAAAAACCATAACTGCCATCCAGCTTTTGTCCCCACCTCCAGCCAAATAGATTATCATCTGCTCTTTTAAGATTGTCTTCCGTCCATTTCCAGCTTTTATCAAATTGCGCTTTATCATCTATCCATACTGCCCTAAGCATTGCATAAGACTGTCCTTCTGAAGTTGTTATAAATCCTACTGGATCAATTACCCTGCCATCTTCATTGATAAACTTATCCTTATATTTCTCCCAGGAAGATGTTAAAAGAGTCCTTGCAGAAAACGTTCTTGTTAAAGAGCTATATTTACTGTTAATGTACAAAACTGTTAATACCCCTGTTACTCCTAATAAGATTAATAGGTATGCAAGCTGTCTATTCATTGTTTTTATCTCTTCAACTAGTTTCCACTCTGACAGGAGGGAAGGTAATTTCTTCTTTTTTGGATTTTTTTAGCAAAGGCTTAAAGAAACGGGGATTAATTAGATAAATGCCGGTAAAAATAGAAAATATGGATACAGCCATAACAAAGGCATTTGCCTGGGCAGGTATTTTAGATTCAGAATATAGCGTTTTATAACCTGAGAATTTTGGAAGGATGTTAGGAGCATTTATTTCTCCTAACATTAGCTCCTCTGGATCTACAACTTCTGAACCTATAACTTCCTCAGAATTTAAATTAGAAACAGAAGAAGGATTATTTTCACTTGGCTGCTTAGAAACACCCTCTATCGGGGATTTTTCTTCTATTTTGGCAATTTGCTTCTCATTATCTTTTTTTGATCCGTTTTGAGATGGTGGCCCTTGTGGTGTATTTTCTTGTGCTATGCCAATGTCAGTGTTAAAGAGAGCAACTGCAGGTATAATAGGCTCTTTTGAGGCTTGAGAAGGTAAGGGTTGAATACTTAAAGGCTCCTCCTTTTTTCCTTCATTATTTAAGATATTATTACCAGAGTTTCCTTCATTTCCCAAACCTACATTATCAGATTCTGGATTAAAAGATTCTACATTAGAATCTCTGCTGCCTGAATCACTATCAGATCCTTCTGCTGCATACACAGGTATACTAGCAAGGAAGGGAAAAAATAGTAATATTAAAAGTATTGACAAAAATTTTCTCATAGGACTTCTATCTTTAAAAGCTATCCTATCTTCTTTGGATAATTTATTTACAAACTTTTAGTAAGAAATCAGTAAAAATTAATCTAAATTTTTTTTGACACTGTTTGATATATAAAGTTCATATTGACATATTCGGGTTTTGTTGGTAAATTAATAATTATATGGCAGTTACTCTTTACAGAAGACAAAAACAGATTGTTGGTTTTATTAAACAATATATAGATAAATATGGTTATTCTCCCACTTTAGGAGAGATTGCAGAAGCAATTGGTGTTTCTTCCCTAGCCACAGTCCATGAGCATTTGGGAGCTTTGGTAAAAAAAGGAGTAATTAAAAAGTTTGAAGGAGCAGTCAGGGGAATTGAGCTTTTGGATCAAAAGATGTCAAATGCCCTAGCGGGGATTGAATTACCAATCTTAGGTTATATAGCAGCAGGCCAACCAATCATGGCTTATACAGATCCTGATGCCAGCGTTAAGGTTACTTCAGGCATGTTATCTGGTAAAAAACGTTCCTATGTTTTACAAGTAAAGGGTGATTCAATGATTGAGGATGGGATATTAGATGGAGATTATGTCATTATTGAAGAACAAAATGATGCCATTGACGGGGATATTGTGGTAGCTTTACTGGATAATGGTTTAGCCACTTTAAAAAGATTCTTTAGGGAGCTTAATAGAATAAGACTTGAACCTGCCAATGCCTCTCTGTCCCCAATATATGTAGATGATCCAGATTCCTTAAGGATACAAGGCAAATGTGTGGGTGTAATCAGAAGATTTCAATAATTACTTAAAAACAACTCCAAAGTTAAAAAATCACCTTACTTGAAATATCCTATATCTTTAGCAAGGTACTCTAACAGATTACCTCTATTTAAAACGGTTGTCAAGAACGACAGATTTGAGTAAAGCATTAAAAAAAGGCTATTATAAACACTGTATACTTTTATGAATACTAACGATAATTTAACTTATGGATTTTTAGATGAATCTCCGAATTTAACTGATAGAGCTTCTTTTTTCTCTGTAGTGATTGTTTTAACTACTGACCAAAATGAAAAAAGTTACCAATCAATTTTTAAAAGGATTAGGAAAAACGAACTTAGGGGTAGGAAAAAAGATATCCTTGAATTAAAATTTGCTCATTCTACAAATCGAGTTAGGACCAAAACTTTACAGGCTATTAGTAAAAGATCCATTAAAGTATCCGCTTTTATAATAGATAAAACCAATAGACGTATTCCGGATACCCCTGAAAATTATGGAATTGTAGTTGGTTTTGCAGTTAGTGAAGCATTGAAAAAACATCCAGTAATAGTTTTGACTGTTGATAAAAAATATACTAAACCAAAGGATCAAGAGGCTGTTGAGAAAACAACTCTTAAGGTGGTGGGTAAGGTTTCCAAGAAAGGCGTTTTACAGTTTAAAGAACACGCTGATAGTAGGGGTAATAGCATCCTACAAATAGCGGATTTCATTGCCGGAGCAATAAGTTACAAATATAACTTTAAGGATGATACTTACAGTAATTTAATAGAAAATTTAATTGAACAAGAGAAATTAGATTCCTGGCCGGATATAAAAGCAATCTACAAAGAGTAATTTTCCTACAAAAAAGGAGTCTTGCGACCCCTTCTTAATCGAATAGTCAAACCCTGGGCTCCGATTCTCACCGCCTCTTGCGAGGGTAAACTCCGATGGGTTCACTTTGCACGGAGTAAGACCGCTATTGCTGGACTAGAGATTCCA
>CAZDFU010000021.1:0-13945 GCA_964504985.1 uncultured Gammaproteobacteria bacterium
TCCTGAATGCGGTTCAGCCTCATTTGTAATGGAAGAGGGTTGCAAAAAATGCCACAGTTGTGGGTATAGTATGTGTTAAGAAAGAGGGATTTTAAAATGGATACCACTTGTGGTGGAGGTTGTTTTTTTATTTACTTTTAGTAGATTATTTAATATACTTATAAGATGTCAGAAATTAGTGGCCAAGGTGAACAAGCATCAGTAGATCAAGAAAGAGTACAACTAGAAGCTTTAGTCGAAAATGCTGAAGTAGGATCCCCCGAATTTATGGCATTTTGGGACTATACTGATCAATTAAGGGCAAGATCTACCATTGCTAGTTATAAGACAGCAATTGTGGGAAAAGTAGATCCTGCAGCTCTATCAATACAACGATTGGCACTTATTAATGAAAGAATTGCCCAACGTGCTTCAGAAAAACCCGGATATCTAAAAGCCTTTCATGCTCAAATGGCTGTAATTGATCCATTAGCCACTAAAAACCCCATTGGTAATCTAAACCATTTAACCGAAATTAGAACTGCAATTGCCACAAAATAGAAAATTGTCATTGCCTAAGCTAGATTGCTTCGGTCGCCTATGGCCGACCTCGCAACAGGGATGATGTAGCTACGATTCCACCCCCGAGGTGAAGGATCAAATCTCCCCATCAAAGAGCTGATGTTTTATCAGTTCTAATTTTTGGCCATAATCTGCTTGATCTAAAACAAATTGTTCATAATCCCCAGCTGATTTAAAGAAATTTAAAATTTCCTCTTTTGTACAGATGTCCTGATCAGTTTTAGTAATATATTCTTTATAGGATGACCATTCGTAGTTTTTTAGATCTTTAACCAAAAAGGATACTAGGGGGTTTAGATGAATATATCTTGAAACATGTAGGAATTGTTCATCAGACTCAACTAAAACTGCCTTAAATTGTCCTTGCAGAAGAGGTCCTACTCTTGCAAACTTAGTATTGTAATATTTAGTGTAGCTATTAGTTAGTTTACTTATAAATTCACTGATGCCATTTTCTCTTACTTGTTTCAGTAAAAAGTGAAAGTGGTTTGGCATTAAGCAGTAGGAGATAATTTCTACAATCTTTTTATTAGGATTTGGTTCAAATAATTTATATTTTACAAAGTTAGAAAATTTAGGTTTGGGACCTTCTCGCTGGTAATATTTAATTGCTTGTAGAAACCTATTATAAGTTCTGCGGTTTTCAAATATTCGTCTTTTCTCTACTCCACGATTGTATATGTGATATATTTGCCCATTAATAAGTGGTATAGTTCTCGTTGGCATTTGAACTCAGAATACTGTAATAGAACCGAGGTGTCAATACACTTCCACCCCCGAGGTGTATGCACAAAATCATTGTTTGTTTGTTAAAATCAGCTCATGATTGATGAAAAAGGGTTAATTATTGTTTATACTGGTGAAGGAAAAGGGAAAACAACAGCTGCTTTAGGGCTGGTTTTAAGGGCTGTTGGGTATAAGAAAAAGTGCTTAATTGTGCAATTTGGTAAATCCTGGTTTACAGGGGAATTAGCAGGGATTAAAAAGCTCTCACCCTATGTTAAAATTATTCAAGGAGGGAAAGGCTTTTTAGGGATTTTAGGAAGTAAAGTGCCCAAAAAAGAGCACCAAAAAGCAGCACGGGATACTTTTAATATATTATATAAGGAAGTAATATCAGATAAATGGGATATAGTAGTAGCAGATGAGATAGTGGGAGCTGTGGCTTCTGGGGTATTATCTCTTACCCAAGCCTTACAGCTTACCGGTAATAAACCTAACAGATTGGATTTAGTATTGACAGGACATCATGCTCCTGAAGAGTTGATTAAAGCAGCAGATTTAGTAACCGTGATGCAGGAGGTTAAGCATCCATACCAAAAAGGAATACAAGCAAAAAAGGGTATTGACTTTTAGCACTCGCGCTGCTAAACTGCTAATTATTCTAAGATAAAATTTTATGGCTGATTTTGTAAAACCAACTTTAACTTCTTCTGTAGTTCTTAAGCCTACCATGCCGGTAGGGCCATTAAGAGATACAGTTATATTTCCGGGTAATTCGGTGCCTATAATTTCAGGCAGGCCAAAATCCAAATCCGCTTTGGATATTGCCTGGAATTCTGATAAGCTGATTGTTTTTGTCACCCAAAAAAATTCCAAAATTGAAGATCCAACAGAAAAAGATCTTTATAAAGTTGGAACTGTTTGTTTGATCCGCCGGGTGGTTAAAAACCCGGAAGGTGAATATACTTTGCAAGCAGAAGGCTTAAGCAGGGTTTATCTGAAAAATTTTACCCAAACTGAGCCTTACTTGGAAGCTGAGATAGAAGAAATTCCTGAGCTTTATGAAAGATCAGATCAAACAGAAGCACAGGTTAGATCAGTCAGGGAACAAGTTAAAAGATTTTTAGAACTGGGGGGAAATCCATTTTTTGACCAAAGTAATTTTGCCAACTGGTCTCTTTTTACCTACTCAGATGATCCAAACCAACTGGTTAATTCAGTGGCTCAGGCAATAGATTTTAAAACCATAGATAAACAACAAATTTTAGAAATGGTTTCTGCTGTTGACCGTTTACAAAGATTATCTGAACTTTTGGCAAAGGAGATTAGGATTATGGAAATTTCCCAAAAGATTTCCTCTCAAACTCAAGAACGGGTTTCTAAAATGACAAAAGAAGCAATTTTAAGAGAACAGATGAAAAGCATTGAAGAGGAATTGGGAGGGGTTGATACTGAACATCAGGAAATCCGCGATTTTGAGCTAAAAATTAAAAAAAGCGGTATGTCAAAACAAGTTTTAGAAAAAGCAAAAAAAGAGTTGTCAAGGCTAGCTAAGATGTCCTCTTATAATCCAGAGGCTGGTTATATCAGAAATTATCTGGAATGGTTAACTGATCTTCCCTGGAAATCCGAAAGAGGCGGAAAAATTGATTTAAAGAAAGCAGAGCAGATTTTAGATGACGATCATTACGGATTAAAGAAAGTAAAAGAGCGTATTATAGAATTTTTGGCAGTTCATAAGCTGGCTGGGAAAATGAAGGGTCCAATCCTTTGTTTTGCCGGGCCTCCAGGGGTTGGTAAAACCTCAATTGGTAAGTCAATAGCACGGGCATTAGGCAGGAAATTTGTTAAAATTTCCCTGGGAGGGATCAGAGATGAGGCAGAAATAAGAGGCCACAGGCGTACTTATGTAGGAAGCATGCCTGGAAGGATTATCCAGGGTATAAAGCAATCAGGCAGCAAAAACCCGGTTTTTATGCTGGATGAAATTGATAAAATTGGCGCTGATTATAGAGGGGATCCATCAGCTGCTTTGCTTGAAGCATTGGATCCAGAACAAAACGAAGGTTTTTCGGATCACTATTTGGAAGTGCCGTTTGATTTGTCTAATGTGGTGTTTATCACCACTGCTAATATTTTAGATACTATCCCTCCGGCTCTACGGGATAGACTGGAAGTAATCCGTTATGCCGGTTATACCGAAGATGAGAAATTTCATATTGCCAAAAACTTTTTGATCCCAAAGCAAGTGCAAAATCATGGCTTAAAGAGTGATCAAATAGAATTTATAGACGAAGCAGTACGCCAAATTATCAGAGGTTATACCAGGGAGGCAGGTGTGAGGAATTTGGAAAGAGAGCTGTCAGCAGTGATTAGAAAAGTAGCCAGAAAAATAGCAGAAGGACAATCTAAAGGTAAAAAGTTTATTATTAAGCAGGAAGACATTCATGGGTTTTTGGGGCCGGTTAAATTCTTGCCGATTTTGGCAGAGCAGCAGGATGAAATTGGTATGACCACAGGTTTGTCAGTGACAGAGGCAGGAGGGGAAATATTATTTATTGAGGTAACTTTAATGCCTGGTAAAGGCAGCCTGCTTTTAACAGGGCAATTAGGGGATGTGATGAAAGAATCAGGCCAGGCTGCCCTCTCTTATGTGAGAACCCGTTGGCAGGAATTGGGTTTGTCTGAGAAATTCTTTCAGAAAGTGGATATCCATGTTCATGTTCCAGAAGGAGCAATTCCTAAAGATGGCCCGTCAGCAGGTATTGCCTTAACAACTGCAATAGTTTCTGCGTTAACAAAAATACCCGTGCATAAAGATATAGCCATGACTGGAGAAGTAACACTACGCGGCCGGGTCTTGGAAATAGGCGGACTTAAGGAAAAAGTTCTGGCAGCCCACAGGGCAGGAGTTAAAACAGTTATTGCTCCTGCCAACAACGAAAAAGATATGGAAGATATCCCTGATTATGTACAAAAAGATCTTAAATTTGTATTTGTGAGTCATATGGATGAAGTGCTAAATGTAGCTTTGCTCCATTCTCTAAAACCTGCCAGACAGAAAAATGTTCCAGTCCCCTCCCCTGCTTACATTGCATAATTTTTTTGATTCGATCTTGACTAGATGAGATTAATATTGTAAATTCTAAGATACTGCCTCAAAAATTTTCATGGATTTAATTATAAATAATGCAAATTTAATTATCTGGGCTGCTTGTGCAGCAGCTCTTTTATATGGTTTTTGGCTGATTGTTGATGTTTTAAAACACGAAAACGGTAACGCAAAAATGCAAGAAATTGCCTCAGCTATTCAAATTGGGGCAGCTGCCTATTTACAAAGGCAGTATATGGTAGTGGCAGCAGTGGCAGCAGCTTCAGCAGCTCTAATCTATTTTGTCTTAGGAACTAATACAGCAATAGGGTTTTTAGTTGGGGCTTTTTTCTCTGCCTTATCCGGGTTTATAGGTATGAGTGTGGCTGTCCGGGCAAATGTTAGGGTAGCTGAGGTTGCCAAAAAGGGTTTGTCACAGGCTTTTTCTTTGGCATATAAAGGGGGAGCAGTTACTGGATTTTTAGTAGTAGGCTTGGCTTTGGCTGCAGTCTTTGGTTTTTATCAATTTACCAATGGAGATTTGGCCAGTCTGGTTGGTTTGGGGTTTGGAGGCTCTTTGATTTCGGTTTTTGCCCGTTTGGGAGGAGGGATATTTACTAAAGGAGCAGATGTAGGAGCAGATTTGGTAGGAAAAGTTGAGGCAGGGATTCCAGAGGATGATCCGAGAAACCCAGCAGTTATTGCAGATAATGTAGGAGATAATGTAGGAGACGATGCTGGAATGGCTGCAGATATTTTTGAAACTTATATTGTCACAGCAATTGCTTCCATGATATTGGGTCAGCTTCTTTTTCCAGGGTATAACCTGGCAGTTATTTTTCCACTGATGATACTTTCAATGGGAATTTTTGCTTCTGTTTTAGGTTCTTTATTTGTTAAATTATCCAGCAAAAATATCATGGGAGCATTATATAAAGGTATGATCGCCACTGCCCTTTTATGTGCAGTTTTTTTCTACCCGGTGACCCAGGGTTTTATGGGAACAAATGGAGCTTTCCCTGCGTTAAACCTTTATCTTGCTTCCCTTATTGGGGTTTTGGTAACAGCAGGTATGGTTTTAATTACTGAGTATTACACAGGCACAAACTATTTGCCTGTTCAAAGTTTGGCCAGAGCCTCAAAAACCGGCCATGCCACCAATATTATTTCAGGACTGGCTTTATCTATGAGATCTACTTTTTGGCCAATAATGCTAATATCCGCTGCTGTAATAATCAGCTATGTATTAGCAGGGGTTTATGGAGTAGCCTTGGCTTCCGTGACCATGCTTTCTTTGGCAGGGATTGTTGTGGCCATAGATGCTTTTGGGCCAATTACAGATAATGCCGGAGGGATTGCTGAGATGGCTAATTTGCCATCCAAAGTTAGGAATGTGACTGATCCTTTGGATGCAGTTGGGAATACCACAAAAGCAGTTACTAAAGGTTATGCCATTGCTTCAGCTGGTTTGGCAGCATTGGTTTTATTTGCAGCATATGTCCAGGAATTTTCGGCACGGGGGAATGAGCTGATTTTTTCTCTTTCTGATCCTATGGTTTTGGTAGGGCTTTTTATTGGCGGTGCTTTGCCATATCTTTTTGCATCTTATGCCATGGAGGCGGTAGGCAGGGCAGGAGCAGCAGTGGTAGAAGAAGTCAGGCGTCAATTCAAAACAATAAAAGGCATAATGGAGGGAACTGCTAAGCCTGATTATGCTGCATGTGTTTCTATAGTTACAGCTTCTGCTCAAAAAGAAATGTTAGTCCCCGCCCTAATCCCTGTTTTAGCTCCTATTTTAGTGGGTTTTTTGCTTGGACCAGTTGCTTTAGGAGGGATGCTGGTTGGGTCAATTGTGACAGGGATATTTGTGGCTGTTTCTATGACCACAGGAGGGGCTGCCTGGGATAATGCTAAAAAATATATAGAATCAGGCAAATTTGGCGGAAAAGGATCTGATGCGCATAAAGCAGCAGTAACAGGAGATACAGTAGGAGATCCATATAAGGATACAGCGGGTCCGGCAATAAATCCGATGATTAAAGTTATTAATATAGTAGCTCTTCTATTGGTGCCGTTTTTAAGATAAAGAATATATTCTTAAACAGTTTGGGGAGTTGGCGCTGGAGCAGGCTGGCTGTTTGAAAGGGCATTTCTTACCTCAGTTACTACTTGATCAGGGGTGTATGATGCTTTTATTAAATAAGCCTGAGCTCCTAGTTCAAATCCTTCTTTTATCACTGCTTCCTGTCCTAAGTTTGTTAAAAGGATGGTAATCATTGGTGAGGTGGGATTTTGAGTCTTAAATTCTCTTAAAAGTTGTAACCCATTTATTCCTGGCAGCATGATATCTAAAAGCAAAAGATCAAATGGTTCACTTCTTAAAAGATTCAATCCTGATTGCCCATCTGCTGCTGCTTTAACATTAAACCCGGCTTTTGTTAATTGCCTGACATAAAGGTCTCTAATAAAATCTTCATCTTCGACTAGTAGAATTTTTTTAGCTGTAGGATTCATGCTTGCTCCATTGTAAACAATTGAAAGAGTCAGGTCAATAATTTAAAGCCCCTGATTGAATCTCTGAAGATATAAAGCTATTACTATCAACCGACGCTGCGCTTTGGTTTACAACAGGAAGTGTAAATGAAAACTTACTGCCTTTTCCAAATTCGGATTCTACCCAAATTTTGCCATCAAGTTTTTCAATGATAGATTTGGCTATATATAGACCCAGACCTGTTCCTTTGCTTGCTTGTTGGGTGGAATTAGATATCCGGAAAAATTTGTTAAATAAATGAGGTATGGCTTCTTGAGGAATCCCAATGCCAGTATCAGATATTGTTGTTGTTACTTCAGCACGGGAGACTTGAACTGTTACCTCTACTTTACCTCCGGGGTTAGTATAATTTATAGCATTGGCAACCAGGTTTGTAATAACTTCCACAATTTTTATAGGGTCAATCAGTATCTTTGGTAAAGAGGTTTGCGGGGGGATTAGGTTTAGGACTATATTTTTTTGAGCTGATAGACTTTTTAAATCCTCTACTGCTTTTGATAAAATCGGTAGGTAATCTGCAGGTTCTGGAGAGACTGACATTTGAACTCTTTCTATTTTGTTAACACTTAACAAATTCTGAACCAAAATTAACAGTTGTTTGGCTGCAATTAATGCTTTATCTATTAATTCTGATTCCTCTTTTGCTAATTTATCTTTATTTTCTGAACTAAATACAGACAGATAACCAACAATGGAGGTAAGAGGGGTTCTTAGCTCATGTGAGGCCATTGAGACAAAATCCAGTTTCATCCTTTCCAGTTCTTCCTCTTTGAATAAATCATGAAGTATAAGTATGCAGTTTACATTTGTTTGTGAGTTTTCCTCTGCTCTTGTAGTTATAATATTGATCCGGGTTTGTTTACCCATCTTTCCTATCAGATTGGCAGATTTATTAAAGTTAGCCTGGCAATAACTATTAGACACTATTTCTTCTTTGTCAATAAATAAATGTATAAGTTTATCTATACTTTGTCCTTGCAGTTGGGCCTGAGTATAACCAGTCATTTCCTGGGCTGCTTTGTTTGAAAAAATAACATTTTTATTAAAATCTAAGGCAATTATGCCGTCTATTATAGAAGATAAAACCTCTTCCAGTTTAACCTTTTCGATAAGAGCCATGCCTCTTTCGTTGTCCAGGTTTTGGAAAGCATGGGAAAGTTTTTCCGCCATAGCATTAAAGGAGTTACCAACTTTTTCAAACTCATCCCCTGACTTGATATTAACTCTTTGGTTAAATTTTCCACTTCCCAGCTCTTCCGTACTTTTTATAAGATCTTTTAAAGGTTTTAAAAAGAAAAATATAATTGCAGAAATAATAAAAACAGTTAAGAGTCCAATTGTAATTGAAATAACAGGGTCAGAAATAAAAAATAATGATAAAGCTAGAGGTATTAATATGCCTAGTGTGGTTAGCAGGATAAGTTTTAGAAAGAGCAAACTTTTCACATATTTAGCGTAGCAAAGCAGCGTATTGGAATCAACCCCAAGGAATTGGTAAAATAGGTTCTTAGTTGCCGCCATCGTCTAGTGGCCTAGGACATCGGATTCTCATTCCGGAAATCACGGGTTCAAATCCCGTTGGCGGTACTTTGAATCATTTATCACTTAGGGTCTATTTGCAATTCTTAAATAAAAGGAATATCTTTAAATAGGACTGTAGGAGCAGCTCATTTATGATATCGGAGCTAGAAGGTGCTAGGGAGACAGCCACAAGGGCATTGTCTTTATTATTCAATCCTCATTACGGTTTCGATGCCGGCATTGGTCGTTTCCAGGCTTATTATCCCAGAGATTTTGAAAGATTCACTGTTTTATCTTTAAGACATAATTCAAATTTTACCCCTCAACTTGAAAGCATGATTGAGCTGTCATTAGATACCGCTTATAAGTTACAAGGAGGTGAACCCTTATCTCCAACAGATGATCAGGCTCCAGGAAAGATTTTACACCAATGGCAAAACGGATGGACTCCGCCCGAGCGAACTGGAGAATTATTTGCTGCTGGCTGGGAGCCCTATGTAAACGAAGAAGGCGAAAAAGAGATCAGGTACTTTGGCGCTGGTGATACTACCTCGGGGGCAATACTGACAGAATCATCTTTGGCAAAAGCTGAGGAATTATTTTACCATTCGACTAAAAAAAGAGATGCCCGTTTTGATAGAATTTGGCCTAATATAAAAAGAGCTTTTTATCACGAAGTAAATTATGCAGATATAGATGGTGATGGTTTAATTGAATCAATACCAAAAAACCCAAATTTGCTGCGTTATCATACTGAAAGAGATTCTGGGTTTGCTTATGATCTTGAGGATGGCAGCAGACCGGAGCCGCCGTTTAAGCATTCAAGTAATAACCTCATTTTTTTAGCTGCTGCCAGAGAGATGGAATGGATGGCAAAATTAGCCGGAGAAGATAATTTGGTACGTGAATCAAGAGAGGTTTTTGAGAGAGGATTGGCCAGGTATATGGATCTTTTTTGGATGGAGGAGGAAGGATATTTATCACCTTTAGTTTTTGGTGATCAGCAGAAGAAAGCAGAAATTATAAATGATGAGGCAATTGATGCTATGTATTATGGTTTGATAGATTCGGATAGAGCCTTGAGAATAGTTTATAGGTTTATGCAGCCTGATATTATGACACGTTATGGTCCTTTGACCAGATCGAGAAAATCTACTCAATTTGCTGAAAACGGCGCCGAGTCCTATTGGTGTGGCGCAACTGTTTGGCCACACCGGGTGGCCATAGCAGCTGAGGCAATGGAAGGATATGGCTATACTGCAGAGGCAAAAGTTTTAGATAGATTCCTGGGCAATTATTTTAAAGAAGCAGGTCTTACCGAGCTTTCAGTAGTGGATAATTCTGGCAATCTTGTTCCATATACAGAAGATGGTATAGCTAAAGCCTGTAACCCTCAATTATTTGCAGTGGGAGCTATTTTAGCAAGAACACATATTTAAGGTTTGAAAGAAAAACTTTGTTAACTGCTCAAATTGTTTTCTGATCTGTTCATCCCGGATTTCATTACTAGCATTACTATCATTTGGTCTTATATTAATAAAAGAATTATGCATCAAACCGGTCAATTGACTTCCTCTAAGATATAGCATAAAATGGCCACAATTTGCCTAAAATAATGACAAAAAAGAATCTCAAAAATACCTACCTTACTCCCCAAGGCCTTTCTGAAGCTAGAAAAGAATTGGAATTTTTAAGAAAAGATAAAAGAGCAGAAATTGCTGAAAGAATTCATCAGGCCAGACAGTATGGTGACCTGACAGAAAACTCAGAATATGACAGCGCCATGGAAGATCAGGCCTTAATTGAAAATAGGATTGCAGAGCTGGAGAGTATTTTAAAAGATGTTAAAGTTATAGCAGATACTCACACAAATGATTTTGTGGTAATTGGTTCAACAGTGAAAATAGAGATGGATGATGGGATTGATGAATTTACCATAGTAGGCAGGGTGGAGGCAGATCCATCTAAAAAAAGAATCTCCAATGAATCTCCCTTGGGCATGTCTCTTTTGGGTGCTAAAAAGGATGAGGAGGTAGAAGTTACAACACCAATTGTCAGATATAAATGCAAAGTATTAGAAATAAAATAGCAATTATAACTTTGCACTTGCCTTTTGCTAGCGCAAAACGTAAATGCAAAGTATTAGAAATAAAATGAAAAATACAAATCAAGAAGCGATAATAGAATTTAAACCAAAACTACCCAAGCTTTCAAAAAATGAAAAAGAAGTTTTAAAGCTTTTAGTAGAAGCAGCCAGGTTAATTGCACCCATATTTATAGATCAGGAAAAAGGTGCCAAAGTAGCAATAGATAAAGAAGAGATAGAAAAGCTTGGTAAAAAAGACCCGATCTTTCTATCTCCCTTCACTGTAGTCGAAAAGGTAGAGGAGAGGTTTGTTGCCACCCCTTATCACATCAAATACCAGAACCTTTTAAAACCAATTGCAGAAAAATTAGAACAAGCCAGTAAAATTTCAGATAATAAAGAATTTGCCAAGTGTTTAAAAATACAATCACAGGCTTTATTAGATGGCAGCAATGAAAAAGCAACTGCTTGTTGGATAAAAGCAAAACCATATATTTTAGATATCTCAATTGGTCCTTTAAGCTATTTCAACAGATTATTTGAAGGAAAAGCAGTTTATCAAGCTTGGGTGGGTGTTTTAGATATAGAAGGCACAAAAAGATTGAACAACTATAAAACAATTGTCTTCAATGCCTCAAGAAGGGCTTTAGTTCCATATGAGCGTTTGGAAAATTCCCATAATGTTAAAGCAAAAACAATTGATGAGGTGATTTTGTCTGGTCTAATGGCTAGAAGTAAATTTGTTGGACTGAATTTGCCTATGGAAATTGAATGGGTGGAAAAATATGGTTCAGAAGTAACTATTTTTAATCAGGTTAATAAATTAAGGATAAAAGAGCAGATTATGCCTACTTTTGAAAAATTTTTCACTCCTGCATTTAAGGAGGAATTCACTAAAGAGGATTTAAGCAGAGCAAGTCTTAGGTATGTAGCTTTGCATGAACTGGCTCATAATTATTTATACTACAAACATTCTTCTCAAAACCTTCAGGATCTGTTTCCGGTAATTTATGAGCTGACAGCTACTCTTTTGGGTATGAGAATTGCAGGATCGCTGCTTTTAATAGACAGGCTAACAAATAAACAGCTAGAATCGATGATTATAGCCTTTGTATGCAGAAGTTATGATCTTATAGAAAAAAGCAAAAAGAATAAACTAATGTCAAATTATGCTCAGGGTGGAGCAATTTTTATTAACTATATGCTTAAAAATGAGGCCATAAAACAAAAAGGAAAGCTGGCAATACCTAACTTTACTAAAATCTTTTTGTCCTTACATGAATTATCCTACATTATGGAGCGTTTACTTGCCTCAGGAACAAAGAAAGATGCTGAAAGTTTTATAAATAAATCCAAATAAACAAAATAGGCAAAAAATTGAAAAAGAATCAATTTTTTACTCTAGGTTTGAGTAAATCCAAATAAAATGTTATAATCTGCGCCAATATGGTAGAATCAATTGAACCACGAGGAAGGGTTACGGTTCCTGGAACAATAGAAATACGTGTACCTAATTTTTTAACTAGCTTAGCTGGTGGTTTAAAAGATTGGCGAGATAGGATAATGAGTGGAAGAGGTTCAATTAATGGAACTCAAGAAGAAGTTGTAAGTAATGGTTCATCTTTAACCCCACCTACAACAGTAGAATTATTATCCCAAGAGAATAATAGAGGAGTAGTAAGGTTTCCTTCAGGTGGAGATACTATAGTTGTATTCCAAGGAAAATCATATTTAGAAAATTTACCTTATTTGATTAGAGTTGCCACTATCTTTTTGCATCGAAATGTAGGATGGGACGAAGAGTTCTGTCAACAACTTATGGTAAAAGGAATGAGCGTAGAAGGGTTATTACCATTAGGAGCAGAATTGGATGAAAAAAATATAGCTAGAATACTAGCTAGGAGGGAAAGAGAAGTCCCAAGCGTATTTCTTTATAGAGACGAAAAAACTCCTCCAGCCTATAAGGAAGAAGCCTTACCATCTGGTGAGTATGCAGAATATTTCGGTATTTCAATACAAAAAAAGCTTTTTCTTAAAACAGAACTAGCTGGTGAAGTATCAGTATTAGATCATGTACTAAGAGTATTTGAACCAAGCGCTAGAGGTCATGAGAGAGGGAGAACTTCTGTTGCATGGGCTCTTGTTCGTCACGGAGGTGCCAGGTTTTATATACATAAGACCGGAAATCCAATTGCTAAGCATACAAATAGAAAATCCCCATATCTTATACAAGAGGGTGCTCATCCAATATCCAGTTTAAACATATCAGATCCTCTTATGAGAGAAGTTCGAGGGAAAACTACTCCTTTAATTTTACTTCCTGGAAGAGTAATGCTTCCAAATGGTGTTATCAAAGGTGACTACCCTTTCCCAAATGAAGGATTTGATGTTCAAGAATTACGAGGTGGTGCTCTAGAGATGTATCATAGAATGAAGAGTGAATTAGGGATGCATATTGATTATTCAGATGGTTATAATGGTGAAGAGAATTTTGACTCAGTAGCACCTCTTTATATGGTAAGGTAATTCTCCTTTAAAAAAAACTTAGCTTCAGGTATACTCATTTCATGGCATTTGAAGAGCTGCAAAAAGAAAGACTTAAGAAGTTAAAAAATATCCAAAGACTGGGGGTAAATCCTTATCCTTCTAAATCTAATAGAAAGCATGAAATTTCCATTGCCAGGAAGATGATTGGTAAAAAAGCTTTTGTTGCAGGAAGGCTTAGATCTTTGCGTAAAATGGGTAAGATTGGTTTTGCAGATTTAGAAGACGCAACCGGAAAAATTCAGCTTTTTTTCTCTCAACAAGAACTTTCCGGTGATAAGTATGAATTTTTAAATAATTTTGATTTGGGTGATTTTATAGAAATCTCTGGTGAGGTTTTTAAAACCCAGGCAGGTGAGATAACTGTTAAAGTTTCTGATTTTAAAATACTTACTAAAAGTGTAAGACCTCTTCCCTCTGCCTGGTATGGACTAAAAGATGTTGAAGAAAGATACAGAAAAAGATATCTGGATCTTTTGATGAACCCAGAGGTAAAAAAAGTTATTGAATCAAGGTCAAAAATTACATTTTCTGTTAGAAAATTTCTGATAGAAGAAAAAGGTTATATTGAGATAGAAAATCCAATACTTCAGCCAATTTATGGAGGAGGAAGAGCCAGACCCTTTAAAACTCATCATAATACCTTAGACATGAATTTATATTTAAGGATTTCCAATGAGCTTTATTTAAAAAGATTAATTGTAGGGGGGTTTGAAAAAGTGTTTGAAATGGGGCATACCTTTAGAAATGAGGGGATGGATAGAAATCATAACCCTGAATTTACCATGCTGGAAACTATGGAAGCTTATGCAGATTATAAAGACAATATGAATTTAATTGAGGAAATGTTTGAATATGCGGCAAA
>CAZDFU010000022.1:0-13847 GCA_964504985.1 uncultured Gammaproteobacteria bacterium
TGCTTTCGTCCCACTCAAAAGATGTATTCATAAATATATTACCATATTGCCATATATTTTGCCATACCCAAAAATATAACCATCAATCAATATATTCATCATAACAAATCTGTGATTTAACAGAAAAAGTTGGAAACTCTTAAAGCACTTTGCTATACATTTTTTAAGCCAGATTCTGAGTTTAGGCCATAAGCCAAGAATAATTCAAAGCAATCCCTTAGTGGGTACTATTTCTGCAGGGTTTCAGATTTCACGCTAACGGAAATCACATCAGTGGGTAATTGATTCAAAGGCTCATCAGGTACTAAAATTTCATACCTATCCCTGAATCTAGGTGTTGTTTCTGAAAGATTAGGTGCACCTGTTTTATGTGTTAAAGCAACTATCAAAGATGAAGCAACAGTCATAAAGACAAGTGCGGTTAGCATCACCCGATCAGTGGTTTCTTCAGTAGTTCTTATTTGTTTAAGAATATTTTCTTGTTCTAAATATATATTTATTTCTGCCATCACTATATTATATGCTATAGGATATAATATTTCAAATATAGGGTAGGCTGTTTAGACTTTGATCCTGAATCTTTTGATGTATTTCTTTCCTGATTTGAGGGTGTAGGTAACCTCCAGTTTGACATTTTTGATATTAGTGTGGTACCTGCAAACATTTTTTGAGCAGGTACCAAAAAGCAGTTCCTGGCTGGCTGTATCAGAGTTCCCTATAGTTAATGATCCTAAAGCACCTTCTGCCTGATCATTTTGCCCGTATGTTAAAACATAAGAAACAACAGAGGCATTTTGAAGGTTTGAAAAATAAACAATTACTGCTTTTCTGTCTTTTCTAATTTTTGGGCTGACATTTATACCTGAGCTTTTGGAAGTTTTGAAAGAGGAAGATTTACCAGCCTTTGCAGCCTGTGGTAAAACCCTGGCCTCAGAAATTTTAGCAAAAACAAACACTGAAAAAATGGTAAATAATAAAAATATAGCTATCTGTTTTTTCATATATCCTGCCTTTAACTTAACACAGAAACTTAGTTGTAGTCAAAGAAAAGCCCATGATATACTGGATTAGTGAATAAAAAGTTAGTTATAACTGCCTTTCTTTTAGCACTTTTGGTAATAATTAGCGGTTGGGTAATTTTTAACAGGAGAAATTATTCTTTATCCAGCCCCCAGACAGATGGACAGCTTCAACTGCAGGGTATAGCCCCTGTTCCTGTTTCTAAAACTGTGAAAGATTATGAAGATCCCTCGGGATTTAATTTTAGTTATCCTGACAATCTATCTTTAGTAAAAAATGAGGCCAAAACAGATAGGGTTTATGCTGATATAAAACTATCATTAAAAGATATAGACGGATCAATTAATATTTATATTTCTGACAGCAATTTTAAAACATTGGATGATTGGGTCAAAGCCAATAAAACAGCCTCACAAACAACAAAAGAAACAAAACTGGGTAGTTTAGAAGCTGTAGAACTGGCAGGTGATAATAAAGTTCTGCTAGCAGCCTTAGATCAGGGAGTACTTTTTACTATAGAGCAAAACCTCAAGAATGATTTCTGGATGGAGATCTATAGTAAAATTTTAGAAACTTTTAATTTCACTTCCCCGGCAGTTAATGCCTCAGAATCTGCCTCTTCTGATGAAGTTGTTTTTGAGGGTGAAGAGGTTGTTAATTAATATTTTTTTGATATTATTAACCCATGCTTTTACAACTTAATTGGGTTGATTTTGTAATATTAGGCACGTTAATTTTTTTTATTTTAGAATCCTTTGGCAGGTCCTTGATAACAGAGGTTTTAGACTTTTTAGGATTTTTGCTGGCTTTTTTTATCTCTTTTAACTATTATAATTTTTTGGCAAAATTCTTTGAGGACCAGTTTAGTCTGCCTCACGGTTTATCGTTGGTAATTGGTTTTCTAGCAACCTGGTTTTTAACTGAAAGCATTTTCTTTCTTTTGATAAGATTTATACCAATAAGCTGGTCAAAAATAAGGGTAAAAGGTGAGTTTGTTTTGGCTATGATACCTGCTTTTTTAAGGGGTATTATTTTTATTTCCTTATTTTTAGTGTTGATTGGTACTTTTCCAATCCAACCTAACCTAAAAAAAGCAATCCAGGACTCAAAAGTAGGCAGTCTGATACAAAAATTTGCTTATCAGTTTGAGCAGCCTGTTAAAAATGTTTTTGGAGGTGTAACTTCAGATTCATTAACCTTTTTAACCATCAAGCCAAAAACTGATGAAAGGGTAGAGTTGGGTTTTCAGACAGCTGAGTTTAATATAAATGAGGCAGATGAAAGGGTTATGGTTGAGTTTTTAAATAAAGAAAGATCCAGCAGGGGTTTAAGTGAGCTAAGGTTTGATCACACTTTACGAGGGGTAGGAAGAGTTCATAGTGCAGATATGTTTAGGAGAGGGTATTTTTCCCATTATTCTCCGGAAGGCAAAACTGTGGCAGACAGGGCAAGTGAGAATGGGGTTGATTTTTTAGTGATAGGAGAAAACTTGGCCTATGCCCCCAGTGTGGAGTTGGCACATAAAGGCTTGATGAACTCAGAAGGGCACAAAGCGAATATATTGTCGGAAGATTATCATAAAATCGGTATTGGAGTAATGGATGGGGGAGTTTATGGAAAAATGTTCACCCAGGTATTCTCAAATTAGTTTTCAATTTTAAAATGAGCTCAAATACCAAATTATTAGCTATATTTAGCCTGTTAATACTTGTTTTGGGATTTGGCTTATTATGGTTTGGATTAGATAATCAGAAATTTCTTCAACAAAGCCCCAGTCCTGACTCTGCATTAAAGAAAGAAACCACAGAAGCAGCTACCTCTTCTGGTTCGGCTACTTCGGCTCCGCTCAGTACAGGTACGCTTACCACAAGTGCTGCTTTGGGTATAGAGGGAGAAAGAGCTAAGGTAACTGAAGTAGTTGATGGTGATACTTTTAAAATTGAAAGCGGTCAAACAGTCCGTTTAATTGGTATAGATACTCCTGAGACAAAAGACCCGAGAAGGGTAGTTGGCTGTTTTGGTAAAGAAGCAAGTTTTGAGACGAAAAAAATAATAGAGGGTAAACTCGTAATACTGGAAAAAGATATATCTGAAACTGATAAATATAAAAGGCTTTTAAGATATGTATATTTGCCCTTGGAAAACGGCCAGTTGTTGTTTGTTAATGATTACCTTGTTAGAGAGGGTTTTGCCAAAGTTTTAACTTACCCTCCTGATATAAAATATAATGAACAATTCAGGCAGGCAGAATCAGGGGCAAGAGAGGCTAAAAGAGGTTTGTGGGGAAGATGTTGAGGTTTGTGCTAAACTTAAATTATGAAAAAGTTTTCTATTCAGGCTGTCTTACTTTTACTGGTAATAGGAATGGCTTTTTTTCTGTTTAACTCAGGGTCTAGTATTTCCTTTATTCCTTTTGTGCCCCAGCCTGCAAAAATACAAAAATTACACATTAATAACACTACCTTAAATGTAGAGGTGGCTGATACCGCTGATAAAAGACGCAAAGGTCTAGGAGGCAGGGAAAGTTTGGGACAAACAGAAGGGATGCTTTTTATTTTTGATAAAGCTGATAGGTATTCTTTTTGGATGAAAGGATTAAAATTTCCCCTTGATTTTGTTTGGATCAGGGGAGATACAGTGGTAGATACTTTGGATAATGCTTTGCCCCCTTCTCCTGGTCAGCCTGATAATTCCTTACCAGTTTATACCCCTAAAGAAGAAGTGGATAAAGTACTGGAGATAAATGCAGGTATGACACAAGTGCTTAATATTAAAGCGGGGGACAAGATTAGAGTAGAGTGATTTAATTATGATTGAAATTCTGCCTATTAAATTACTAACAGATGAAGACAGCCCTATTTTTGGCCAGTTAAATGTTTCTTTGGGGAAATTGGCAAGAAACAAGCTGCCAGTTGCCTCCGCAATTGTTGTTACCCCTCCAAACCTTAAATTAAAAACAGCTTTAGAACACTATGATTTTGGTAAAAAAGAAATATTTGAACAATCCCTCACTCTTGTTAAAAAAGATATAGCCTCTATGTCAATTCCAGTGAGTTTATCTGATGAGGTTAAAACTCATAAAGAATTTCTTGTGAATGGGCTTTTTATAAAATCAGTTGAGAGTCTTTGGAAAGCACTTCTTGATATTTGGTTGGCACAAATAAAGGATAGGTTGTGGGAGAAAGGTTTTTATCCCGGGATTACTGAGGGTTTAAATTCCCAAATTGTAATTTATACAGAAAAAGTAGAGGCTTTTGGCAGGGTATATTTTGATCCAATTTTAGATGATTCAGTCATTAATGTTGTTCTAGGCAACCTTAATCCTTCAGAAATGAAAAAAATAGATGAGTTGGTTAAAGAGGGGAATAAAAAATTGTTTATTCCCCATGAATATGAGTGGATTTTAGATGGAGGAATTAAACTGGTTAAAGTTTTACCATACACCCCACCCATAGAAACCCAACCTGAATCAGTCTCAGTCAACCTGGGAGGTGGACTAGGTAGGCAACCTAGGGAAAAATCTGTTGTTAAGGTATTTTTGGATTTATCAACAGATCTGGTAGTGGAGAAAAACGTGGATGGGGTTTATATTGCCTCTGAGAAAATTTTTGATCTTAATAAACCAACAGATTCTTTTGAGCAGTTAGTTTTTAAATTAGTTGAATCAGCTATGACTTTTCCAGAGTCTCCCGTTTTTTTAAAGCTGGCAGATAAATCAGAAGGAATGGGGAAAGTTAGAGGTACATTAAGGCTCTTGCATCAGAAAAGTTTATTTAACCCGCTTGTAGATGCTTTGGATTTTGTAAGACATAAAAAAGGTTTAACTAATGTGCATATTGTGGTTCCTTTTGTCAGGGGGGTAAATGAATTATTAGAAATCAAAAGAGAGCTGGCTTCAAAAAAATTATCCAGGAAAAATTCTTTAGAACTTTGGATGGAGGCAGCTGTGCCTGAAAATATCTTGAATTTGGAAAACTATCTTTTGCAAGGATTAGATGGAGTAGTCCTAAATTTGGATGAACTGAATACATATTTGGGTGGTTTTGATCACACTCAGCAGGAACTTAACTTTTATAAAAACCAGATCTCAGGGCTTCTAACTTTTTTGGGAGATGGATTAAAATTATTACACAAGTCAAAAGTCCCGTTTATAGCTTATGGTAATTTATCTCTTTATCCTGAGGTTTTGGATTTTTTGGTGGGAAAAGGGGTATATGGAATTGTAGTAGAAAGATATGAAGCCCACTCAGCTATTGATTTCCTACGCCAGGCAGAAAAAAGAGTGGTTTTAAAAAGGATGCATCAGTAAAATATATTCACCCTTGGGATTTTTCAAATTTTCTAACCATCCACTTATTTTTTTACTTCCTACTGACTGGTGAACCTTTGTTAATTCATGAGCTAAGGTTACCTCAATATCCCCAAAAACTTCTTTCATATCTTCTAATATTCTAATAAGTTTATGAGGAGAAACAAACATAATGTAAGTAGTAGGCAGTTTGTAGCGGGTAGTTTGCAGCAATTCAAACAACTTTAATCTCTTGCCTGGTTTTTCTGGAGGGTAACCTAAAAATAAAAATTTATCAGGGGGCAGGCCTGATAAAGTTAAAGCAGTTATTACTGATGATGGGCCTGGTAAGGAGTCAACCTGAATACCCAAGGTTAAACACTCCCTAACCAGTTTATATCCTGGATCAGAAATTAAAGGTGTGCCAGCATCTGAAACCAAAGCTAAATTCTGACCTGATTCCAATTTCTCAATAATCTGAGGAAAAACTTTTACTTCATTATAGTCATTTAAAACAATCAAGGGTTTTTTAATTTCATAGTGATTTAAAAGTAAAGCAGTCCTTCTGGTATCCTCACAAATAACTCCATCAACTTCTTTTAATATTTCTAAAGCCCTTAAAGTAATATCTTTTAAATTACCAATAGGGGTTGCTATAAGGTATAACATGCTTTGATTATATTTAATCGTTGAGGTGCTCTTTTTTTAGGGTTTCTTTGATATCTTTATAAGTGGCATGCTTTAGTTGTTCTTTGCTTAATTTTGGCCCTATTTTATACTTTATATACTCAATTAACATGGGAAGCAAAGATATAAATATAATAATATAGACAATAAATTCAAAGTTAGCTTTTACAAAGGGTAATGAACCAAAAAAGTATCCTGCTAGAGTTAAACTTGTTACCCAAATAAGTGCCCCTGCTGCATTATAAAGCAAAAAAGTCTGGTAATGCATTTTACCAACCCCTGCCACAAAAGGAGCAAAAGTTCTCACAATTGGGGCAAATCTTGCCAAAATGATAGTTTTTTTACCATGTTTCTCGTAAAACTCACGGGTTTTTTCTAAATATGCTTTTTTAAAGATGCGGGAGTTTTCCTGGGAAAATACTTTTGGTCCAATCTTATGACCTACCCAATAATTTAGGGTGTCTCCAATTATAGCTGCAGATAAAAGAGTGAAATAGGAGATCCAGATATTCAAAAAACCGCTTCCTGAAAGAGTTCCTACTACAAAAAGCAGTGAATCTCCGGGTAGAAATGGAGTTACAACCAGTCCCGTCTCTGCAAATATAATTAGAAATAAAAATACATAGGTCCAGGGCCCAGCAATGTTAATTAACTGAGAAAGATAATCATCAAAGTGAAGCAATAAATCAACAGGATTAAAATCCATTAAGTTAGTATATAGGAAATTTTAGTTTTAGTGAAGGGAGGAGTTATTCAGAAATAGGTGGTCTCTTATGTTCTCTTATTCTTGATATTCCAAATTCTATAGGATACAATTAAAAGCTATGAATCGGGAATACGGTGGTAGGAGACCATTTATACCTCCTTCAGAGAATTGGGGTTTATCTATTGGGTTTGATAAGAACGGGCAACCTATTGAGTTACCAAAAGTTGCCAGTATTTTTAAGAATCATCAGGAAGAGCCTGAAGTACAGGGTAATTTGGCTAGAGCTTGTATACTAAGATCATTGCGTGAGGGGAATGCTTCAGCAGATGCTGTTATAAGTCTAATAACCATAGATGATGTTAAGAATGAAATAAAAATTTGGTGTGTGGGAAGCAATATTAAGTTAAAAGATGAAGATGAATCTGAAGAAAATAAGTATCGTAAAGCCAAGAATTTGCTTACTCCGGATGAAGAGTTAATAGAAAGATTAAGTCCTCATCTAAAGCAGATGGATTTAGCAAAACTATTGGCTGTTAGGCGCTACAGACAGGCAGACGAAGCAACTAGACAAACATTAATTTATGGGACGTATCACCTTTTAGGGGATATATTGGGACCTAGAAGGCGATATCATTATGGGCAAGAACAAGTAGTTACTCCTATCAATTTACCAGATTTACCTACTGAAATATTCACTGAAGAAATAACCAGGAATATTCTTTTGGAAAGTGAAATTGAAGCTGCTTTACCTATTTTCCAAAAAAGTATAGATGAAGGTTTCCGTTATCTTCAGAAAAGAAGATCTACATTAACAGAGCCTATTTTGCAGGATTTTGTTTCCGATGTTGAAAGAGAATATCAGCAGGGACTCTCCTTAAACGTACCAGGATTTAAAAATAAAATTGCTGGAAGTCAAAAAGACATTCCTGATTCTGAAGAAATTATGTGTTCTGACTATCCAGCCCCGCATCAAAAGCTATATGCACAAAGATTTATCCACAAACCTCAAGCGATTGGTCATGTAGATTTATTGGTTGGTGACCCCAGAACTATGAAAACAGGGGCGTTTATTTATGCCATGAAAGCAGTAGGAGCAAAAACTCCATTAGTCGTATGCCCTGCCAGCCTCAGATATAATTGTGAGAGAGAAATCCGAGAAAAATTCCAGAATCCAGTTGAGGTAATACAAATTAAATCTGAAAGAGAGTTTAAAAGGTTAGCAAACGGGGATTTCAAAAAAGCAGATTATGTTATTTTAAGTTACTCCTTACTTAGCAGGTTTAGCTCTTTGGAATTTCAACACCTTTTTTCATTACTCAGAGATAAACTTGGTATTGATGCATTAGTGGCTGATGAAGCTCATTTAGCAAAAGAGCCTAAATCTGAATGTACTAAGCAGCTTTATCTATTATCCAGATTATTACCAGAGAGTGCACCTAGAATAGCTGCCAGTGCTACTTTTGTGGTGAACACTGTGGAAGATTTGGATGAACCTGTCAGGATGCTATTACCGTATAAATATCCAAATCCCGGAGATTTCACCAGAGCTGCAAGGAATGATCCTCATCTTGTCTCAGCGCTATTATATGGCAGCCGACTAATTACCCGCTGGACTAAGGAGGCTATTTTGGGAGATAGGTTGCCTCCAGTTGAAGGAGGAGGTCCGCGGGAAGAACCAGTGCCATTTTCTCCATTTCATCAATTCATTTATGATCTTGTTCACCAGGATAGCATAATTGAAGATAGATTAAAGCGTGGCATGCTTCGTCAGGTTTCATTAGATCCGTTGCTTATCAGGCACCATTATCATCCGGAAAGTATTCGTAGAATAATTTTGGAATTGAGAGATAGGTATAGCCGAGAGAAAGACGAAAGAAAACAGGAAATACTTGAGGATAAAATAAAAGCATTAGAAGAAAGGATAACAATGGTTACTAATCTATTCTCTCAAGGGGAGGCTAAAAACGCTTTAATAGACGCCCATGAAAAATTCATACACTGGAAGATAACTCAAAATATCGATGAAAATTTTGATGAAGATTTTCTGGTTAAAATAGGTTATGGAAAACTCGCTGCCTGGGCTTTTTTTAATTTACCAAAAGGAATAAAAGTATTAGCAGATGAAACAAATAATGAATTCCTAAAAAGTGATTGGGTAGGCCTGGATGGAATATACTCCAGTAAATATAGAAGACTAAAACAGATTCTTGATCAAAAAATTGCTTCAGGAGAAGAAAAGGTAATTGTATTTTCTGGGTTTTATCAGACAAACGTAACAACAGGAATTGAAGATCTTGAAAATTTGAAACAGGATGAGGAACTTGCTTTCCTTTCATTATATGATCAGCTTAGACAATGGTATGGTGACAATTGCGTCTTGAAGATTGACGGGTCTGTATCTATTGAACCAAAAAAGGGTGAAATAGCTGCTAGAGAGCACGTAAGGAAGACATTTAGATTGGATCCTTCTCGAAAAATACTTTTAGCTACAGTCCGTTCTTCCCGTTTAGGCATAGATTTAACAATTCCTCCAACCACAGCGAATCAGCACTTTAAAAAGCTAGTTGAGATTTGGCTTGACCTGCCGGATACCCAGGCTGATTTTGTTCAGGGAAATGGACGTGGACAAGGTCCTGGGCAACTAATTCCTTTGGAAATCATCAAAATAATGAGCACAAATGCAGAACAACCAAATACAGTTCGGTATGGTTTTATTGACCATGGAATAGCGCAAGCTGTGGAGTATAAGAATTTGATTGCACTAATGGCCATTGACGGTATCCCATTGACAGATGAGCAGGAAGCTTTTGTAAAATCCTATATGACAAATTTAAGAATAGATGATTATCCTCAAACCCCTAGAAATTATTTAAGGGAGAGATTCTTTGTGGATATCCGGGGTAAAGGAACAAAGAGAAATTTAGAATATCTTGAAGAAGTAGGGTTTGAAGGCTTAACAAATGAGGATTTTTTTGTTACTTATTATTCACAAAATGATGAGATGAGTTTGTCTGGACATAATGCCAAGGCAGTTTCTGAAATTTTCAAAAAATATAAAGAAATTAACACAAAAGGAAGGTTAAGAATAGGTAGTATTGGGTCAGGGGTTGGAATTCTTCAAGCTATCCTGGGTGAACCTTTAATCAATATCGATATGATCATGGGGATGTTACAATTTTCTAGGTTTAGATTGGGGGATAAGGGAGAATTTGTCAGGGCTGATGCTGCTCGATTACCTTTTGCAGATGAAACCTTCGACGCTGTTGATTCCTCAATGGTTTTACATTGGACAGATAACAGTCCGCTTCTTCAAGCACCCGAGTATTCACCATTTCATAACTGGGTAGGACAGATTTCAGAGAGAGCAATAGTTTTACAGGAATTGAATAGAATTGTGGCTAGGAATGGTTTACTAACTATTACAGTTCCTTCAACCTACCTTACCGCTGAACAGTTTGGTGTATGGAAAGAATGCCTTGAAAAATATTTTGGATTGAGAGTAAGAGGAGATCTCCCTTCTGGATTATTACAAGCTACTGATTACAGATCAGAACCTATTAGCTGGATTTTTAATCTAGAAAAGATTGCTGCCCCCCAAAATGGTTTTTCTTTAAGAGATCTCAGATTTAATTTTGAACAGGTGGTAAGTATAATTGCTAATGGGAGGAGAAATGGAAATGCAGTTATTAGCCCTCCTTATCCTATTCCTCATTCTGAATTTGAAATCATTCATCCGGAAAGTGGCAAGAAAGAAAGATTGTCATATAAAAAAACTGTTTCTACTGTAGATATTGAGGAGGAATTACTTGGAAAGAAACAGAAATTAAGCCAAGAGGATATCTTGTCTCAACTTGGTATTGAGGAATTTGGTTTTTACAGACGACTCAGAAAGGAAGCTAAAAGCAGGTGGAATTTAAGTCAGAAAGAAGCTGATGAACTTGCTGTTGAGGTGGTCTTTGAATGGGCAAAAAACTCCACCCAAAAACATGATGTCAAAAGGATCTTGACAGAATTAGATATAATAATGGAGGAAATTTACCATAAAAAATGAACATAATTGAAGGAGATATTAGGAATTTATTTGTGGGTTCTGCTGGTGAAGCTGCTTCAAAAGTAGCGGCAACTTGGAGCTGGCACGAGGATAGGAAAAATATTATGCCAGGAGAAGGTCAAACTTTAATCGTGAGAGCAGGATCAGTTAACAGGCTTTTTATTTTGGAACATGTAATTGCTTATTCTCATGAATACACTATGCAAAGATGGCCAAAATCAAGAGGTCCGGAAATAGCTAGCATGGATACTGCTGAGGTAGTAGGTTACAGCTTTCATTCTTATACGCTTCCATTTGTAAAGGTAGGGGAGATTGGAAGTGCAGCCAATATTCAGCTAGCAACTCTAAGAGGATTGAATATATACGGAGAGCCTCTAATGGGTGATGAGGCAATAACAAAAAGTGCCAAACTTTCAGAGATGATAGGCCTAAGGCATCAAGGAAGAGGATTTATTACACCTGTTGATTTTAGAGGTGGACGAGCTTTGCTTCTAACAGTGGGAAACAAACAATTAAGCCCAGATGAGTTACAAAGACTGGAAGCTGATCTCCTAAGCGAACTTATTTGAATGTCATCCTATAGTTTGCATTTTAAGCTCTTTACCACTATAATATAAATTCAAAAATATGGATCGAAAATTTGAAAAAGGTACAGATATTGAGTCCTTTGGTTTACCTACTGATCTGATTACGGATCCAGAAAAGTATGATGGAGATATTCCCTTTTGGAAACGAACAGTAAATTTTTTCAGACAATATCAAAAATCTAATCATAAAGGAAAACAAGCTCTGTTAGAACAAATAACCCATTCAATCGTTAAAGAACCGGCAATACTTCTGCATCTTATAAGAAATTTTGATTTATGGGGGCAGGTCTCTAAAGAGTTAGACCCTGAAGAATTAAAAGAACAGCTTCTTGTTCAAACGGAGAATACTTTAGTGAGAAGGCTAAATTTGTCTACTTGGACTCCTCCTCACATCGAAGAGTTAGTGGGCTTGTGTTTAGATGGAAGGAAGCAAGTAACTACTGGTGCATCAGCTACCCCAAAGACATCTAATTTAATTGATTTGATTCAAAGGATAACACCTAGTCCTTATATGGAAAGTGCACCTGCCCCAGATACTTTTCCACTCCAGCCTATGGAACGCTTCATATCAGCTCTTTTCAATGCCCCTAGAACTGTCGAGGATGCTGTAGATTTATACTACAATGCTGTTTGGGCCATGGTAACAACAACTCACGCAGATATCAGGGAAGAGATTTTTTCAATACTTTGTTTAGAAAAACCATGGTTGAATGAAGAATCGACAAGCAGTATTTATTTTGAAGAAGGAATGTTTTCTGCAGATGACATTCATTTAGCAAAGTATTTTGCTGTGGTGGAGGCATTAAATTCAGTTGGAAAATTGCTTGAGATGGGAAAATTGTATAGTAAAGCTGTAACTGGTAAATCAATCCATTCTGAAAGGGCAGAACGCAGGTACAAGAAAATGGATGATGCTCTTGATTGGTATGATGAAGCAAAAAGATCCATAGTAAATAGAGCTTTATTATCTCAATCAGGCAAAAACCCGAAGAGGTTTAACCAATTAACGGATCTCGAGGCTTTGAAGCAGGAGGGTAATGATTGGGACGAAAGGATAGCATTTTACCAAAATCAGGGTATGTCATTTTATGATGCTATTGTAAGTTACAATAGGGAAATCTTAAATCGACCCTGGCCCGAAAACGTTAAGAAGGATCCTAATGAACCTCTACGGAGGATTCTTCAGGAATATTTTTCTAAAGTTGTTTTTAAAGCCCTGTGGGAACAGCAAAAAATAGACTTAGCTAAGCAAGGTTACCAACAATTAACTCCCCAAAATTTACAAATTTCCGATGGAATTAGCTTAGATATTTTAGCAAAAGGTATCGAAACACCTGAACAAAGAGATGCAGTAGTAAGAATGGTTACTGAATACATACTTGGGGGTAGTAGAAAAGCTACAATCAGTAGTAATAACAGTGTATTTTCCTCAGAAGAATCAATGAAATTATTTGATGGACTTATTAGACAATTTGATGCAGATAGAAACATTATATTTAGTATGCGGCCGATTTCAGATGATGAGACCACTGGTACCTTAGCCTCAATACTAGAATATCGTCGTCCTTTAATTTCATTACATCAAACAAAAGCAATGGAAAATAAGATAGCAAGAGTAAGAATGGAGATAATGAATAATTTTGTTCGTTCTATAACTAAACGAGGATATTCTGTTGTTATTAATGATCCAGCTCTTAGGCACTTAGGATATGAAGCGATTGAATTTAAGAAACATTCAGATAATTCTATAGCAGTGAACATAACTATTGTAGGAGAACAATATACTTTTTTCTTAGATTCGGATCAGAGAATTAAATTGGGAGGTGACTTACTTAGATTTGGTAGTGCTCAAGATAAGGCTTGGTTGGAACTTTTAACATTATCTCACTTAAGAAGGCTAATCTGCATTGAAGAAGATGAAGAGATACTTAAGGCAGAGATGATTGGAGGCCAAAGACAATATGAAAAATATAGAAGACAAGTTGGAAGAAGTGAACATTTAAGAAGACAACAGCCCGGGCCAGGGTACACAACAGAGGCATTTAATAAATGTTTAAAGAGTAATTTACCTATTAAAAACCTTCATTTAATTAACCGAATGAAAGCAGAAATTGGTAAAGGCGGAACAAAAGAAACAGGTATTTGGACGTATGTTTCAGGTATAGAATATGTAGATGCTCCTGACGCAAAACCTGTTAAAGTTGCTTTTAAAGGTGCTTCAGATGATATTAATGCAGTTATTCCTTTGGGACAAATTTCACAAGAGGAAATATCTAGATTAGAGGAAGATATATTACAAGAAATGGGTTATTAGATATGGATAGAAAATTCGAGCAAGACGGTAACGGTGAGTTACTAGGTGTGCCAGGTGATCTAATTACAAATGCTGCTAAGTATGATGCAGATATTCCTTTCTGGAAAAGAACTGTTGGGTTTTTAAAACAGTATCAGCTTGCTAGTATGAAAAACCTCTGAGACCCCCGCCATCTTTTATGGCGGGTGGTGAAA
>CAZDFU010000023.1:0-13384 GCA_964504985.1 uncultured Gammaproteobacteria bacterium
ATGCCCAAAGAGATCCTTTGATTGAATACAAAAGAGAAGGCTTTGATTTATTTGAGAAATTGATGGTGGAGATTGATTATGAGATAGTTCACCGGATTTTTAAGGTAGCAGTTTCTGGTCAGGCCCCAATAGCTCAACCCCAACCTATAAAAGTGGAGGAAAAACATCCTGAGATAGAGATTGGGGTTGCAGAGGAAGCAGAAGAATTTGGGGCAAAGGTTAAGATAGAAAGACCTGAAGATTTATCTGTTAAAGAGGCAGTTTTGGTGTCAGATGCAGCGGGTGAGGGGACTAAGGTGACAATAGAAAGAGGAGGGCAAATACTTGCTCAGGAAACTTATGGCAGCCAGGGTCAATTAACTAACTCTCATGGAAAAATTGGTAGAAATGATCCATGCTATTGTGGGTCTGGTAAGAAGTACAAACGTTGCCATTATCCAAATTAGGAAGCAGAGGGTAGTTTGAGGATTACTGATGTACCTTTGGGTTTAGTGTTTTTTATCTTAACCTCTCCGCCATATCTTCCTATTGTTCTTTTGATAATATATAGCCCTAAGCCAGTATGTCCGCTGCTGCCGTATTTAAATCCTTCCTGAAATAATTTATTTTTTATGGAAGAGGGGATACCTTTTCCGAAATCAGTGAAACTAATTTCCACAAATTTTTTGGCATTTTTAATATTGATATCCATCCGTTTGGTTTTTCCATGAATTTGGGCATTTCTGATAATATTTTCTACAACTGAGAGGATAGCCTGATCAACCAATACTTCCCCTTCCCCCTTAATTTTGAATTTAACTGTGGGAAAAAATGTAGAAACATTTTCTATAGCCTTTCTTAGTTGATAAGGTTTAAGGGTTGAACCAATGGAAATGGCAGACTCTAGCTTGCTCATTTGTCTGATAGAGTCTGTTCCCTGGTCAATGCTCTTAAGAATCCATTTTAGTAATTCTTTTTTTCCGCTTTTTTGATACATCTCAATATATCCTTTTATGACTGTTAAGTTATTTAATAAATCATGTTTTAAGCTCTTATACAAAAGCTGTATTACCTCATTAAGTTCTGATATTTTTGTTTCTGCCCTGCTCCGGGCTTCAATTGCCAGATTTAATTCATGGGTGTTAAGCTCCAGTTCTGCCCAGGCGGATAAATCTTTAAGCAAGCTAATTTGTTCTTTAGCTAATCTGCGGGGTTTATGGTCTTTTATACAAAAAACCCCCACTTTTTTACCATCAGCTGCTTTTAAAGGAAAGGCTGCATAAAAGCGGATAAAAGGGGGTCCTTTAACCATGGGGTTATTTGCAAATCTTTCATCCTTTTTAGCATCAGGGACAATAAAAAGATCCTCATCCAATAGGGCATGACCACAAAAAGAAATGGCCCTTTTACCTTCTCTTTTGGATAAACCTTGGCAGGATTTAAACCATTCTCTTTTTGAATCTATTAAAGTAATGGTTGAGATTGGTATTTTAAATAGATGAACAGCCAGTTTGGTGATCCGGTCAAACCTTTCTTCAGGAGGAGTATCTAAAATACCTAAAGACCTAAGTGAGATAATCCTCTCTTTTTCATTTTCAGGTATTGGTGCTTCCAGGTATGTTTTTTGATTTGGCATAACGATTGGCAGTATTTTATCAAAATTTCCTCCCAGTTGCCATTTAGGTATACCCAATTTTTATAATCACTTAAGCATTCATCCCCGCTTTTTTAGAGCGCAGAAGTTTACGCGATGGCTGCACCAAAAGAAAGAGTATTAGCAATAATGCAGCCAGGCTGGTAATTAATCCGTATTTTAGAGATTTTGGGGCATAGGTTAATTCTATAGTATGATCCCCTTTTGGTAAGAACATCCCTCTGAAATTATAATTTGTTCTATAAATGTCAGATGGCTTTCCATCAATGCTAGCTTTCCATCCTGGATAGAATGAATCTAAAATTACCAAATATGCATCAATATTAGAAGCAGCTTTAATTATTGTATGAGAATTTGTTATAGGGATATATTCTAAATTAGACTCTAAATTTTCCCCTGAACGGTTAATAAACTCAAAATCATTTGTAATTGAAGTATCTTTAGCAGAAAAATTTTCATCTATTAATAACTTAAGAGTTTCTTCATCAGATGTTTTAATTACTTTTGTTGTTAGATATACCCTGGGAAAACTTTGAGAATTTTCCAGTATTACAACTTCTTTATCTTCAAAAACTTTATTATATTTTGGGATGTTAAATTTTGGATTAACTTTACCATTACTGTCAGGTTTGCCTGTTTCATCTTTTTTTAAAGTCAACAAAAAACGGGTATTGCTTTCATCCAAAATTTTAGAATTGAAGTTTTGCAAAACCCCCCACCTGGTCATAGGAGTAGCATTAATATTATCAGAATCAGCCACAGCCAAAAGTTTAGCGGTGTTTAAGGGATAAACCCCATCATAGCCCTGCAGTGAAGAGAACCTGTAAGCAACCCACATATTGGCAGGTAAAATATTTTGCTCAGAAATAAATCTGTCATTTGGGTATTTATCCAAAAAATTAGTGATAGGTGTTTGGGGATAAATAAATGAGGGCGTGGAAAAAGTATTAAATTTAAGTCCAAACCTGAATAATTCAATAATTAAAACAAAAATGAAAATATTTACGGATAGATATTTAATCCGCCCGGTTTTATTAATTAAAAAGAATAACAAAAAGAAAAATATTATTAAAACAGAAGGAAGAATTAAGTTTCTAAGACTAATATTAACCCGTAATAACCAATTATTTATTTCAGCATTGACAGTAGTTGTATTTAAAGCGTTATATAGGATCTCTTTTGATATAAATAATCCTGCAATGATTCCTAATATAATTGTTATCATAATTATGACTGGCTTTAAACTTAAACGGGATTTTTTAACAGCTAATATCCCATATGCTCCCAAAAGTGATAAGGAAAAATTTATCATAAAATTTACCCGGTTCATTGTCATGGAAGATCCTCCCCACAGGCCCAGTTTATATAGAAAAGCACTTAAAGGGTTTGAGGTGGAAATTATAACCGCAATAACTAGAAGACAAAGAACAAATTTAATTTCTATTTTATGGAAAAAATTCCTGATACCAAAAAACGCCAGTATTAAAGTTGTAATGCCTGCATATAAAGTGGCATCCATATGGTCACCTCTTCCCCAAAAATTGCCCGTAGCGTCATTACCAAAAAAATCAGGGGCAATTAAGTTAATAAAATTCTCCGGTGGTGTGAATGGTCCAGCAGGCCCTAAAGTTTCAACTTTTCTTTGAGAGATTTGAATTAATTCAGTTACAGGAAGCAAGTACACAGCGCTTAAGAGGATTCCCAGGATAACAAAAAAGATAACCCTCAAGTTAAATTTACTTTTTGACCTAAAGATATACCAAACCAGCAGACTAAGCATGGTAAAGGGTAAAATAGGTAAATAGCCTGCAAAAATTTGAAAGCAAAGAAATATACTAAAAAGTACCCCCCATCTTATATTTTTTGAAATAAGGTATTTGTCCAGCAGTAAAATTAAAATGGGTAAAAATAAAGCAGTGGCTGCCTGAGTGTTCCACTGCATCCATAAAATTGTAAATCCTCCAAACCCAAAACCAATGCTTCCAAAGATGCTGGGGAGTTTATCCAAGCGAAGGTGCCTTAAAAGCAGATACATAAAAAAACAGGCAAGTATTGGTTGAGACATGGTTTGTAAAGTCCAGGCAACTGGAGCTTGAAATATCAGATAAAAAATCATAGTTGGGAAAAGTAAACCAAACTGGGCACCGGCAAGTAAAGGATAACCTCCAAACATGTAAGCATTCCAAAGAGGCAGCTCTCCTTTTTTTATTAAATTAACTGCCAGGGTTTTGGGGGGATAAAATAATGAAACAGCATCTGAAAGCTTGGTATTTTTAACCGGTACCCCTGTAGTATAGCCCCATTTATAACTTAGCCAGGGATAATAACCTCCCACAATTAGATCAGTTGGAAGAGGGATTAAGCCAAAAAATATTTTGTAAAAAAATATTATTGTTATTGCTATGAAAAATATTAAAGCAACAATTGCCTCTCTAAAACTCATATTACTCTACATAACCAAACATAGGATCTGTAAGATTGGTATTTTGACCGCTGCATGATACATTCATTAATTCTTTAGAAGGAATTTTTTTAGGGGAAATTATTCCGATATGACCAAATTTTGCTTCTATTTCCTCTGCTGAATACTCATCAGGTATTACTATACTAAAAACCGGGCTTCCCTGTCCTGCTACTGCTAAATGAATATTCCTTAAGAAAAAGAAATACCTAAATCCAACATTTTCTCCGGTTGAGGTAATATAGTTTATGGAAAAACAAGGGAAGCCTTTTTTGTTTGCCTCGCTTATAATATATTCCACTACAGCTTTTTTTTCCATATAACCTTTATGATAGGTCTGCACTGTTATATGAGAATAGATATTTTTAGAAGCTATTATTACTAATAGCCCCAAAACAATAAATTTTCCAAACTTAGAAGATATAAAAATATAGTAAAGAAAAAGGCTGATTATTGCTAAAAAGATAACTTCTATATTGTTGAAATAATATTCGGAAATTGGTGAGGATGATACAGAAAAAAATATAACTACCCCTAAGATCCAGATATATAAAGGCAATAGTTCTTTTAGTTTCACCAGTCTTTTTTTTATCAACCAAAAAGCTCCAATTAGTATGCTGAGCGGAAAAAGAATATTGTTTGTTAATTTAAACGATTGAGGAGCAAACAGTAAGCTGTTGATGTTTTTTGTAATCATATCCAGGACTGTTTGGAATTTATAAAAGCCTGTTGCTGCCCCTTCCCGTTTAGTTGTAAAGTTTTGCACTAAATTTAAGGTCTGTTTAAAATCATGCCTTAATTCAAAAACTATAAGAGGCAGTGAAGTAATTAAAAGGGTAATTAAAAATTTTATCACCTGGGAACGGTTTGGCAGTTTTTTGGAAACTAAAAAGGCAGCTGGGACGGCAGAAAGCACAGGCAGAAGAGCAATATGTATATGCCAAACCAGGCCAATTAAAATTCCGAGGATAGGCAGTACTGCAAAATTCCCTCTGGAAATCATTACTATAGTATAGAAGTACCAGATAACCCAAAGATTTGTGGGGGTAGAAGGGGCCCATCTTGTATCAAACCAGACAGCACTGCTTAGTAAAACTGCATACAAAAAAGAGGCGATAAGGCCCACATTAATATTAAAAAGTTTAGTAAATACAAAGTAGTAACTTATAACTGCCAGCATTCCTATAATAGTGATAGGAGCAACAACCGCCACCGGATCCATATTAAAAAGAAGAAAGAAGGGAACTAAAAGGTAATAAAATAATGGGCCGATGAAAATACCTGAGGCAGAAGTTTCCTGTCCCACCAGTCTGAGGTGACCATCTAGTACTATGTCTTTGACAATCCAGGAGAAAAGATCAGCATCATGGCCAAAATCTGCCCGTTCAACCACCTTAAAGGTTCTAAAAAATAATGCCAAAATAATAATTAAGATTAGAAGTAAAAGTTGAGGCTTTTTCATCTAGATGTTAAACTAACACACTATGAAAGTTAAGGCAATAAAAGTAAGGAAGTTTTTGCCACCCAAGGATAATCTGTGGGATCTTTTAAGCGCTGTTAAATTACTTAAGGAAAATTCAGTAGTGGCTGTGACTTCAAAAGTGGTCTCAATCGGAGAACACAGGTGTATCTCTATTGAAAAATTTCCTGATAAAGACAAATTAATAATCATGGAAGCAGATAAATATTTGCCAAGAGATGTTGTCCCTGGTGATTTAGTAATGCACACCATTAAAAATAATATTTTTGTAGCCTCCTCAGGAATAGATGAAAGTAATGGGGCAGGCTATTACATACTTTGGCCCAAAGATCCGCAGGCTTCAGCTAAGAGAATCTGGGATTTCTTAAGAAAAAAATTTAAGCTAAATAATTTAGGAGTAATTATTACAGACTCAAGACTAGTGCCTCTTAAGCGCGGAGTTGTAGGGATAGCAATAGGTTTTTCCGGCTTTAAGCCGATTAAAGATTATAGAGGTAAAAAAGATATATTTGGAAGGGAGTTTAAAATGGAAACTTCAAATATGCCAGACAGTTTGGCTACTGCTGCAGTATTGGAAATGGGGGAGGGGAATGAACAAACTCCAATTGCAATAATTTCTGACGTTCCTTATCTGGAATTTACAAAATCACAACATAAAGAAAAGATTGGAGATTTCAGTTTTGAGATTCCTGAAAAAGAAGACATGTTTTTCCCCTTTTTTTCTTCAGTTAAATGGAAGAAGGGTGGAGGGGGTAAATAAGAATAAAGAATTAAGAATTATGGTTTTTGAAAAACTCAATTGTCCTTTTAAGCCCTTCGTCTAAACTAACTTTAGCTTCCCAACCCAATTCTTGATTAATTTTTTGGGCTGATGCAACCAGTGAGGGGACATCCCCTGTTCTTTCGCCTAAATCCTCAATAGGGACCTCATATCCAACCAGTTCAAAAACTTTTTTTATAAGATCAATAATCTTCATTCCTTTTCCGGTTCCTATATTAAATATATTTAAACCGGATAAATTTAGCGGTAGAACATGAGCGGAAGCCAAATCATCAATGTAGATAAAATCTCTAATTTGTTCCCCTTTCCAAAAAAGGGGTACTTTTCTTTTCTCAAGGATGGCTTTAATAAAATTAGGTATGGCGTGAGTTTCAGGCTGGTGTAATTCTCCTGGCCCATAAGGGTTAAAGTAGCGCAAAATTGTAACATTAAACCCAAATAATCTATGATAGAGAATACAAAGTTGCTCCATGGCCACCTTTGTTAATCCATAAATATTTTCCTGCTCATTAAGCGGGTCATCTTCCATGATAGGAAGCTTTGATGGTTTACCATAAACACAGGCGCTTGAAGAAAAAATAATTTTATTGACTCCTGCTGCCCGCATAGCTTCTAAAAGTTTGATGGTTCCGGTGATATTATTTTCCACAAACTCCACTGGTTTTTTAACAGATTCCCCTACCTCAATCAAAGAAGCCATATGGATAACTGCATCGTAACCAATAAGGAGTTTCTCCAGTTTTTCTTGTTCTAATAAGTCAGCCTGGACAAAAGTTGTTCTGGAATCTATAGATTCCTTGTGGCCCCGGGATAAATTATCAACAACACAAACTGTATGATTTTGGTCTAAAAGAAGTTTATTAACATGAGAGCCTATAAACCCTGCCCCGCCTGTAACAAGTATTCTCATCCTTTTAATTTTAACAGATTGCTATTGAATTATTAAAGGTAATGAATATATTATAGTCACTAATGATAAAACAGATTATCTTCCTTATTATTCTGGCAGTTGTTATTAGAAGTTTATTTATTTTCAGTGGAGCAATTTCTTTTCATTATGATATGTCCAGGGATGCTTTTGAAGCACAGCAAATATGGAAAGATAAAAATTTAAAGATAATTGGTCCCCCAACCACATCTGATGGTTTATTCAGCGGTGTTTTCTATTACTACCTCCTGGCCATGCCTTATGGGGTCAGCAGTGGCGATCCAACTGTTGCAGCAGCTTTTTTAGCAGTGCTTAATTCACTTGCCATTATTCCTTTATTCTTTTTAGCAAAAGATCTTTTTAAATCTAAAAGTTGGGCTTTTTTGGCAGGGTTAATCTATGCTGTTTCCTTTGAAGCAGTGCAATATGGTCCGTGGCTATCAAACCCCGGGCCTGCAGTGTTTACCATGGCCATGTTCTTTTATTCCTTAAGGCTTTGGCAAAAAGGAAATAACCGGGGTTTACCTCTAGCGGTAATTTTTGCTGCTCTTTCTGCTCAACTTGAGTTTTTTCTTCTGTTTTTGTTTGTTGTGATTATTGCCTTTAAATTTCTGTTTAAGCTCCGTACAAGTATAAAACATTTAATTATCTCAATTATCCTGTCTGTTATTCTCTTGAGCACATTTATTATTTCCACCTTTAAATTTAATACTTTTACCCAGACAATTACTGCTTTTTTTAGGTTGTTCCAAAATATAGAATTCAGTTTCAGGATAAAGTTTACCGATCTTTTGTCAATCTATACAAATAGATTTGCAGACTTATTTATTAATAACTTTTTTCCAAACAGCGTATTTATAGGCGGGTTATTGGGCTTTAGTGTTTTATTTATTTTGCTTTTCAGGCAGAAAATAAATATAAGTGGATATAAATTTATTTTATTCTGCTTGCTTTCAAACCTGCCTATTTTTATAGGCGGTGGACAAAATGCTACATATACAATGGTAGGAATGTCTATACCAGCAATATTGGGGATATGTGCTCTTTTGCAAAATATTTCTAAATTAAGTTATAAATGGACACTAGCAATAATCGTCTTAATTTTATTGTCAAATATTTATATGACTTATAAACTCCGCTCAGAGGGTCAGGTGGCACTGGTTATTCCCAAAGATATGATTTTGAAAAATCAACTTAGTATAGTTGATAAAACTTATGAGGTTGCAGATGGAAAGCCTTTTTCAATAAACAGTTTAACATTGCCTTTGTGGACTAATACGACCTGGGCTTATCTTTACTCCTGGTATGGTCAAAAAAAATATGGTTACTTGCCTGAGTTTACAGGACATAACCAGGTGGGGTTATTAGGAGCAGAAACCTTAAGAAAAGTTGATAATCCCGCTGATAAATCTTTTTTCATAATTGAACCTCATGTGGGAATTCCTCCTGAAATATATAATTTAGAAATAGGGGCAGAAGATGCTAAAACTAAAATGATTGAGCAAATCTCTTATGGCGACTTAAAACTACAAATCCGGAAGCCCCTAATAAACAATGAATGAGACAAAGACTATTTTAATAATTCTTGCTATTGGTTTAATATTCCGGCTTTTTCTTACCTCAAATGGTAATTTTCTATTTAATATGGATAATGCCAGAGATATGGTTGATGTAAGAGAGATGGTAGTTTTGCCAAAACTAAGGCTAACTGGTCCAACATCAGCAATAGAAGGGTTTTTTAATGGCCCTTTTTGGTATTATCTTCTGGCTATCCCTTTTGTTTTATCTGGCGGAGATCCATACGCTTCTATTATTATGGAAATTATCCTTTGGGCAATTGGTGGATTCTTTCTCCTAAAATTGATAAGCAGGCGGGGTAGATGGTTGATATTGCCCATAGGAGCCTTATGGGTAGCATCAGATTATGTAGTTTTAACCAATCTCTATGCTTTTAATCCAAATCCAGTTATTCTTTTAACACCTCTTTTTATCTATCTTCTGGATAAATATTTAAAGACTGGAAAAGTAATATACGGTATTTTAACTGGATTTTTAGCAGGATTATTTTTCAATTTTGAGATGAATATAGGGGTATTTATGCCTTTGATTATTTTAACAAGCATTATTTTAACAGGAAAACTTAGGCTTTTAAAAAGTCCTGGGTTTTGGTTAGCTGGAGCGGGTTTTATTTTAACTTTGCTGCCTCAAGTGATTTTTGATTTTAAACATCAATTTATAATGAGTAAATCGGTTTTAATTTTTTTAGCTAATACTAATCAAATAGGCTTCAATATTTTCTCAAGAATTCAAGTTATTTCTTCAACATTTTTTAATTCTTTTTCTCCGGTTTTGATGAATCATAAAATATTTTCATTAGTAATCCTAGGACTTTTCATTTCTATATTTTCTAAAAAATGGAAATTAATAAAAGAAGATCAGCTTATCGTTGTTTGCCTGACAATTATTTTTGTTCCTTTCATTGGATATTTATTTTTGCCTGTGACAGTTAATGCTTGGCATTTGGGGGCAGAAATGGCTGCTGCAATACTTGTGATAGGGTTTTTATTAAAAGAAATTTGGGTTTTCAACATTTTTGGAAAGATTGTTTGTCACCTGCTCTCTTTTTTAATTATTATCTTTGCTTTAACAAATATAGCAAACTTTTTTATTAAAGATTTTGGTAAAACTAACATGGATCCTTCACTTTTCAAAAATGAAATAGCTGCAATTGATTTTGTATATAAATATGCAAATGGAAAAAACTTTAAAGTTTATACATACCTTCCTTCAGTAATAGACTACCCTTACCAGTATTTAATCTGGTGGCATGGGTTAAAAAAATATGGTTATCTGCCAATAGATTATGCTTACCAGCCGGATAAATTTGAATATATTTCCAATAAAAAAAGATTTTCAGCAACAGAGCAGGATTTGAAAAAAAGAGAAAACTCAAACTTGGTATTTTTAATTAAAGAACCAAATAGAAATTCTACCCTTTATGGTTGGGAAGGTGATTTAATTAAATATAATTGGGAAAGTATTGAAAAGCAAATGATGGGACAGATAGAAGTTGAGGTAAGAAAAGAGACAAAAATCCCTAACTAAAGGTAAGTTTGCGCTCTGTGTTGTTTGTAATCTCCAGTTTTATCCTTAGGGTATTTTTAGGTAAAATTTCCTTTATTTTTTCTGCCCATTCAATCAAAACTATAGCATTAGGGTTTTGTAATAATTCTTCAAGCCCTAATGATTCAAACTGGTTAGGATTATCCAGCCGGTAAAGGTCAATATGGTAGAGTATTTTTTTAGTCTTTGGGATTTTGTGTTGTCTGATTAAAACAAAAGTAGGAGAGATTATTTTTTCTTTAATCCCCAAGCCTTTTGCAAGGCCTTGAACAAAGGTAGTTTTACCAGAGCCTAATTCCCCGCTTAATGCTATTATTCCACGGAAATCCTTGGCAAGTTTTCTTGCCAGATCCCTGGTTTCTTTTTCAGAATGTGTTGTATACTCTTTCATGATTTTTTCTTCCGTAAGTATATATAGAAAATTGAGCTAAATCCAGAAATTAGCAAAAATATTCCTGCAATTTGGGGAAAATTAATCTGCTTTTGTGATTTCACTTCAGAATTAGGAGTAGATGAAGGTGGTGCAGATTCTGTTTTAATACCAGCAACAGAGGCAATTTTGTAAATTGATTCTTCCTGGTTGTCTGCTTTGCTGGAAGGAGCAGTTTTGCTGGTAACAGAAAGGGCGGGACTGGTTACAGGAGAAGGCTTTGGTGTTAAGTTGTTACTCGTATTGCTCTGATTATTGCTTGTTGTTGAGGTGATTTTGATTGTCACTTCATTACTCCAAATTGGTCCTGATCCAGACTGATTATATCTGCCAACTTTAAATATGTACTCTCCCGTACCGCTAAACCCTGAGTCTTCACTGTCTGGCATTACTTCTAAATTGCCTGACCAATTTCCTGAAGAGTTTGTAGTGATTTTATATTGATCAGAAAAGGTGGAACCATTTTTTATCCATGCAGATCCTACTTTTGTCAGCCCAAAATAATTTGCTGAATCAGATTTTTTAAAAGCACCTTTTAGATAAAAAATAGTACTGGGATTATCAGTTAAAGTTAAATCTAAAGTTACATCAAAGGATTGATCAGAATTAATTTGAGAGAGGCTATTTGAGATGGTAAAAGAAGAGATGGGTGATGGACTAGGTGAAGGAGCTGGGGTGGGGGAAGATGGTGAACCATTGGTGGAGTTTCTGGAAATGGAAGCGAGTGCAGCCCAACTTCCGCCATCTGGACTTCGTCCGATAGATTTGTCTATGCCAGGATCAGAGTTGTATGGGACGTTATCTACAAGAGTTCCTGAAGAATCTTTTAAGTAAATGCTATCTTTGCCGTTATTTAAACGGTCACTCACATCAAATGTCAAAAATCCATTTGCTGTGATTGTTCCTGAAAGAGGCTTCATAGTAGAAGTGCTGTCTACCAGTGTCCAACCAGATAAATCTATGCTGTTTGAGGTTGGATTATAAATTTCAATCCAATCTTCACCGTTAGATGGGTGAGGCAGAAATTCATTTAATAAAACATCTGAAGCAAAAACAAACTCTGCCCCAAAAAAGAGGAATAAAATAGTAAGAATTAAATTTACTATAAAATATGCCAATACAAAGTAACTATACCATTTTCATGGTCCACAACCACCCCTTTACCTATAGAAGATCCTCCTGGAATATTACTATTACAAGGCGCTGAGACAGAGTAGGCAACGCCTTTTTCAGATGCCAGAATTGCCCTTCCTACCCCTTCATATCTTTTTGGTGCAATATCTAACCCTGTATGAGTTCCTAGGAAATATACCTCTCCAAATTCTGTAGTGATGGTGGTTTCATCAGGGTATCCCCGGAGCGGGGAGCCAAGTTTGCCATTATCCAAAAAGTTATGCGGGTTAGTCCTTGTACCTACCACTTTTCCTCCCTCTACTTTGGCATTTTCATAAACTTCATAATGTAAGTGAGGGCCGGTAGAACAGCCTGTTGAGCCCATGGCTGCAATGCTGTCGCCTTTGTTAACAGGACCTATTTTTGCTCCAATATTCCCTAAAGCTGAGGTAATAGATGTAATGTCTGCCCTAAGCCTTGCTATTTCTTGCTGGTATCTGGCTTCATCATTTTGGGTGACCAATAAAAGTTCATCCTTATCTTTTTTTTGCTGTGCCAGCTGAGTTTTATAAACTTCCAAATCCTTATATAACTTTTCTGCAGCAGTCTGTCTTACCTGTTTATCCTGTTTTTGGTCATTGTAAGCAAGTTTTGTTGCTTGCAGCTCATATAATTTTTTCTTGTCATATGCTTGGGCAACCTGGATGTATTTTAATCTTCCCACCAGATCGGCAAAACCGTGAGAAGAAAATAATAGATTGAAACTTGAGACAGTATTGCTGTACTTATATGTTTGGACAATCCTCCTGAGCAGGAGTTCAGATAAAGAATCTAAAGATATAGAGATTCTGTCAATACGGGTTGAGAGCTCTGAAATTTCTCTTTTGAGCTTTTCTATTTTTAGATTTGTTTCCTCAATTTTTAAAAGGGTTACTTTAGTTTGACCATCAATCAATGCCAGTTGTGATTTTAAAGTTTTCTCCTTCTTTTGAGCATCTTTTAAAATGCTTTCCAATTTTTCAATCTCAGCTTGTTTTTCTTGTAATTTCTGGGTAAGGTCTTCAGAAGATTCAGCAAAGCTAGGTGTTATAGAGGATAGAAAGAATAAAAGTACAAGAGTGAAAGCTAAGAGTTTTAGTAATAATTTTTTCATCTCCTTTAGCCATTAAATTTTCAAGTAACGCTTGACTGCTCCAAAAGACCCTATTCCTCCAATGATTAAAGCAACCAAAGTAACTGATATAAGAAGAATTAACATAAATAAGGGATTAACAGGCAGCATGTTTACTTCTCCTAAATATCCTTTAAGCCAGGGGGTAAAATACCAGAGCAGACCGTAGCTGACTACCCAAGCTGAGATGGCGCCGGCCACTCCATAAAATATCCCTTCAAGGATAAAAGGAGTTCTGATAAAAGAGGGAGAAGCCCCAAGCAG
>CAZDFU010000024.1:0-12829 GCA_964504985.1 uncultured Gammaproteobacteria bacterium
CCTGTAGAAAACAGACTATAAGCTATATATAGCACATTTTGTGCCTAAAGTCAAGAGTTAAAATTTAATGCTTGAACTTGACGTTGGGGCCCAATACTTGTTTAATGGAAGTATAGATGTTTTTTTCTTTTAAGTCCGCAAACTGGCGGATTGTTCAGACTATTCTTTTAGTTTTAGTATTTAACCTGCTTTCTGCTGACAGGGTTCTAGCAGACTGGTTATCTGATCTTACTCCTCCCACCTGTTCTATCTCTTTTAACCCAGCTTCTTCTGCGGATACCGGCACTCCAGTTACGGTAACTGTTAGTTCAACAGACAGCGGAGGATCCGGAGTAGTCAAAACCACCCTTAGAAAAGAAGGGACAGAAGTTTTATCTCAAAACAGCGATTCCTTAACATATAATTGGATTACCACAAATCAAACTGCAAAAATCTATATTTTTTCTGCTACACCCAAAGATAAAGCAGGAAATGAAGGCTTTTCTTGTACCGGCCTTTTCACCCTTAAGTCTCCTTTATCTGTTACTTGCTCCCCTTCTAAAACCACTGCCAGAACTGGTGAAAGCATCACCTGGACTGCTGCCCCATTAGGAGGCACAGGAAGCTATACGTATAATTGGACAGGGACAGATGGTTTATCAGGCAACAGACAAACCGCTAGTAAAAGTTACTCTACTTCAGGCAGTAAATATGCCACAATTTCTGTAACTTCTGGAACTCAAACAAAAAATTTCACTTGCGGACCTGTTCAGGTAGCTAATAGTTTAACAGCTAGTTGTTCAGGCAATCCAACTCCTGCAGCTATTTCTCAGGGAGTAAATTGGAATTCAACTGTTTCAGGCGGATCAGGAAGCTACACTTATTCCTGGACAGGGACCGATAATAAAGGAGGTTTTACTGCTGATTTATTAAACGTTTACTACTCTTCTTCCGGAACTAAAGCAATGGAACTTCTGGTTAATTCCACTGATGGCCAAAGAAGTTCTACTGCCTGCCAAATTGTGGTACAACCTCCTCCACCCAGGTTTAATCAGAATAAACCTGCAGCAATTTGCAGGATAGGACGGCCTGCTGTTCAATTATCCTGGACACCTTCAGCAGGAGCTGAGTATTACTATTATGAAAGGTATGAATGGCTCTGGAATGGAAGAAATTGGGTCTGGGGACCTCCCAAAAGATCTTTAAATATACCCTCAACAGTTACCAATGTAACAGACTGGGGAGATCCTTTCAGGGATTTAAAAACAAATACAGATTATGGTTATTATATCTATGCGCATAATCAATTTGGGGAAACAAGAAGCAATTTCCAGTCAACCACAACTTCAAATTGTGCAGCTGGTCCTTTTGATATTATTTCTGCTACCCCTGCTTGCAGTGCTCCAAATGCAGGTTATGTTGATTTAGAATGGACCCGTTCAGAAAACGCTGCATATTATAATATCTGGCGCTATGATTATACTGAAAAGGTTTGGGTAAATCTTGGCAATAAGATAGAGCTAACTATTTTTAGAGATTTATTAGTATCACCCGCTGCCCGCTGGTATTATTACTATATTGAGGCTATTGCCCGTGGAGGATCAACATCTGCTAATAAACAGGTTTTAACTAAAAACTGTGTTATTCCCACTGTGGATATTAAAGCAAATGATATAGATGGACCAATTACAGTACCAACTGAAAGCAGCGTGGTAATAAGCGGTAGAGTAGAAAATGCCCAGTCATGCACTGCTTCTACTACTTTACCTTCAGATAATAGATTCTCCAGGACTTATACCCAAAGCATTGAACCCCCTTTTACCCTCCCCGATTACCGCACACCTGCAGTACCTTACCCTGCTCCTGCAGAAGGATATGAGTACAGATATACCTGCACTAATAATAATATTGGCAAAGCTGACAATAACCCGGCAACTGATCAGGTGTTTATTAAAACTTCTGGCCCTGACCTGATCCCCCTGGGTTTGGTAGTGTCAAACCCATCTCCTTTAGAAAACCAGGAAGTAAAGTTTAGCAGTTTTGTTAGAAATGTGGGTAATGCACCAGCTGGTATTTCCCAGGCTAGATTCTGTATTGATGACCCTGGGTGCAGATCTGGCTCTATTTCAAATGAGATTGAAAGAGTTGAAGCTTTAGGGGTAGGCCAAAAATCTGCCCTATTAACTTCTGGTACCTGGATAGCCAGTATGGGAATTAATAAAGGCGCGCATAATGCCTACTTTTGTGTTGACAGTGAGCAGAGGATTAATGAAGAAAGAGAAGATAATAATTGCACTCCTCCTCTGCCATTTACTGTTAACCCGCCCAGACAGCCTTTTATTGAAACAGAAGGCGGAGATGTACACTCTAATAAAGAGATCAGGACATCTCCTGGAAGGTAAGATTTAGGAGTAAAAATATGGAAGATGAAGTAGAAAAACCACAAGTAATTGAAGATCCAAAAATAGTAAATACTAAAAGGGCTAAAAAATTTATAATAGCTTTAGTTATTATTTGTGTGATTTCAATAGCCATCAGTGGTGCATATTTTTTCTTAGTTTCCAAAAATACACTCCCAAATTTTTTGGGTCTGCAAATTCCATTTTCTCAAGTTATAAGAGATAAAGAAGTAATAGCTAAAGTTGGAGTAGAAAATCTTTATAAAAATGATCTTAATTACTACCTATCTGTGTATTTTTCCAACAAAAATGATTCTACAAACGTTCAGAAATCAATAGATGCTTTAATTGAACAATCTGTTATCCTGCAACAGGCAGAAAAAGATGGCTTAGTTAAGTTATCAAGTACGACTTTTAATAATCCCAATAAAAATATTGCTCTTAGATCTGCTTTATTGGAAGAAACTAAGGAAAAACTGGAAGAAAAATATGTAACCAAAATTTCAGGTGAAGCAATAACGATGTGGTTTAATAATCCTTCGTATCCAAAACCAGCAATCTAGGATTGATCCTTCTTATAAGGAAAATTCCTATCTTAAATTTACTAATATAGTCCGCTCAGATAAATTTTTCTTTGATCCTAAAATAAATGACCTTGCTTGGTCGCTTGAGACAAATGAACTTTCTGATATCACCGTAGGTCAAGATTCCATCTCTAGTGGCTATGGAGGACCTCTTCAAGATGCATATCTTATAATTATAAAAATTAATAATAAAAGCGGATTAAGTAGCAATACTTTTGATGATTGGTTAAATGATATCAAGAAACAATATAAAATAGAGAAATATTAAAAAAGTAAAATCATGCTTAAAAAAAATTTATTTTTCTTAGCTTTATTAATTTTAGCATTTTCATTAATTCCCAAACCTGTTTTTGCAGTAGGCAGTATATTAGGAAAAACATATACGAAATATAATGAGGCTGTATTTCCTCTTAAAGATGTTTTGGTAGATAAGTTCCGCGAGGATAAGCCAAATAAATCTCAGTGCAATGAGAATAATCCAGCTGAAACATGTTTAAACGTTACAGATCCTTTATATACTCAACCATTCTATACCAGAGAGGATGGTGTCTACCGTATGACCGAAGAATCTCCTACATTATTTATTCCCCAGCTTGGAGAAAAAAGAAATTATTGCAACCAAGACACTGCACGATATGTACGATTTGGTTGTGGCACCATTTGTAGTGAAAACCCTACTATTGTTAGAGCTCGTTTCCCTAATAATTATGATCTTAATTACTTTCCTTCAGGAATAGATTTTAGAAAAGGAAAATGGAAAGTTCATATTAATTCAGATTCATCTGTAATAAGAGTATTTCAAGACAAAGAAGGTAATGAATTTTTCCTGTCTACTTCTGGTAATACTAATGAGGTAAATGTAGATTTTGAATGGATACCTGATCCATTACCTATTGCAGGAATAGTAGTGGATAGTAAAAGTGGACAAGGAATACCAAATGCAACAATACAGGTTCAAGATGATCAAGCTCCCCCAACCACTAAAAATGCTATTAGTGATCAAAATGGCAAATTTAATGTTCCAATAGATAATTTTATAAAACCAGGACAACGATATTCTGTCAGAATGACTAATGCACCTTTAGAATACGCTTTAGATAGTAGAGTTGTAACAACAACAGGTTGGTCTTGGAATCATTTTGCTCAACGCAATTCTATTCCCCCAGATCGCTCATATGAACATCAAATCCTAGGCAGCGACGATTGCGCAGGCCCTGACAATGATATTACTGCCAACAGACACCAGATAGCACGATGTAATTTCCAGCTGGATCCAGAACCAGGAAGTATTGGAGACAACCAATGCACTAATGTGGCTGCAAATAGTCTGTTAATTGATAACCAAACACTTCCTTTTAATAGTACCAATCCCCTTTCCTTAACTTTAAGAGGCTTTCCAGGACAATCCAGTTTTACCATTCCAGTTGCTATAAACACAGGTAATGCCTGCAGGATTTATAACTTAAGGTTTAACTATACTGCTCCCTCTCAAACATCCTCCCCAGACCCTTTCACCTGCACAAGAAGTTCAGGACGGGCTGAAGGCTGCGCCTGCACTTCTAATAATCAATGCCAGGCAGGAACATGTGATTTGACAAGAAGAATTTGTTCTGCTCCTGCTTTTATAAAAACAGAGGGTGGTGATGTGCATTCTAATGTAAAGATTGAACAATAATTATGAGCAGACTCTGCCGGGCTTTTGTCCTTTTATCTATTATCCTTTTAGTTCTCTTCTTTCCTTCTGCCAGACCTGAGGTAAAAGCTCAAGCAGGTTGTCAAACAGGCCAGGGAGCAACTGGCTTAATCAGCGCGCCATCCATTACCGGGTTTGGCAATAATATTGGAGGCGTGGGGGTATGCAACCAGGATTCTTCCAGCGCTTTTGCCACTTATAAAATTCCCACCTATGAAAGCCTAAAATCCCGCTACTTCACACAGGTTAAACAAACGCCTTCTGTGGCAAAACACGATCCTTTAACAGGAGATAAAACACAATCAGACCTGATTATGCCTTCCGGCTCTGATCATGTTTATTATATTCAAAAAACTTCTTTAACTTCTTCTGACGGTAATTTAACCATTAATGCCAATATGGCTGGCCCAACAGCTCTTGTGATAATAGATGGAAACTTAAACATAAATACAAATCTTTGTTATTCTACCACCTGTCCTTCTGGAGCTGTCCACTCCTCAACAGGTATAGTATTTGTGGTAAAAGGCAATGTCTATATTTCCCCATCAGTAACCAGAATAGATGCAATCATAATCTCTGAAGGCACTATCTTTACCGCTGCCTCGTCTTCTGATTTGCTATGCAATAAAAACACCGTTCTCTCAGATCCGCTGGTAATTAACGGAAGTTTAATTTCCTTACATGCACAAAAACCAATAGTCTTTTGCCGGACTCTTAGAGCAGGCAATACAGTCGCTTCAGAACAGATCAATCATCAGGTTAAATACCTGGTAATTTTAAGAAACCTTTTATCAGATACCTGGCAAAGATGGAGCGAGGTTCAATAAACTTCCTATGACGACTGGTGACTGAAAGCTGAGGGTTACTTACCAAAATTCCTTCTCTGGTCCTTATACCATTTAATAGCTTTTTTAAACTCAACTTTATTAAAATCCGGCCAGAGGGTTTTGGTAAAGTAAAATTCTGAGTAAGCTGTCTGCCAAAGTAAAAAATTGGAGAGCCTGGATCTGCCTCCTGTTCTGATCACAAGCTCCGGATCAGGCTGTCCATTGGTATAAAGGTGTCTTTCTACCAACTGTTCATTAATCCTATCCACGTCAATTCCATTTTTAACAATTTCCCTGATTGCCTTAACCAATTCTTTTTTCCCCCCATAATTTAAAGCAATATTTAACTTTATTGATTCACTTTTAAGATAAGTTTTCCTTACTGAATCAATAATTTTTTTTAAGGTATTAGGCAACCCCTCTGCTTCACCCAGGATTGATACCCTAACCCCATTCTTCATCATCTTTTTAAGCCTGCTGTGATAACCTTTTCTCATTAGATTGAACAATCCTACTACTTCTCTTTTTGCTCTTTCTTTAATATTCTCGGTGGAAAGGGCATAAACGGTAATTGTTTTTACCCCTAATTTCTCTGCTTCTTCAACAATTGTTTCTAACATCTCGCTGCCCTTCTCATGACCTTTGATATCAGGCAAATTATGTCTCCTGGCCCATCTTCTATTACCATCCATAATTATTGCTATATGGTTTGGGATATTCTGTTTATCCAGTTGAGGTCTAGTCATTTTGCTTTTTTAGTATAACAATTATTTAGTTCTTTCCATCATATATTCCCCCATTTGCTCCAATAACTTTCTCATCTTGAGATCATTTGTAATTTCCGGTATCAATTCTTTTGCCTTAGACACATATTTTAACGCTTCTTTCCTTTCCAAGTCCAATTTCCCAGCCTGCCCGTCTAATATATCATCCTGAATCTGAAAGGCAACTCCAAGATTCTCACCAAACTTCCCTAACAGCCCTAATAAATTTTCATTTGCCCCTCCCAGTATTGCCCCAATCTGCATTGGGCCCGCAACCGTATATTTGGCTGTTTTAAAAAGATTAATAAATTTGATCACCTCCGGGGCGGGCTTTCTTGTCCTAAGCGGACTTGTGGTAAGTGAAGTCAAACCAGCCGAGGGAGACTCCTGAAAGGTGTGGTCTGACTGCGTCAATTCCATATCCAGTATTTGCCCCCACCCTGTATTTATTATTACTTCTGAAAGAAAACTCAAGGTTTTAATTTTTAATTCCTCAGAAAACTTTGATTCAGAAATTATCTTTACAGGTAAATAAAAACCAATATCCCCTAAACTGATTGCCTGAGAAATAGCCTTATGTTTTCCGCCCAGAGCTTGATAAAGGCTGGGTTTATTCCTTCTGGTTAAACTTTTATCCATAATGTCATCATGGATTAAAAGTGCAGTATGCAATATTTCCAAAGCTGCAGCAACTTTTGTGATACCACCTTCCAGGCTGCGAGTTTTCTTGTCCCGAGCGGACTTGTGGTGAGTGAAATCAAACCAGCCGAGGGAGACTCCTGGAAGGTGAGTAGTTGCAATTTGGTAGCCCAAATTGCATAACACTCCCCTAATCCTCTTCCCCCCATAATTGGCTTTTATAAATTTAGAAACATATGATTTAAGTTTAGGGTTAACCTTTTTAGTCTTCTTAGAAAAATCAGATAGTATTATTTTTAGCTCTTTTTCAACTTCCAAAGCGCTATTTTTTAAATAATCCTCAAAATTCATGGTCTCAATTTAACATATCTGTCTTTCTTATGCATTCCTCTAAACGGACTTGCAAGCCCCCCCGAAATCAAAACCCACCTGGGAGGTGGACTACGTTGACACCTGGGGTTTTTTCTATATTAACCGCTAAAATATAAACTTGCTTTGCAAAACGTTAGGTATTCTAACCAAACAGTGCTTTATACTATGACGGGCAGCTACTGTAAAACCAAAAGTGCCATACAATAATATTTCTGGTAAAATTGGCTTCAATGAAAACAAAAATGTCTTTAAGGGATTTTACTTCCAGCAAAAAAAGACGTAAGTTCTTAGAAAAAAAACTAAATATTAGCTTGGAAAGCATTAGCAATTTCACTTTTACTGAAGCTCAGGTAACCGGCAGAAATATTGAAAATTTAATTGGAGCCACCCAGATTCCTTTAGGTGTTGCCGGGCCATTAACGTTACGGACTACGGACTCCAAACTACAAACCCATTACATTCCTATAACTACCACAGAAGGAGCTTTAGTTGCCTCTATCTCCAGAGGCTGCAAGATAATCACTGAGGCAGGCGGAGCAAGCGTTTATGCCGAAGAGATAGGCCAAACCCGTGGACCTGTTTTTAAAACTAAAAACCTTCAACATTCTATGGAAACTAAAACCTGGATTAAGGAAAACTTTCCCTTACTTACCCAAATTACCCAGAAAACTTCTTCTCATTTAAAACTTTTAAAAACTGAAATATCTGTTGTTGGTAAAAATTTATTTGTCAGATTTTCCTACCATACCTCTGATGCCATGGGCATGAATATGGTTACCATTGCCACCCAGGAAGCTGTTAAATTAATTGAGCAAAATACCAAAGCTGTATGTATTTCTTTAGCCGGCAACTTTGATATAGATAAAAAACCAGCCTGGTTAAACTTTATTTCTGGCAGAGGCAAAAAACTTTGGGCTGAAATTGTATTAAATAAAAAAATTGTCAAGGATCTCTTAAAAACAACCCCTGAAAAAATCACTGAAGTTGTACAAACCAAAACTCATTTAGGATCAATTATGAGCGGGTCTTTAGGGTTCAATTCCCATTTTGCCAATATCATAGCAGGTTTATTTTTGGCAACAGGCCAGGACCCTGCTCATGTGGTAGAAGGAAGCATGGGAATCACTACTGCTGAAGTATTACCCAACAGGGATCTCTATTTCTCCATCTATTTACCCTCCCTTATAGTAGGCACTGTTGGAGGAGGGACACATCTACCCACTCAAAAAAAGGCTTTGGAAATTATGAAAGTTACCAGTGTGCTAGAATATTCCCAAGTAGCGGGAGCTGCTGTGTTGGCAGGAGAACTATCATTAATAGCTTCATTAGCCGAAGGAACACTGGCAAAAGCTCACCAAAAACTGGGCAGGAAAGGAAAATAGAGAATAGCAATTAGTTTTTTTAACTATTCACTAATTACTATTCTCTCGTCACTAAAAATGATCGGCATTATCTCATACGGGGCCTATATCCCCCGCTTTAGAATAAAACCCTCTCAAATTGCCCAAACTTGGGGCAAGGAAATAAAAGAGATTGAAAAATCTTTAGGGGTTTATGAAAAATCTGTTGCCTCCTATGATGAAGATGCCATAACTTTGTCTATAGAAGCAGCATTTAGGGCTATAGTTAATGGAGGAATTGACCCAACTCAAATTGGAGGTATCACCATTGGCTCAGAATCACACCCTTATGCTGTAAAACCCTCTTCCACCACTGTTGCTGAAATTTTAGGCATGGGCACAGACTTTCTTGCTGCTGATTTGGAATTTGCCTGCAAAGCAGGAACAGCAGGAATTCAGCTTTTGTCAGGTTTGGTTTCTCAAAACAAAACTAAATTTGTTTTAGCCATAGGATCAGACGTTGCCCAATCCCGTCCTTCAGATGTCTTGGAATACACAGCAGGATCTGCTTCAGCAGCTTTTGTGTTAGGTAAAAATGCTGCTATTGCCAATCTGTTGGATTTTACTTCTTTCTCATCAGATACTCCTGACTTTTGGAGAAAAGACACTGAGAAATTCCCCTCACATGGAGGCAGGTTCACCGGTTCACCCGCTTACTTTACCCATGTTTATGGAGCCTCACAAAAATTGCTAAAAAAGATAAAAATGGAGCCTGGGGATTTTGATTATGCCATCTTTCATATGCCAAATGCCAAGTTTCCAAAAGAAGCAGCTAAAAGATTAGGCTTCAGCAATACCCAACTGGCTCCAGGGTTTGTGGTGGAATATATAGGAAACCCCTACTCTGCCTCATCAATGGTAGGACTGGCAGCTACTTTAGACATAGCAAAGCCAAAAGATAAAATCTTTATGTGCTCATATGGTTCAGGCGCAGGTTCTGATGCTTTTGTTTTTGAAGTAACCCCCAATATAAAAGAACATCAAAAGCTAAATCAAGATACTGTAGCAAGACAAATTAAAGATAAAGAGTATATAGATTATTCACTGATTGCTAAGAATATATTAACTAAATATAGGATATGAGTATCTAGGATAAGAGTGATAAATCAGTACAAAAAGAGATTCATCATTCTTATCTTCTTATACTCTTATACTAATCATGAAAATTAAAGTTGCTGGTACTGGTTTAACAAAATTTGGAGAACTCTGGGATAAAGATCTATTGGATCTGGCTCTTGAGGCTTCAAATGAGGCTATAAAAGACGCTGGGTTGAAAACGTCAGATATTGATGCTGTGTTTTTTGCCAACATGATCTATGGCAAACTAACTGGTCAGGATCACCTGGGAGCTTTGATTGCTTCCTCCCTGCGCTTGAACTGTGCTTCTTTCAGAGTTGAAGCAGCCTGCGCTTCAGGAGGACTGGCTGTTCATCTGGCTATCCAATCTCTTTTAGCAGGGACATATAAAAATGTTTTAGTGGTCGGGGCTGAAAAAATGACTGATGCCTCTTCGTCTGAGATTTCTTCTGCTTTAATGGGAGCAGGATCTGAGGCAGAAAGAAGAGCAGGGCTTACTTTCCCCGCCCTATATGCCTTAATGGCCAAAGCACATATGGCAAAGTTTGGCACTACCCGCTCACATCTGGCCTCAGTTTCTGTTAAAAACCATTTTCATGCCTCCATGAATGAAAGAGCCCAATTCCCGTTTGAAGTAAGTTTGGAGAAAGTTTTAGAAAGCCCTATTATTTCTTCTCCTTTTACCCTGTTTGATGTCTCCCCTATTTCTGATGGGGCTGGAGCTGTTGTTTTATCAATACAAGAAACACCTCCCAGGCGGACTGGTGATGTCTTCATTACAGGATCTGCAGCAGCTACTGATACAGTTGGTTTATCCTCAAGAAAAAGTCTTCTAGAGCTTGCAGCCACCAAACAAGCAAGTCAAATGGCTTTGAAACAAGCTGGAGTTGAGATAAAAGATATTAAGGTAGCAGAAGTTCATGATTGTTTTACCATTGCAGAGATTTTAGCCATGGAAGATTTAGGTTTTTGTAAAAAAGGATTAGGAGGGGAATTTGTGGCAAAAGGGCACACAAAACTGGGAGGGAAGATCCCTGTTAATACCTCAGGGGGATTGAAAGCCTGTGGTCACCCTGTTGCTGCAACAGGCTTAAAACAAATTATAGAAGTAGCCCACCAGCTGCAACAAAGGGCTGGAAAAAGACAAGTCAGCGGAGCAAATATTGGCTTAACACATAATGTAGGAGGATCTGGAGCAACCGCAGTTGTTCATGTTTTGCAGATATGAAAGGGTAAACAATATGAGTAGTCCATCAAAAATCTGGAGACAACACAAAACCTTAAAAAGCTGCCTTAATAAAAAAGGCAGGCTTTTGGTTTGGACTAAAGTATTTGTAGCCCCAACTGGTTTTGAACACCAAACACCTTACCTGGTAGGTATAATCCAATTTAAAGATGGGGAAAAAATGCCTTTACAGATAGTTGATTGTGAAGAAAAAGATCTTAAAATAAACAAGTTGGTAAAAGTTATTATCAGAAAAATTGGTAAGGTAAAAAGTGAAGATGTGATTGAATATGGATTGAAAGTAAAGCCTGTATGATGAAAATTACTGTTTCAGCTCCTTGTAAAGTTTATCTGTTAGGCGAATGGTCTGTTGTCTGGGGAAAACCAGCCTTACTTACAAGCGTGGATTTAAAAATGACTGCCACCATCACAACCAAGTCCAATCCAGGAAACACCTCGAAGGTAGGCCCTGATTCCTTCGAGGCGAAAAACATCATAGAACCTATTGTTAAAAAAGGGCTTAATTTAAAAAAAATTCCTCCTTTTCATTTAGATATTTCATCCCAAATCCCTATGGGTGCTCATCTTGGCTCCTCTGCTGCTGTTTCTGTTGTTTCCATAGCAGCATTACTTACCTTTTTAAAAGTTAAATGGGACCTGAGTTTAATTAACAAACTGGCTTATGAAGCAGAAAAAGTTTTTCATGGTAACCCCTCAGGAGCTGACGATTCAACTATTACTTATGGAGGCCTTATCTGGTATCGAAAAGAGGATGCAGATTTAAAAATTATTCAGTCTCTTCCCTTTTATATACCTTCAAAACTTACCAAGAATTTTTTTTTAATAAACACAGGTATACCTAAGATGACAACTAAACAAATGATAGCTGAAGTTACATCCAAGTTTGATAAAAATCCAAAACTTAAAAATCAGTTTCTGGAAAATCAAGAAAAATTAGTCAGAGAACTTTTACCTGCTGTTAAAAATGCTGGTGAAAAAGAAGTAACAAGAATTATCAGAGAGGGAGAAAAGAATTTAGAATCAATTGGTGTTTGTTCTCCTGAAGTTAAAAAAATAATCAGGGAAATAGAAAGCTTGGGTGGTGCTGCTAAAATATGTGGTGCAGGAGCATCTTCTGGTCCAACAGGAGTTTTGCTTTGTTACCACCCAGAAAAAAGGGTGCTTATAGAGCTAGCCAAATCTCTAAATCTTCCCTACTTCTCCGCCAAATTAGGAGTTGAAGGTGTAAAACTTGAATCCTGAGTGAAATCGAAGGATTGACAAAATGTACGAAAGTTTGTACAATTTATTTAATGAGTAATTTTGTTTCTATTTCTGATGCCAGAGAAAACCTTACTTCCCTTGTTGATAAGGTCAATAAAAACATGGACAGAATTACTATCACTGTTCACGGTCAACCTGCAGCTACTTTAATCAGTAACGAGGAACTGGAATCCATACTAGAAACAGCCGAAATCTTGGCTATTCCAGGAGCATTAAAAAGCATTAAAAAAGGCAGAGAACAAATTAAAAAAGGTCAATTTGTAGAGCTTGAAGATCTTTAGATAATGAAAGTAGTTCTTTCTAAAACTGCACAAAAACACTTTCATCTTCTCCCTGAATCAGAAAAAAAGAAAATTAAACGGAACCTGGTGATTCTTAAAGATACTCCCCTTGCAGGGAAAAAACTCGAAGGAGAACTGTCAGAATCCAGATCTTTGAGAAGTTGGCCCTACAGAATTATTTACACTATCAACTTAAAAGATAAAATAATTGAAGCTTCAGATATACTACACAGGCAAGGGACATACAAATAATGTATCTATTTAGAGTTTCCCAGTAAACTGTCATCCTGAACGTAGTGAAGGAT
>CAZDFU010000025.1:0-10060 GCA_964504985.1 uncultured Gammaproteobacteria bacterium
CTACTATTCTTAAGCCTAGACATCAAAGAGATATAGGAAGAATTACTAGTTTAGTAAAGGTGCTTGCTATGCTTAATCTTTGGTTTAGGGAGCGCAAGGGTTCAGTAGTAATAGCAACAGAAGAAGATATAAGGGAGGCCTTTAACTTCTGGGACGCTATTTCTGAGGCACAAGAATTAAACTTACCGCCCTATGTATTAAATTTATATAAAGAAGTTATATTAGCAACCTTTCAGGAGAAAAATAAAGATGAATCATCAATATTACCTAAAGTTGGTCTTACACGAAAGGATATTATGCAAAAGCATTTCCAAGTATACGGAAGATATTTACCAGATTGGCAATTTAGACAACAAATTATTCCACTTCTTGAAACAGCAGGCTTGATAACTCAAGAGAAAGATCCAACTAACGGAAGACAAATTCTAATTTTCCCCACTGCCTCGCTCACTAATTTGGAGGATCAAAATAATAGTGAGAACGATGGTGGGGTAACACAACTAAACAGCCTTGAACTTACATACCTTAATGAAGCAGATTAAGATGGGAGTTAGTGATGATTATCAGTGAAGTATCTTTGGAAGAATTAAGACAGATATATTTAAAGCATTATGGAGTCTCTTTAACCGATGAACAGGTGCTTGGTCTAGGGATAAAACTAATAAATTTATTTAAAATCATAGCAAGACCAATACCAGATGTTGACATCAAAAATAAGAAAGATACACAATGAAAGTAGTGATAGATAAATATATTTTCTATAAAAGAAAATCTTCTGATTCAGAAGATAAACAAATTCTAAGTCTGGATTCTCAAGATAGAGTTATTAGGGAAAGCGTACCTAATTTTGATTCCTTCAACATAACTGCTAACTATCAGGAAAGCATGAGTGCTAAAGCTCCTGGAAGGCCTAAATTCAACCAGATGTGTGAAAAGCTGGAATCTGGTGAGGCTCAATATATTATCTGTTGGCAATTAAACCGTTTAGCAAGGAATCCAGTTGATGGGGGTAGGATTATTTGGTTAGTTCAGAACTTCGGAGTAAAGATTATCACTCCTTCAAAAACTTATGATGTTAACGACATTCTCCTCATGTACGTTGAGTTTGCTATGAGTAATCAGTTTATAAACGATCTTAAAAAGAGTTCAGCAAGAGGAGTAGAGGATAAACTTAGGGCTGGAATTGCTCCAGTTTTGGCTCCATTAGGTTATCTTAATGATGTAACTAAGAAACAAGGCCTAAGAGATATTATTGTTGATCCTAAAAGATTTGGGTTAGTAAGAAAGATGTGGGATTTACTTTTAACAGGTCATTACTCAGTTCAGCGAATTTGGGTTATTTCTACTAATGAGTGGGGATTAAGACATAGAGATGGTAAACCTTTCTCTAGGTCAAAGATTTATGAGCTTTTTACTAATATCTTCTACACAGGCAAGTACTACATCTATGCAGGGGTAACTTACGATAACGGTGTGCATCAGCCTATGATTTCCTTAGATGAATACGATCGAGCACAAAAAATACTCGGTGCAAAAGGTAAGCCACGAATGGTAGGACATCAATTTTCCTATACTAAGTTAATTAAGTGCGCTTGCGGTTCTGGTATTACTGCTCACGAGAGATTTAGAAAGGTTTGTCCAGAATGCCATTATAAGTATAATGCTCAAAAGAATGAGATCTGTCCCAAATGTAAAACTACAGCCCCTGAAAACACCTGGTATAAGTGCTATTACCATTGTTCCAAGAAATATAATCCAAACTGCAAACAGCCATATATAGACGAAGATTCTCTATACAAACAGTTTGACCAGATTTTAAGCACATTAACTATTCCTCAGGATTTTATTAACTGGACTCTAAAAAGGCTTAGAGAGCAAAATAAGGATGAGATAGAAAATAGAAATTCCATAAAGGAGAACCTTGAAGCTAACTTAACCGCTGTAACTAAAAGATTGGATAACCTTCTAACTAAATATTTAAGTGATGAGAATAGGAATGGCGAGATTATTAGCGATACTGAATTTAAGCATCAAAAAACTAACGGATTAGCAGACAAAAAGAAATTCGAGGAAGAACTACAAAGTTTAAGTGTGAGTCAGAATTCCTGGCTAGATACGGCCGAAAGAGTATTTACTTTTTCTAGATATGCTAGATATTGGTTAGAACAAGGAACGTTAGAAGAGAAGAGAACGGTTGCTGCTGCTTTTGGTTTGAACCTGACTTTAGATAATAGATTATTGCGTTATGACTTGCTAAAGCCATTTGAGAGAATCAGAGAGGCTGCTGATAAGATGAAAGATGAAGCTATAAAGGTTCGTCCCCAAGAAAGGACTGTTATAGCAGGACAATCATACTACTTTAACCCTCAAAATCCCTTTTGGGGTGACTGACGGGTAACGCTCCCGCTGCTTTCTGTTCCACAAACAGACGCTCTACTTTTGAGCTACAGTCACCGTTAATCCAAATTTTACCATTGTTGACATTTTTATTCCAATCCATATGATATGGCTATGGCAGATATAGAAACAAAAACCTATGCTTATGATTATATTGATCTCCGCAGATGGAAAACCTGGCATATACTGGAGGGATCTGAATTATTATTGAGGAGTGTTGCATGCAGCGTAGAACCTGGATCTCCTTCTGATTGGTTAGTTTTTGCAAGAAATGTCTATAATGCTATAACTTCAGAAGTAAGAGGTAATCAGGTTCATCTTCAGGGCGAAGGTTATTTACTTACATTTGAATGGCCCCAGATCAGTAGAATAGATGCAAGAGGGTTGACAACCTGGCATGAAGAAGAACCTTTTTTTAGATTAGAAAGCAGAATGTCTAACCCAGGCTCCCCAGAGGGAAAATCTTTATCTGAAAGTATGAGAAATATTGCCCGTCTTATGTCCTCACAACATCGGATGATGACAAGGGTAAATAAAGAACAAGGGGTATTCTATTTTAGAAAAGAAGATTATTCCACCTCACGATGGGGAACTTGCAGGGCTTTAATATTAGGTTAACTATTATTTAATTTGAAAATGGCAAAAGATTCCAAAGCTTAGCAGGATAAAACAAAGCAGAGATGATATCAGGCTGAAGAACTCCAAAATCCAAAGTATTTATTCCTGATACAACTTTAGTCTTAAGTTTGGATGGTTTATAGAAGGGTTTCTCTAAAGTGAAATCAAAGGTATACTCAGGCAACAAATACCTGGCATCAATCTTGGCAGAGATACCATCTTTATCTATGCTTATTTTTTGTACACTTTCTCCTGTTGCACCTGAAACCTTTAATAAATATTCACCCGCAGGATCCCTTTTCCATCCAAGCAGACTTTTAACCAATAAAACAACAGGTGATCTAACCTCAGTGGTAAATTCTATAGGAATAGTATCAAATTGGCTGCTTCCTGAGAAAAGATTAAGGGAAACTTTAAAAGTTCCATCTTCTGGAGCTTTAAGGTTAATACTAAAGGTATGTTCCTGGCCTGGTTCTATTTCAGTACTTTTAGGGAGTTCTACAGGGTCTATTCCTAGTTTTTCTCCACCCTGTATAGCAACCAGCCTAACAGATTCCTGCTCTCCCCAAATAGACTGACCAATATTTTTAAAGGTTAGCTGGATATTATATATTTCACCAGCCACAATTGAGGTATAAACCTCACCTTTTTTTAATTCTGCTTTATTTTCCTGAACTGGTTGACCTTTGGATTTTGCCATACCCATAATAGCTTGATACTGAGGGTAATAATCAGGGTATTGTACTCCCAAAATCCTCACATCTTGTTTTTCACCTGTGACTTTTTTAAAAGAAAAGTGATCAAAAGGAGCTTGCTGATAAGTTAGAAGGAAAGGTGTAACTGCTGCAATCCGTTCAGAGTCCCAGGCTGTCTTAAAAGCAGTCTGGTAATACTCAGCAACTTTTTCTGCTGAGGGAAAAAAATTATTGTAACTTATCCCTTCTGCATGTCTCCACCCTGTTTCTGTAATAAAAATAGGCAGATTTTTGTTGACTCCCAGCTTCCTAAGCTGCTGTAATTCCCAATACCAGGTTCTAATTGTTCCGCGCCCGCTGTCTTCCGGTGAACCTGAAAACTCTGGATTTGGATAAGAATGAGATACCCAACCATCCAGTTTATTAAATATACCAGGCACTGCTTCCTCCATTTGTTCCATAAAGGTTAACTGATCCATATACCCTGGGGGTTTTTGAGGGGCAGAAGCATCAAGACCAGCATTGAGTATAAAATAATCTCTATTTCTTTCTTTAAGTGTTGTAATAATCTTATCTAAAGTTTCTGCATACAATTTGGGGTCAACATAATTTCCCCATTCCTTACCATGGTTTGGTTCGTTATATACAATCACATACCTGTTTTTAACAGGCCAAATTAAACTATCCAAAAAATCTGCCCAAGCCTTTTCCTCTCCTTCATATGGCGTTTCCCAGTGATCACTAACAGGTTTTGTAGCCAGCCTTATTAGGGGAATTAGATGTCTTCTTCTTAAATCATTAAAAAACTCCTGCCATTTGCCTTGGTTTCTGTCTTTACTTTCAATAAGTACAGTCACATACCCCCAATCACCACCGGAAGAATTAACCAGCTGGGCAGCAGGAGAGGACTCTTCTGGGGATGCTGTAATTATATGAATGCCAAACTTGTTATTTGGAACAGATAAAGGATCAACTACGGCATAAACAGAGTTTAAGGTGTAAGGAATAACGTATAGAAAAAGTAATAAGGAAGAAACAACTTTAACTACAAACCTTTTCATTGAGCTATATATTTTATCATGCATTTTTAACCTTGAAGCTAATAGGAGACTCTGTTAGAATCTTCAGCCTATGGCCGAAAGAATAAAAGATATTCCTCATTCCAGGAGAATATCTATGGTAGCTGCAATTCAGGAAACTATCCCCCGGGATAGATTAACAGTAGTAACGTCCGGAGGCAGATTACACGAAATGCGGGGTTTTGTATGGTTAGACCGCTTGCCGTTTTGTTTCAGGGCATGGCCTAAAGTTAATAAACTCGATTTTTTGGAAAACGGATTAACGGTACACACAGCATGGGGATTTACCCATAAACCCTATGAGCCTCTTAACTTTAGGCCTGCTACAGGAGGCATCATCACAGAGGCTGATATGTTATACATAATAAATGGTCTTAATATAAAAGAGGGAAGGATTAAAGTTGCAGAGGAAGACGGAAAAATTCCCCAATTATTCACAGTTATATTGACCGGCAAAGAAAGAGCATATAGAAGGTTTGACCAGCGCTATACAGAAGATTTTTTCCTTAGGAAAGCTTATACTACAGCAGTAAGTCTTGTTTGTGATGAAGGAGAAGCTGCACTTAAACCTCTTGCTTGATTTTCGTACTTCTTTCGGTATATATTAGATTATATGCTGGAAATTGGGGAACCTGTTGATGTTTGGGTATTATTTCAAAAATCTAAATTTCAACCATCTGTATTTTTCTGGCATGGCAGACAAATCAAAGTAGAAAAAATAAATTTAGTACATACTTCCAAGGAAGGCTCCAATGTTTTTTATCACTTTTCCATTTCTTCAGGAGGGAATTTTTACCAACTTAAGTTTGATACTAATAAATTAAATTGGATTTTGGAAGAAGTAGAAGAGGGATAAAATTATCCTTCGACTAAGTGAGCACAGCGAACGCATGGAGAAGTACAAAAATGTATAAACAGTGGAAATGGTATGTCTATATTATTGAATGCTTAGATGGAACCTATTATACCGGTATGACTTGGAAACCAGAATTAAGACTAGAGCAACACCTTTCCGGATTGGGTGGAAAATATACAGCTAAACATGGTGTTAAAACATTGGTTTACTATGAGAAACACATAGATTATCAGGATGCCAGGTCCAGAGAAAAACAAATTAAAGGTTGGAGTCAGAAGAAAAAAAGAGAGATCTTAATTGAAGGTTTTAAATTGTAGTTCTCGACTCACTATGTTCGCTCGAACAATAAATCACCGTACTATAGTTCACATTGATTTTAACAGCTATTTTGCAACAGTTGAGCAGCAGGCTAACCCAAGACTCAGGGGAAAACCTATCGGGGTAACAGGAGGTGACAGAGTAAAAAGGACAGTTTTGGGGGCAGCCTCAGTTGAGGCCAAAAGATTTGGGGTTAAAACAGGCATGCAGATTTGGGAGGCTAAAAAACTTTGTCCAGATATTATATTGGTCCCGGGAGACTCTGATAAATACTTGGAAACCACCAAAAGGTTTCTAAGTATCCTAAAGGATTACTCACCTTATTTAGAAATATTTAGCATAGATGAAGCATTCATAGAGTTAACTCCGCAACAGGCAGCATTAAATACCAAACAGATTCAAAATCCTGAAGAATTTGAGACGTTTAAAAATTTGAGTTCTGATACTGTTTGGGGCTGCGGTATTAGAAATCCCGGTATATTTATTAACGTAATAAATATAGCTTCAGAAATAAAGTACCGTATTCATAAAGAGATAGGGGAATACATCACCTGTTCTATTGGTATCTCTTATAACAAATTAATGGCTAAATTAGCAGGAAGTTTACAAAAGCCGGATGGATTAGTAATTATTCCCAACCAGGAAGAAGCTATCAAAGTTTTGGACAAAATAGAGCTGGATAAGATCTGCGGGATAGGTCCAAGGATTAAGAAAAGGCTTTTTAACATAGGTATTACTAATTTTAAACAACTAAGACTTGCTCCCCTTAAAGCCCTTCTTGCTTCATTTAAAAGTTATGGTCAAACCCTTTATAACATGGCCAGAGGAATAGACCATTCACCCCTTACCCCTTTTTATGAAAAAGAGGAAGTAAAATCAATAGGACACAGGCATACTATTGACCATGACACTAATAACCCAGCTGAGATAAAACAGATTTTATTAAAATTAACAGAGCTGATAGCCAGAAGATTAAGAGGTAAAAAGCTCACAGGGAGAACAATCCACTGCTGGTATAGGGAAGCCTTCAACCCTGCTTTTCATCATGATCCCACCTCCGGGGTAGGACTAATTGGTGACAGAATGCAAATAACTATCCCATATGCAGATGATGGATTGGAAATTTTTAAGGCTGCATGGAAGATTTTTCTTCAAATTTGGGATAAAAATAATAAAATTAGGATGATTGGGGCATCAATTTCTAATTTAAAATCTAAAAACCCTCAAAACTTGACCTTTTTGGAAGACAATTTAAGACAGCAAAAAATCCTTCAGGCCATAGATAAAATTAACAATAAATATGGTGAATTTACTCTGCAAAGGGGAGTACTGCTGGACTGTGTCAAAATAACCCGTAAGCCAAACCCGTTTTTAGCTGACAGAAGGTTTAAATTGTAACCACTTTAATGGTGTCTGTCCTGCCTGTTACTCCTACCAAAGAACCGCTGACTATAACAACCTTATCTCCAGCAGCTGCTATTTTATATTTATTTATGGAGTTGATTACCTGGTCCCAAAAAGCATTGTAGTTTTTGGTAAATTTGATCATAAAACACTCCACACCCCATACGAGTTGGAGCTGATTTGGAACTTTTTCCTCATAAGTAACAGCCACAACCCTGGCCTCAGGCCTAAAAGAGGCTAAAATCTTGGCTGTATTTCCTGTAGAGGTAGCAACCACCACTGTTTTAGCATTAACCCTTTCTGCCAATACAGCTGCTGCTGAAACAATAGCACTCACAGATAAAAGCTCATGAGGGATATTTTGCCAGTTAATTTGTATTATATTTTTATATTCAGGGTGCTCTTCAACTGATAAAATTATTTCATTCATAGTTTTGACAGCTTCTACCGGATATTTTCCTGAAGCTGTCTCAGCAGATAACATCACAGCATCAACCTGATTTAAAACTGCATTAGCCACATCAGAAGTTTCAGCCCTGGTTGGTCTGGGATTTAGGGTCATGGATTCAAGCATCTGTGTGGCTATTATGACTGATCTCTGAAGCTGCCTGGCTAAATTTATTATTTTTTGTTGGGCTAAAGGAACTTCTGAAGCATTTGTCTCAATTCCTAAATCACCTCTTGCCACCATTACTGCATCTGAAGCCTTCATAATTTCTTCTAGGTTTTCCAAAGCCTGTTTTTTTTCAATCTTGGAAACAACTTGAACTTTTGAGTTATGACTTTTAATAATCTCTCTGGCAATTTTTAAATCCTGGGCTGTTTGAACAAAAGATAAAGCCACCAAATCAACTCCCTGCCTTAGCACAAACTCCAGGTCCTGCCTGTCCTTCTGAGTAAAAGCTGTATCTTTAACTAGAGTATCAGGTATATTTACACCTTTATTTGAAGAGATAATACCATTATTTTGAGCCTGAGTTTTTATTGCCCCATTTTTAACTTCCAAAACCTTAAACTCAACCAAACCATCATTTACAAATATCCTCTCTCCTTTTGATACATAAGAAGTTAAATCAAACTGGATGGGAATTTCCTCCCCAGAGGGAGCAGTGCTGAATAAGACTATTTCCCCCTTTTTAATCTTTTTTACACCCTCAAATATTCCCAGTCTTAGTTTAGGGCCCTGCAAATCTGCCATTATGGCCACAGGTTTATTAAGTTCTTTAGAAATAGCCCTGATATTTTGTATCTGCTCTTTTCTTTCCTCATATGTGCCATGAGAAAAATTAAGCCTGGCCACATTAAGCCCTGCTTTTATTAACCCCCTGATAATTTGCGGGTGAGAGGATGCAGGCCCAATAGTTGCTATGATTTTGGTTTTTTTGTGGTTCATTAGTTACTAAGCTCGAATTTTATCACAAAAAGTAGTATATTAAATTAAATGAAAATAGTTGTAACAGGCGGGGCAGGTTTTTTAGGGTCACACCTTTGCGGGAAGTTACTGGAACTTGGGCACGAAATTTACTGTGTTGACAACCTTAGTACAGGAAACCAGGCTAATATTGAGCATTTTAGGGATAACCCTAATTTCCGTTTTATTCAGCATGATGTTATTAATCCTTCTATTGTCCCGGAGATAAAAATTGACCAAATCTACCATTTGGCCTCTCCTGCTTCACCAAACAAAAACAATAATAAAAGTTATATTTCCTTCCCTTTTGAGACAATGTGGGTTAATACAATAGGTACTAAGAACCTTTGCGAAAAAGCCCTAAGTGATGGGGCTAAATTTTTATTTGCCTCAACCTCTGAAGCTTATGGTGATCCGCTGGAACACCCTCAAAAAGAAACATACAGAGGCAATGTTTCTACAACAGGCCCAAGGGCTGTTTATGATGAGTCTAAAAGATTTGGGGAAACAATAGTTTCAGCATATGTTAGATCAAAAGGGTTAGATGGAAGGATAATCAGGATATTTAATACATATGGGCCTAAAATGCCTGATGATGGCAGGGTGGTGATTGAATTTGTAAAGGCAGCACTGAAAAACAAACCTTTTCCTATTTTTGGAAAAGGCATCCAAACAAGATCATTTTGCTATATTTCAGATATGGTAGAAGGTATTATTTCTGCAATGGAAAAAGGGGAGAAAGGGGAAATTTATAATTTAGGAAATCCTTATGAATTTACCATTTTAGAACTGGCTGAAAAAATTAAGAAGGTTTCTCAAAGCAGCTCAGAAGCAGAATTTGTGGAAGAATTACCAGAAGATGATCCAATCCGCCGTTGCCCGGATATTTCTAAAGCCAAAGAGAAACTAGGCTGGAAACCCCAGGTAGAACTTGAAGAAGGTTTATTGAAACTAATTAATTCCTTAAAAAGCGAATAACTTATGCGCCCCCAGAGAGATTCGAACTCCCGGCCACTTCGTTAGAACCGAAATGCTCTATCCACTGAGCTATGGGGGCACACCATTACCCTTACTGTTTTTTGCTGCAGTCCGACTATTTTACCAAATTTAACTGTGATATCCTAGGGTATGGGTTTTTTTACCACCTCAATTTGCTGCCTGGCTTTTTTTTTTTTTTTTTTATTTTTTTCTTTTTTTATCTTTGTAAAGAGCTTTTGCCTAACCTATTTACCAAATCAAAAAAATGTTAGACCTCCAGACTATAAAACCAAAGGAGAGCTAT
>CAZDFU010000026.1:0-9934 GCA_964504985.1 uncultured Gammaproteobacteria bacterium
TTAAGGCAGAAAGGAAGATAACAAGGACAGAAAGTTTTTTCATTTAAATACTCCACCCGCTTACTTAATCCAGTATAGATAGTTTTTTTGCATAATGTCAAAATACTTAAAAGAGTCTAATACAATGAGTAAAACATGTTACAATTTGTTAATGTTTAGACACCTGAAAAACATTCATGAGGATTATTTAAGATCAGGACTTTTTGGAATACAGGACGGACTGGTTTCAACAACAGGAGTGGTAGTGGGAATAAGCACAGGAATTGAGGATAAGGCAATTATAATACTAGCCTCTTTAGTGGCTGTGGCTGTTGAGGCTTCCTCAATGGCAGCAGGCCAATATTCTTCTGAAAAAGCTGTACACCAAATGGATAAGAGCGGAAAACATACAGACAGTTTAATTTTGGGAGCAATTATAATGTTTTTTGGATATTTATTGGGCGGGCTGGTTCCTATAATCCCCACTATTCTCGTGAATCAACCACAAGCAAGGATAATTGCTATTATAGCAGCCTTTTCCGGACTTTTTATCTTAGGCTATGTTAAGGGACATATTGTAGAACACAAACCGTTAAGATCAGCTGTTGAACTTTTTATTATTGGATCTATTGCCACTGCCATCGGCTTGATTGTAGGACATATCTTCCGTATTTAATTTCTTATTCATATTTACTTGCTAAAAACTGACATTCAGGGAACGGGATACAGCCATATTTGATTACCTTGCTCATTGCAGCAAGTCTTTTTCCTAAAATTCTGGCAATCTTAATATCGCTTTCAGAAAGCTCCTTATCACCTTTATGCCCTGAAACATAAGTTGCTCCATAAGGAGAACCTGCGTCAAACTCACTGTTTTCCCCCTGAACAGGATATGGCACACCAATTGGGATCATTCCTAAGTTCAGAAGCGGGATCATTAAAGAAATTAAGGCTGCTTCTTCACCACCGTGCATACTTCCAGAAGTGGTAAAAAATGCTGCCGGCTTACTTACCATTGTTCCCTTAACAAAAATAGGAGAAAGTTGATCAATAAATTGTTTTAGTTGTGAGGCAAAAGAACCAAAATGCACAGGAGTGCCAAAAGCCACTCCGTCAGCTGACGTTAAATCTTCTATTTTGGCAATAGGGATATCAGCAAAAGCCTGCCTGGCCTCCTTTAAATTTGGATTTTTATCAAAAACCTCCTGAGGAATTAGTTCCGGAACTTGCTTGATCTCAACTTCTGCGCCACTAATTTCTTTAGCGCCTTCTGCAATATGTTGGGCCAGTTTGGCTGTATGACCGGTAAATGAGTAAAAAAGAACCAGAATCTTAAAATTATTCTCCATTTATCTTATGATAACATCAATTTTTCTTGCTTGACAAGGCTTGAAATTATACTTACACTAAAATTCAGTGCAACATCCCTATCATCACCAAGTTGATAATAAAACTTTCAAACATCACTTGTTTGATTTCGGCCTCCCTGTTGCTCTGTTTTTACTCTTTTTCTACTTTTATAACTTCGGTAAAATCAGTCCTTCAGAAATGGTTAAAACAACAGGATTACTTTCTATCAGCTTACTTGCTATTACTTTGTTGATCGGTCCTCTTTGCAAGTTTTTCCCTGTACTAGATTTTTTAAAAGCTCACCGTAAAATGTGGGGGATCTTCAGCTTCTTAACAGGACTTACCCATGTCGTATTAATTTTTATCTATTTTTATAAATTTAACTTTGCAAGGTTTTTTAATACTTCAAGCCCTAAGTTTTTAGGGACCACTTCCGGTTTATTAGCTTTGGCAATACTATTTCTTGTTACCATGACCTCAAACAAGCTTGCCTTAACAAAGTTTTCTCCAAAGACATGGAAGATTATCCAAACCACCAGCTATTTGGCTTTGATACTGGCTGTCAGCCATTTTTTCTTAATGGAATCAACCAACGGAGTTTTGGTGATTAAACGGGTTTTAGGACAAATCACATTCTACTTTTCAGCACTTGTTGTCCTGGTCAGGCTTGCTGTATTTTTTCTGCCTAGTAAAAAATGAGTTGCTTTAATAATAGCTTCTTTTGTCAGTCCAAATTTTTCTAAAAGTTCATTTGGTTCACCGGATTCTCCAAACCTATCCTCTACTCCAATAATTTTCATGGGCACTGGGTGGTTTTGAGATACAACCTCTGCAACAGCACTCCCCAACCCTCCTGCTATCTGGTGCTCCTCTATTGTTATAATTGCTCCACATTCTTTTGCAGCTTTTAGTATGGTATCTTTATCTATAGGTTTAATTGTGTGGCAATTTATTACCCGGACACCAATATTATGCTCTTCTAACTCTTTAGCTGCCAATAACGCTCTATGAACCATCTGGCCACAGGCAATAACAGCTACATCATCCCCTTCGCAGTATACCTCTGCCTTGCCAATCTCAAAAGGAGTCTGCTCAGAAGTTACTACCGGTACTTTTTCCCTGGATAATCTCATATAAGAGGGGGTTTTAGTCCTGGCAATAGCCATCGTGGCTTTTTTGGCTTCTATTGTATCTGCCGGGCAAATAACCACCATATTGGGTATAACTCTCATAATAGCCATATCTTCCAAGGCCTGATGAGTGGCACCGTCAGGCCCGACTGAAATCCCGGCGTGGCTGCCTATAATTTTAACCGGCTGGCTGTTATAACAAACAGTAGTTCTGATTTGCTCCCAGTTCCTGCCAGGAGAAAACATAGCATAAGAGGTAATAAAAGGAATTTTTCCTGCAGCAGCCATACCTGAGGCAACTGTTGCTAAATTTTGTTCTGCTACCCCAATTTCCACAAACCTTTCTGGAAATTTTTCAGCAAAGGCCTGGGTCCTGGTAGATTCTGTCAAATCAGCACAAAGCGCCACCACATTTTTATTCTCATCCCCTGCCAAAACCAAACCCTCACCATAACCATTTCTGGATGGAGCCTGCTCAATATCTTCATCAAATATTTTGGGATTTAAATTAGCGCTTTGTTTAATCATTGATGTTCTGATTTAATCTTACCTTTTAATGTCCTAAGTTCTGATAAGGCTTTTTTTGCTTCATCTGGTTTTGGCGGGATACCGTGCCATTTATAATCTTTTTCCATAAAATCTACGCCCTTGCCCGGTATGGTATGGGCGATTATTACCACTGGCTTGTTATAAATTGCTTTAGCTTCATTGCAAGCTGCAATAATCTGTTCAAAATTATGGCCGTCAACCTCCAAAACATGCCAATTAAAAGCTTCATATTTTTCTTTTAATGGTTCAAGTGGCATAATCTGTTCTGTAAAACCATCAATTTGAATGTTGTTTCTATCAATTATGACAGTCAGATTGTTTAGTTTGTATTTACCGGCAAACATTATGGCCTCCCAGGTATTACCTGCATCATGCTCACCATCAGAAACAAGACAATAAACCCACCATTTAGCCTGATCCATTAAACCTGCCAAAGCCATGCCACAGGCTTGAGACAACCCTGAACCTAACGGGCCTGAGCTTGTCTCAATTCCGGGTAATTTTTCCCTATGAGGATGGCCCTGAAGTCTGGTACCAAATTTTCTTAAAGTTTTAAGCTCATTTAAAGGAAAATAGCCGGCATGAGCCATAGTGGCATATAAAACAGGACAGATATGCCCGTTTGATAAAACCAATCTATCACGCTCATCCCAATCAGGATTTTTTGGGTCGTGATTTAGGGTATTAAAATATAGCGCTGTAAAAATATCTGCCATTCCCAAAGGTCCTGCACTATGGCCTGATCCAGCCTCAACCAGCATCCTGATAATATCCTGGCGGATTAAATTAGCTTTTTCTTGAAGTACTTTAATATCCATAAGAATCTATAGTATCATATACCTAATCCACTATTAGCTTGAAAAACATGTTTATGTTCCCCTCTCCCCAACTCTTCTTCAAAATCTTTGATTGCATCCAAAACCCCCTCAGGTGAATCAACTATCTTATAAACTTCCAGCTCTTGTGGCCTTAGAAGCATATTATCCTTAAATGCCTTAATGATATTTTTCCAATACTTTCCATAGAGGATTAAGGGTTTATGATGACCAAAATAAAGTTTAGCAAGTCCCCAAGCCATACCAAATTCAGAGATAGTTCCTGTCCCGCCATTAAAGACCACATAAACTTGACCTGTTTTCATCAAAGCTAGCGTTCTTTCTACATAATTTGTTGTTTTTATTTCTTCATCAAATAAGTTCTTTGGATCTCTTCCTTCAAAATACGGGATATCTTCAGAATAAAGGGTTACTCCAATCACCTTACCTCCTCCTTCTTTTGCGCCTATAGTTGCAGCACGCATCACCCCTGGCCCGCCTCCATCAACCACAGTATAGCTTGCTTCTGCCAATTTTTTGCTAACCTCTTTTACTGTTTTAAAAAGATCCTCATGCTCCTGAGCATCGGCATATCCAAAGATGGCTACATATTGAATTGTTTTGGCTTTTTTCTCTTTAGGTTCTAACATAATTTATCTTCAGCTTAATGAATAACTTCCCAGAGTTTTTCTAAATTTTCATCAATATTCCCTTTTAAAAGGTATGATCCAACTATAACAAAATCTGCACCTGAATTAACAATGTCCTTAATATTATTATCTTTAACTGCTCCATCCACCCCAATTCTTACAGGCCAATTTTTAGATTTGATACTTTTAACTTTATCAAGAGCTTCTGGAATAAATGGCTGACCTTGAAATCCAGGTTCAACTGCCATAACCAGTATTGTATTTATTTTATCTACAAAAGGTTGTAATTTTTCAACTGGCGTCTCATTTTTTATAGCTAACCCTGCTTCCAATCCCTTGCTTTTGATGTATTCTAAACATTCACTAGCTTTTTTTGCTTCAATATGAATAATAATCCTTTCAAATCCCGCATCTGCTAAATCATCAACCCATTCTAAGGGATGCAGGACCATCGGATGCGCTTCTTTGTGTAAATCAAGAGGATATTTATCCGTTATTGAAGGCTTAATACTTTGATTTGGAACAAATAAATTATCCATGAAATCAATATGTACCCATCCTTCTTTAAGAGCTGGTGACTGATTAAAACGCGAGAAGTCTTTTGCATAATCTTCTTCTTTTGTTGAAAGTATGGAAGGGATAATCTGAATCATTTACGTACTTTTTTCCAATTGCTTAATTTTATTAACCCTTCTTATATGCTTTTCATCAGTTGGAGCAGGAGCATCAAGCCATAGTTTGATTGCCTTTAATATATCTTCTTCTTTTAAGAATCTTACCCCTATAGAAAGCATATTGGCAAAGTTATGTTCTCTGGTAAGTTTGAGTATTTCAAAAGAATCATTACTTGTTCTTCCTTCTATATTTACAGACTGCACTGCTAAAGCAGGCGTATAAAAAACTGCACATCTCACATCCTTAAACTTATTTGCCACGATTGCTTCTCCTTGTCCTGAACCCCCAAGTACAACACCTCTTGCATTATCCGGATCTTTTGATACTTTTTGAGCTGCTTTACTGATAAAGTCCGGGTAATCATCGTATTTATCATAAGAGAAGGCCCCGCAATCCTCTACCTCAAAACCCATCCTTTGCAAGAATTCTTTAATCTTTTCTTTTAACTCATATCCTGTATGATCAGAGGCCAGATATACTTTCATAAACCAAAGATACTATATCATAACTTGTGATATATTTTGTACTACTTGACCAAAGTTTTATCAGTCTGGTATAAAATATATGCTTGCTGAAAAGTAAGTTTTCAAGAAAACTCGCCTTGCGCGAGTTTTTTTGAACCATTGACATTACTTTACAGGAATATTACCATTTAATAGTTCTTTCGGGGTTAGGCGCAAATCCTAATCGGTGGTATAGCCCACGACCCTGTACCGTTTGGTACAGAGATGATCAGGTGTAACTCCTGAGCCGACCGTATAGTCGGGATAAAAGAAAGGATGTAACAGCTCAGATAATCCCCGGAAGGGGATTTTTTTATACCATGTTTACAGGAATTATTACTGATTTAGGCATATTTATTAAGAAAACAGAAAATAAGGAATTTGTATTTAAAATTCCAGTAAGAATGATGGGAGAAATTACCATAAGCTCCAGCATAGCCATTGATGGTGTTTGCTTAACTGTGAAAAAAAGGAATGCTGAAGCAATCCTGGTTGATGTTATGCCTGAAACACTGGAAAAAACAACTCTGGGAAACCTAAAACCTAATACCTTAGTCAACCTAGAATTGCCGGTAACTGTTAATACCTTTTTTGCAGGCCATATTGTCCAGGGTCATATTGACGGAGTATCCAAGTTAGACCGGATATCCAAAAGAGAAAATAGCCATATTCTTAAATTCTCTATTCCTGAGGGTCTCTCCAAATATATAGCAGAAAAAGGATCTATTGCTGTAAATGGCATATCTCTTACAGTAATATCTGCTGGCGCCTCTTTCTTTACAGTTGGAATCGTTCCCTATACCTGGGATAATACCATGCTTCACACCCTCAGAACAGGTAATTTTGTAAATATTGAGACAGATATCATGGCAAAATACCTTGAAAGGATTTCTAAAAAATGATTCAAGCCCCATCCAAAAAAAATATGCAGCAAAGCAGTACCAATCATAGGCTCAAAATTGCTATTGTCAGAAGCAATTACCACCAAGACTTAACTAAAAGTTTAGAAAAAGAGTGCAGAAAGTATTTAACTGCTTGCGGGGTAAAGGAGGAAAATATAGAAACATTTGAAGTACCAGGATCTTGGGAGATTCCTCTGATTGTAAAAAAGGCAGCTTTAACAAAAAAATTTGATGGAATTGTTGCTTTCGGAGTAATCATTAAAGGAGAAACTTATCATTTTGAACTAATTGCCAATGAATGTGCTAGGGCACTTATGAGTCTTTCCTTAGAATTTAATATCCCGGTTACTTTTGAGGTACTTGCTGTTTATAATCTGGAGCAGGCAAAAAAAAGGTGTACTGGAAAATTCAACAAAGGAGTAGAGGCAGGCAAATCGCTGCTGGAAACTATTAAGGAGGTGTCTTTATTATGATCAGCAAAATCTCATCCACCAAACTGCCAACAGTTTTTGGAGTTTTTAAAATTATAATTTTTAAGTCAACTAAAGATAATTTAGAACATGCAGTTTTAATCAGAGGAAAAAAGTTTAAAAGTCCAACCCTGGTTAGAATCCACTCGCAGTGCCTGACAGGTGATACTTTTTCTTCCTTAAGGTGCGACTGCAAAGAACAGTTGGTAATGAGTATGGGGAAAATTGGCAATGAGGGCGGAGTTTTAATCTATCTTAACCAGGAAGGAAGGGGTATTGGACTCAGTAATAAAATTAAGGCCTATGCATTGCAGGACAAAGGCTTAGATACAATAGAGGCCAATAAAAAATTAGGGCTGGCTGTTGATAGCCGTGACTATGAAATAGCAGCAAAAATATTAAGGGAATTAAAAATCTCTCAAATAATTTTAATGACCAATAATCCTGACAAGGCCAACCAGCTAAGAAAATATGGAATAAGTGTAATAAAATGCATATCAGCAGAAGTTACCCCTAACCAAATTAATAAATATTATCTTAAAACAAAAAAGGAAAAGCTGGGCCATAAATTGAGATTGGTTTAAAATGAATGAAGATCTTTACTTTATCAGAGAAACATTAAAACTTGCTAAAAAAGGCTTGGGGTGGGTAAACCCAAATCCCATGGTAGGCGCTATTTTGGTAAAAGATGGTAAGGTAATTGCCAAAGGGTACCATAAAAAATCAGGCCTTCCTCATGCAGAAATTGAAGCAATTAAAAGCTGTAAAAAATCTCCAAAAGGAGCTGCGCTTTATATTAACCTTGAGCCATGTACTCATTTTGGCAAAACTCCTCCTTGTGTTGATGCCATAATCAAAGCAGGGATAGGGAAAGTAGTTTTTGCAACTTTGGATCCAAACCCAACTGTTTCTGGTAAGGGACTGGCTAAGCTGGAAAAAGCAGGAATAAAAACTAAGGTTGGGATATTAGAAAATGAGGCCAGAAAATTAAATGAAACTTTTTTTACAATTCACCAAAAAAAACGCCCTTTTATTGCCATAAAATTTGCCTCTAGTTTGGATGGGAAAATTGCAACAAGTCTTGGAGATTCAAAATGGATTACAAACGGAAAGGCACGCCAGTTTGCCAGAGAACTAAGAGGCGCATATCAGGCAATTTTGGTTGGGATAAATACTGTTTTGAAAGACAATCCTAACCTAGATGTGAGGATAAAAGGCAAAAAAGACCCTTTGCGCATTATTTTGGATCCAACTCTTAAAATCCCTTTAAAAAGTAACGTATTAAAAGATACCAATATTTTAATTGCCACAACTGAGAATGCTGACCAGGGAAAGAAAAAAGCATTAGAAAAAAAGGGTGTAAATTTTTTTGTTTTTAAAGGAAAAAGCATACCTTTATCTGATCTTTTAGACAAACTTGGGGAAAAAGAGATTATAAGTATTTTAGTTGAAGGAGGAGGAAAAGTTTTAGGAAGTTTTGTGGATGAAAAGTTGGTTGATAAAGCATATGTCTTCCATGCCCCAATTATTATTGGAGGGGAAAAATCTATCAGTGCTATAAAAGGAAAAGGGGCTAAAAGCATAAAAAAGTCCTTGCACCTAAAAGATCTTAGCTTTAAAAAATTTGATGATAATCTTTTAACAATTGGGTATCCTAAATAGAAATAATTTTTAATACCCTACTCTAATATAATCTGGTAATAATATAAATGGCTATGGGGAAAAATATTTTATTCAAGATAATTTTTATTTCTATAATCTTTATAATTGGTGTTTTTACCCTGATAAATTTTCTACCAAAGGAAGACAACGGGAACATAAGCAAATCTTTTGCCAAGGCAAGCCCGTTCCCTTTTGAAGATCTGACTATTCCCTATCTGGCAAAAAGAGAATACAAAAGTACATTAGGAAGTTTAAACGAGTTTGCTAGAAACCCGGACTATACTTCCTATTTAACAAGTTATGATTCGGACGGACTTAGGATAAACGGCCTTTTAACAGTACCGAATGCAGCAGATTCCAACAACAATGAGAAATATCCTGCTGTTGTTTTTATTCACGGATATATCCCTCCAACACAATATGAAACACTTGTAAATTATGCTCCGTATGTCGATTACCTTGCTAAAAATGGGTTTGTAGTTTTTAAGATCGACCTCCGGGGCCATGCAGATAGCGAGGGTGAAGCAGGCGGAGCATATTATTCTTCAGATTACATTATTGATACTTTAAATGCACGCGCTGCACTTGCAGCCTCAAATTTTGTAAATGCTGACAAGATCGGACTTTGGGGACACAGCATGGCAGGTAATGTGGTTTTTAGAAGCTTGGCTGCAAAGGGTGATATTCCCGCTGCTGTTATCTGGGCAGGCGCTGTTTATTCATACCAGGACTTCCAGCAGTTCGGAATTAACGACAACAGCTACCGTCCCCCGGATACGGACACTGAAAGGGCAAGAAGAAGACGGGAGCTTTTTAAAACCTATGGCGAATTTAGTGCAGATAATGATTTCTGGCAAAAGGTTCCGGCGACAAATTATCTAAGTAATATAAAGGGAGCAATCCAAATTCACCATGCTGCAAATGACAATGTTGTTGATATCAACTACAGTCGTAATCTATCATCTATCCTTGATAAAACTTCAATCACACACGAATTTTATGAATATACAAGCGGAGGTCACAACCTAACAGGAGATTCCTTTAATCTGGCAATGCAAAGAACTGTCGATTTTTTTAGGGAACATTTAAGGTAATGAAAATCCAGGGTACATAAGGCACAAAAATACTCTCACAAGGAGAGTTTTGTGCCTAGCTGCGGGACATGGATTCGAACCATGATAGACAGATCCAGATTCTGTCGTCCTACCATTAGACGATCCCGCAATATTAACTAATTAAGGATCTAAAT
>CAZDFU010000027.1:0-9711 GCA_964504985.1 uncultured Gammaproteobacteria bacterium
TACCATCCGTCCTCATCTTGTTCAATTAACACTTTAAACTGTAAATCTTTCATATAAAATGAATTATATCACGAAGTGATACAGGAAGCGAAGCGACTATACCACTAAAATACATAGTTTGTCGGATGAGTTTCAGCTTTCCGAATGAATATTTCTGGATCAAACGTTCCTATTTTCCAGTTTTCTATGATAGAATTAGCAAGTGGCAGGAACAGCTCGCCCTGAGCGAAGCCGAAGGGTTCAATATTCATCGCTCCTGTTCGACTAGTACGTAGTTGGTGCTGTTTTATCATCTCCTCAAAGTGAGGTTTAAGCTGATATGACAACACTTTAGCTAAAACTTATAGTTGGAGGAGGTAAAAGTTTTAGCTACTTTATCAAGTAGATCAAATACTTTTATTTGTTGGTCCTTTGTTGATGAGGCATTAATTCCTGTACCAACTCTGACTAAATTATCTCCAACCTTTCTTGCCTAAATAGCAGAAAGGATAAGCTACAAGTTATGCGAAAGAAATGAAGGATAAAAAAGAGAGACATTCCCGCGGGGAACAAGGTCCGCCTTTGGTAGTCCTCTCATCGTGATATAAGTATATTATCAAATCTCCCTTTAAAATGCAATCCTTCGACTTCGCTCAGTATCGAAGGGTTCAATCTTTTCCGCTCCTGTTTGACCAAAAACCAGTGGAGCCCGTACATAAAGAAATACCTGGATATTCTTCTAATTTGACTCTTTGAACTCATGGATGTATAATTCACATTCATTTTTAAGCTATGAGCACAGAATTTAAAGGAGAACTACCGTCAAGCGGATTTGTTAAAGGATTAACCCAACATGAGAGATCTGGCCCTACTCCTCCATACATTGAATGGAGTAAGCATATTCCATATAAGGGTGAACCACTAACAGTTACACTTTCAACACCCAGGATATTTGATGATGAGAATTTCGATCAAGTACGGAGTGTGTTAATAACGATTCATAGAGAACCATCTGGTTTTGAGGTATGGGTGGCTGTTGAAACTCCAGAGGTTTATTCCCTCAGACTTGAAGCTGCAGCATTTAGCAGGATCATTGCCCCGCTTATCAGTGATTTTGAAGTTAAAGATTCAAATGATCACCGCGGTCGGGAAGCATTGAGGTTTTTTTATAGAGCTCCCAAAAAACCGGGCAGGATTTTTGCCTCTGAAATTGATTTTGCCAATTCTGAATTTAATCCAGCAATGTTTCCAAGTTTAGAAGAAGGAATTAAGTCATTAACAGATTTTACAGAGACTATCCGTCAAGCTGCTCAGAATAGGTAGTTTTTGGGGGGTTGACATATCCTTTATACGGCGAGACAATGGTTAGTGAAATCTCATAAACCATAGACGGTGAAAGAGATTTTTTTGATGGGAAGGAGAATTAAGTTATGCCTAAAACATTTGCCCCTCTTGAAAAAATATCCTTCAAGATCATCAGCTGGGTAGGAACACCCTATTCTGTTATTTTCCATACCCTTATTTTTATTGCAGTTCCTGGCCTTGTATTATTGGGCTTTGATCTAAGGTCTGTGCTTTTGATTTTTACAACCTGGTTATCAATAGAGGCAATCTATCTGGCAATTTTTATTCAAATGACAGTTAATAGAAATACTGAAAGTCTGGAAGAAGTAGAAGAGGATATTGAAGATATCCAAGAAGATGTGAATGAAGAAGAAGAGGCTCATAAAGTATTAATCCATATTGGGCAGCAAATGAAAGCAATTCAGAAGGAGTTAGATATACTTAGAAAAAGCCACAATTTGAAGTCTTCAGGTAACCCTCCCAGGATACATGTTTAAAACCTTAGATAGTTTTATTTAAAAAACCTATTAGTAATTCTCCCCCAGTTAATAATATGCAGCTTTGAAGCAATAAAGTAAAAGAGGATAGCATATAAACTTCCTGCAATGATATCTACTATATAATGTTCCCCCAAATAAACAATGGCAAACCAGGCAGCCAAAACATAGAGAAAAAACGGCAGAGCTTTTAACCTAAAAAACTTTAAAGCAAAAAGAAAAACCAACAGAGGATAAGCTGCATGTAAAGAAGGCATAGCTGCTACCGGGTTTGGGTTAAACTGGTGATAAATTGTAGGTAAACCCCACTTATCAGGAAAAACAGCAAGTGTCTGATCCATAACCTTGTAGACCTTGGGGATATATCCTTCCTGAGATGCCAGCCAGGGAGGGGCTGCAGGATAAATTATAAATGTAACCCAAGCTGAATATGAAAGTAAAAGTATGCCTGTAACAAACATTTTAAAGAAGTCTCTGTTATATATCCAAAGTATAAAGCCAAAACTTAAAGGTAAGGCAAAATGCAAAAAATAAAATATTGAGGAAGTAAAATCTATTAACGAAAGATCTTTAGGATTAAAAAGAAGATTTTGTAGCTCTATCGCGGGGATACTTTTAAATATCCATTGTTCCATATCAATCAGGCTTTGGTAATTCACTCTTTGGTTTAAATTATCTGCAAAGCCTCTTAAAAAATCATAAGAAAGAAGAATAAATAAAAAAGGAATCCAGTCTAAGATAAAACTTCTGGTTTTTTTAATAAGCAGGCTGGCCAAAAGCAGCACGAAGGCATACCTGTCTGGAGCAATCCCTATCCCCTGCCAAATCATTAAAGCTGTCATCCCCGCAATATAAATTATAAAAAGGGAGATATTAAAAACTCTATGCTTCATTACTATATGATATACTAAAATGGTGAATACAAAAATCCTGCTTATGCCTGTAATTGGTGCAGCTGCTTTTTTTATTCTGCTTTTTAGCTTCACCAAAATTTTTGGCCCAATCCCCTTTTCTGTTAACTCCATAACTACCCAAAAATCCACTACTTTTGATGTTACAGGTGAGGGTAAAGTAACTGTTAAGCCTGATATAGCATATGTTAATGCTGGTATTAGAGCCCAGTCCCAAACAGTTAAAGGAGCGCAGGATCAAATTAACACAGTAATAAATAAAGTTTCACAAGCTGTTAAGAGCTTTGGGGTTAATTCTGAAGATATCCAAACTACAAATTATAATATTAATCCTGATTATGATTTTTCTGGTGGTTCTCAAAAAATCAGAGGATATAGTGCTCAAACAACTTTATCTATAAAAGTCAGGCAGATTGATAAGATTAATGAGGTGATAGATGCTTCAACTCAAAATGGGGCAAATGAGATTTCAGGGGTTTCTTTTGATGTTGAGGATAAAACTAAAGCTGAAGATAAGGCCAGAGAAAAAGCAGTTTCTGAGGCTAAAAAAAGAGCTGAGCAGGCTTCTAAAATAGCTGGATTTAAGTTGGGAAGAATTGTTAATTATTCAGAAGGATCTTCTCCTTTCCCTGAGCCCATTCCTCTTAGGGCTGTGGGTATTGAGGCAGTTTCAGATAAGGCCACTCAGGTTGAGCCAGGTTCATCAGAGGTAAAAATAACAGCCACCCTAAGCTATGAAATTTTTTAAGCCTGTAAAGGGGTTAGTGTATCAATTTAGGCTTTATCCTGCCTAAAAGGAGCAGTAAGAACTCTTAGGTTATCTCTAAATGAGTGGTTGTTAGTCTTTAAAGCTAAGGGATCTGGTTTCCATACTTCTACAATATGTGGTCTGGCTATTAAATAACCTTCTGGATCTCTTTGTCTAGTGGGTTGTACAATGCGGATAGCTATTTTTCCTGCTCTTCTTTCCATAATATGTATTTAATATCTAAAAAGGTTTTAAGTCAATATCCTTTTTAATATTCCTTGAAATTAACTGTTACTTTTAGGTAAAATAGGGTTATCTTGCTAATGAAATTCACTGGGTCAAAGCAAGCAATCTTAATATGCGGGATTAGTTCAGTAGCAGAACGTCTGCTTTCCAAGCAGAATGTCAGGGGTGCAACTCCCCTATCCCGCTCATCGAGTCTAACTCGATTAGAGTTAGACGAAGATGGGAACCTGACTTCCCTTATTATCTGTATATAAATATAAAATGAACGTTAGACGCTCAAACGCCACTAAATATTAAGTCAAGTTAGACTTGACCTTATCTAGATTTTTCAGAGGTTGCAGTTGTGTAATAACTTGACTTAATTGTGCTGAAAATGAAGATTCCATAAAATCAGCTTAATTCTAGCAAAAAGTTGGATTGTAAGATAGGCAGCGGATAATGTTTAAAAGTTGTACAATTTTAATATGAAAAAAGATGTTAAATCGGTATATTATCTGCTGACTTTTTTATTTCAGTTTGCAGTAGGGTTGACTTCTGCGACATATGTTTTATTTCTGTTAAACAGAGGCTTAGATTTATTTCAGGTAAGTTTGGTAAATTTAAGTTTTATGATGGGAATTTTTATCTTTGAGATACCAACAGGAGCTTATGCTGATTATTTTGGCAGGAAAAAATCAGTAATTTTAAGCAGTTTATTTTTGATGCTGGCGCTTTTTATATATTTTCTATCCTCAAATATTGTTACATTTATTATCGCTGAAATTACTGCTGCTTTGGCTTTTACTTTTGCATCAGGGGCACTAGATGCATGGATGGTAGATTCACTGAAGATGAAGGGTTATACAGGTAAAATAGATTTCGTCTTTTCCCATTCAGCAATAATTGGTAAGGTGGCAACACTGTTGGCAGGCTTAATTGGAGCATATATTGGTAGTGTAAATTTGGCATTGCCTTTTGGGGCAGGTGCAGCGGTATCACTTGTTGCGGTGTTTGTATCTATATTCTTTCTTAAGGAAAACTTTATACAAAAGAAGGCTATGAACTGGACAGGCGCTGTATCTCAAATGGTACGCGTTACCAAAAGTAGTGTGACTTATGGAGTTAAGCACAAGGTTGTTTTATGGCTTATTATTTCGTCAGTTTTGGCAACTTTTGCTTTTCAGCCTATAAATATGTATTGGTCTCCCAGAATGAATAATCTTGCTGGAGATAAAATTTGGTTAATGGGGTGGGTATGGGCAGGGGTGTCATTTTCTATGATGATGGGAGGTTTTTTGGTAAAACAATTGCTTAAAAAGGACAAGAGCTATACATGGATTTTAATTCCTACTGTTTTAATCTTGGGAATACCAATTTTGCTGATATCAACTTCTAATATATTTGCAGTTGTATTAATAGGTTTTATAACGTATGAATTAGGAAGAGGGATGTTAGCCCCTGTTCAAAAGGCCTATTTAAATAAACATATTCCAAGTGAACAAAGAGCTACAGTTTTGTCTTTTGATTCAATGATGGGAAGATTGGGGGCTGCTTTGGGGTTGGTGATTTTGGGATTTGTGGCTAAAAATTATTCTATTCAAATGTCATGGTTAATTTCTGGTATTTTATTGTTGTTTCTAATCCCAATATATCTAAAGGCAAATAAAAACAGTACAAAATAAACAATAAAAGATAATGGCTGTAAATTCCTAAAGGAAATTCTCGTTTCATCAATAATAAAATGAGATTTATCCATTCCTTGTAAACTTTTCAAAGAAAACCGCGGACTGAGAGTCCGTGGTACTTTATAGCCTAATTATGTTCCAGATAAGCTTTATAACCGGTTGTCTGTTTATTGTTTCCAGAGCCTTTGTAAATATTTTTTACTCCAAAGGTTAAGAAAAGATCTTCTTTGGCATAAGTAGTAGTTGTTCCATTAGGGTCAGAGGAATTGAATGTTTGTTTAAAACCTAGGGTAGTAAGCTGGTTTGTGTAATAATCAACAAAGTCTTGAGGAAACTGTGTAACTTGGGAGGATTCAAGATATACCCCTTCCTGCTCAATTCTTCTTTTGCCTGAGGTGAAAGTTAAAGTTTTACTTTGGGTTACTTCCCAAGTAAGGCTAGAATAGAGAGCTGGTTCTTTACTCAGGCCCGGAGAGCTCTCCGGACTATTGGGGAAAGTCTGGGCAGGAAGAGTTTTAGTTTGGGATGATCCGGTTTCAGATGAGCCTACCCAGGACGTGCCGGTCGGAGTATCCTCCCGCGGGAGTGGTAAAATGATTTCTGAGACTTCAATTAAATTTGCTTCTTTGGTTAAGTTACCTGTAACTGTGACTTGCTTGCCAACCTGGTCGCCAAGGTTAACATTTGGCTTTTTGGGTTTTAATTTCCAGATTGACTGGTCATAAGATGCAAGATAGAAGCCTTCTGTTCCTGTTTGGATAATACCCTGCTGGATAATTTGTCTGTGTAACACAGGAGAAGAGGTTGGCCAGAATGTTTTTAAAACTATGGCAGTAACTCCTGAGGAAACCCCGCCGGAAATAATAATTGAGGCAATGAGTACAGCAGTAATGGGTTTAATCTTAAAGCCTAATTTAAAATCTATCCCTTCTTTGGCCAGTATTTTATTCCACCATCTTTTAAGATAAGTAACAGGATTGGTAATTTTGATCATGGGCGGGTCTTCATCTTTTGAATCTTTCCTGGGATTGGTTTCAACTAAATGAGGCAGGATTGAAGAAGATTGGTTTTCTTGAGGGGTAAAATTAGCAGGATGCCCATAAGGTAAGAAGTGTCCCTGTTCATCCCTTTGTCTTTGTTGGGCTGCATCTGAGCGGGTTCTGTGATGAGGAGAGCTATCCTTAGGTTGATCAGGAATAGGTGGAGGTTGGGGTGGTTGTGTTTGGTAAGAAGAGCTTGTGAGTTTATCTAACGGGTTATTTGGGTCTATGGGATTTGTGTGGGGATGAAAGTCTGAACCAAAGGGAGGAGGTGGATTATTGTTATTTCCATTGTTTGGGTTTGATGGATCATTGGGCAAGTTGTCCATATCTTCAGTATACTCTCAAGATAATTTAAGGTGCAACACTTAGGGGATAATTAGTCATACATTTTTAATGATTAAATGGTACAATGTGTCCTATGGCAAATTTTAACCGTGGTAACAGGTCTGGTGGAGGAAGAAGTTTTGAGAAAAGAAGTTTTAATGATAGAGGTTCAAGAGGACCAGCTCAAATGCACCAGGCAGTTTGTGATAATTGTGGAAAAAACTGTGAAGTACCTTTTAGGCCAACCAGTGGTAAGCCTGTTTTCTGCAGCAACTGTTTTGAAAACAACAGGGGTTCTGAAAGACCTGGCAGGTTTGGCGACAGGCAGATGTTTGATGCTGTTTGTAATAACTGCGGGAATGATTGTAAGGTCCCTTTCCAACCCAGCTCTGGAAAACCAATCTATTGCAGTAATTGTTTTGGGGATAAAAAGGAAAATACAGGCAGGGATAAAGGACAATTTCAGCCTCAATATAAAGAACAGTTTGTAGTTTTGAATAATAAATTAGATAAAATATTAACATTGCTGGAATCCAACACCTCTGTACAAGCAGAAGCTCCAAAGCTTCAGGAAGAAGTTGTTAATATTGAGCAGAAAAAACCAACCAGGAAAAAAGCCCCAAAAAAAGAGGAAACAACCCAACCGTAACTACTTTGTGAAATAATCATAAACAGCCTTAGATAGATCCGCTATTCTTACGCCTGCTGCATCTGGCATATTACTTTTGCTTAAAGCTATAAAAATATAATCCCCTTTTGGGGTAAAGACAATGCCCGCATCATGCTCAAAGCCTTCAATATCCCCTGTTTTATGGGCTACCTCTACTTCTTTGGGTAATAATTTTGGAATCCTGTCATTTATTTTTTGCCTTTTTAAAAGGTCTATCATTTTTTGGGAGTATTCCTTATCAATTATTTCTCCTCTATATAGTTTCCCGAAAAATTCTCCTACTTCTTTGGGGCTAGTTGGTTTTGCCAGTCCCTTACCATCAATTTCTTTTGTTAGGCTTAAAGCAGCATAATTATGGGAAATAGTTATCATCTGCTCCAGAGCACTTTTGATAGTAAACTCAATTTTTCCGCTGCTGAACTCAGCTGCATCTTCTGATATATCAAAATATTCATTCAGCTGCTTAATATCAGCTATTAAAGGTTTATCTTCTTTTAAGCTGCCGTTTTTTATTTTTTCAAACACCAAAACCATCACTTTCAGCTTATATAAACTGCCTGGTTCGAATTTTTCCTCTTCATTTAAGGAAAAGCTCTCATTGGTTTTTAGGTTTTTGATATATATGCCATATTTACCTGTGGTTTTATATAGGGAATCCTCCACAATACCTTTTAGGTCTGGCTCAACAAAAGGGCTGATTAGCTTAAAGTTTTTGGCATTAAAACGGCCGGTTATAAATAATATGATCAGTAAAAAAAGGATTGCCCAAGAGATCCGCTTTTTAGAGGCTGTTAATATCCTTATCAACTTCCGGGAATTGCTCATCTACATCTGGAACATCTATTGAATCTAAGTCAGATTGTAAAACAGTATCAGCTTGAATGGGAGTTGGTTTTTTGTTTTGCTGCAAGGATTCTGTTTGTTGGTTGTTTAAGTACCAATATACTGCTCCAACAACCATAATGGTAATTATAAGTCCTGTAATTAACCAAAAGATCATTTTGTTATTTCCGCTGCTAAGTTGAGGTGTTTGTGTTACTTGCTGCATAGGTGTTGGTTGCGGGGCAGGGTTATTCTCCATTGCTTTCCTTTTCTGATCTGGTTGATCTTATGGCGTTTGCCACTGCTTGTTTGGCACTTATAACCAATTTTCTGACAGTCTTTAAATCTGTATGCAGGGTATCCCTGGCCTTTTGGGCATCTCTTTTAACTGTAGATTCAGAAGTGACTGAGATAGTATAGTCTTTGGCAGCCTGAGCCTTTACTGCTGCTGAGGCTGAAGCAATAGAAGCATTGGCTTCTGTTATGGAAGTATTTGTTCCAGCTCTTGACTCCAGCTTAATTAAAAGAGAGGACATTTTATCCAAATGTTTTAGCATAGAATCTGTCTGGTTTTGGTTTATCTTATTTAAGTTAGTACTTACCCGGCTAGCTATTTCTGCTTTCTTTTTGTCTCTAAATTTCTCCAGTTTGGCTTTTAAGGCAGCTTCCCTTGTGGCTGCTTTTTCTTTTATAATTTCAATCTTTTGTGTTATTTTTTCTTTTCTTGCTTCTATTTTTTCCTCAATTTTTTCTTTTCTGGTTGTGGCAGCAGTGCTGGCATCTTTAGCCAGTGCGGGATAAGCAGCAATCAACAATAAGGACAAAATGGTTAGGATAGCAGTGAGTTTGCTGACAGCAGTGGTAACAACCATTAACCTACACTATCAAAAAGAGGAGGGGTTTGTCAATTACCCCAGGCTATTTAAAGAGGCAAGAGGCGGTTTTTGAATATATAATCAGCAATTTCCTGGTTCAAAAATTCTACCCCTGTTGTTGAGGGATGAATAAAATCCCCTGTATTAATATAATCTATATCCCCTCCCCCGCCTGAATCCAGGGATTTTTGGTAAGCATTGATTAAAGGTAAACTATTCTTTTTGGCATATTCAATATGGTTTCTTATATAAGCATCCCTTTGTTTTGCCCACTTTATTCTTTCTTCTGTTGTGAGGTTAGCAATCCCTTCTGCATATCTGTTGCTATGAGGGGCTATAGTAGCAAGAAGCACTATTTTGGCCCAGGGTTGTCTTTCCATGATCATTTTTCTCGCCTGATCCATAGTTTCATTATGTTTTTTAAAGCCATCTTCTAAATTCTCAGATAAAGGGTTGTTGCCAAATGATTCAATAATTATTAAATCAAAATTGGTATTTAAAATTGGGTCTGAGATTTTGCCATTAAAGTTAGTTAAGTTTTGAAGGCGGTTAGGAAGGGTTAAGATGTTAGTTGAACCAATAGAGAAG
>CAZDFU010000028.1:0-8757 GCA_964504985.1 uncultured Gammaproteobacteria bacterium
AAAAATATAACTATTACCAATACTAATCTTGCGGGAGAAAAATTAGGATTAAGAGTTTCAACATCTCCTTCGCCATCTCCAGCTCTTCCATCTTGCCTGCCAGGTGATTCTTCTCATTCCCAAAACCCTGATACCTGTGTGGATACCACAGATTTTAGTATCTGGAGAGATGAATACAAGGGTAGATTTAACAGTAACTCAACTGACTGGTCTTACAACTGCCCCTCACAAGGAACAAGCAGAAGCCAACAAGCTGCAATTGATCTTGCTGACCATGCTGTCTGGCTAAGAGAAATGGAGCGTACCGGCACTAACAATAGATGCCCAATACCTTAACAATAACCATGAAACTTAAAAAATTATTCTTTTTCTTTTTAATATCAACTCTCTTGCTGGGGGCAACTTCCTTATTCAAAGTCTCTGCCCAATCTGCAGCTATTTTATCATTTGACCCGTCTACTCAATCTGTGTCAAGAAATCAAAATATCACCATGGGTGTTAAATTAAATGCAGGAGGCAATAATATTAGCGCTGTTGAGATCAGGATAGCTTATGATAAAAATAAACTTGATTTTGTAGGTTTCAACGCTGATCCTGCTGCTCCCTGGGGTAATATTGTGGAAAATATCCCAGATACTGCCAACGGAAAGGTATTTTTCAGTATAATCAATAATTCTGATTCTTTTCCGCAGAATATTAACCTTGGTACGCTCTCGTTTAGAACCAAAAATACAGACGGCCAGACAAGCGTTGGCTTTAATTATACCAAGGTTAATGCTTCAGGGTCCTATACTCCTTTAACTAATATCACCAAACAGGATGGCGTGGTTACTATTGGCAGCAATGCCTCCCCTTCACCCACCCCATCAGGTCAAACTGCTTATTTAACGCTTAGCCCCTCTTCCAGTACAATATCTGTTGGTCAAGATTTTCAGCCTACCACAGTTAAATTATTTGGCGGTGATAATAATCTGGCAAATGTAGGATTTACTCTTCCTTTTGATAGGAATAAGTTAACTGCAGTTTCCATTAATCCAATAGCAGGCGGTGGTTTAACTTCCGAGATAGATAAAACAATCAATAATGACACGGGTACTATCAGATATGTTTATAGCCGGCCTATAGGAGGAAATATCACCAGAGATTCATCCGGTGCGGTTGCTGTGGCTACTGTTGTTTTCAGGGCAAAACAGACAGCAGGACAAGCCTTTGTAAATTTCACTAATGTTTCAGCAACCACTACCTCTGCTATTACAGATCTACCTATTGGCACCAACCAGGGTGCTACATATACTATCCAATCTACCGCTTCTTCACCTACCCCCACCCCCTCAGCCACTCCAACACCAGCAGGTTCACCCTCACCAACTCCTTCTGTCACACCCTCCCCATCTGTCTCTCCTTCTCCTTTGCCAAAAGTAGTATCTATGGAGTTTGATGCAACAAATGTCCCTTTTGCCTTAAGAGGCCAGGATGTTACTTTACCAATCACAATTAATACTGCCATTACCGGCACTATCTATAATGTCACAGCCTTGGACACAACCATAAAGTATGACAAAACCAAATTCGACTATGTTTCTTTAACTGTTGATCCAAACAGCGGTTTTAATGCTGAGTGTTCAAGAACTGGTCAGGGAGCTGGTACTTTTTGTGTAGTCATGCCTATAAACTCAAATGGTACAGTGCGCTTATCAACTGCTGTCTCAACAGCCGGCGCTGTAGTTGCAGGAGACCCGGTTATTGCTAATTTGAAACTAAGACCCAAAAGAGTAGCTGCTGCCTCACAAGATCCAGCCAATCCGGATATTAAATTTGAAACTGCCTTGATGACTGGGGGAGCCCAGGGTATTGCTTCTGGACCCTTAGGTGTTGATGCCAAACCTTTGAATTTGGAAATCAAAGAAACCAGCTTTACCAAGTTCTACCAAATATGTGAGGCAAACGGCGATGTTGATTGGGATAGTAGATCAGCAAGTATACTGTGTCTTCAACAGCAAGAATACAAGTTTTATAGAAATACTGGTAAAGTCATAGCCAAAGACTATGAATTGCGTGACAAAACCCCAGGATTAAAGACTATTTTTGTTGGATTTGTCAGTACAGACAATAGAGAAATTATAGAAAGAGTTTTAGTCAACTTCCAGCCCAACCCAAGAATTGACAGTATTACCTGTAACTTTGCCGGAGAGGGGATGGAAGCGATAATCTTTGGATCTAATTTCTACAATAGAGATAACAATTCCTCTATCAAGATAAACAACCAGCAAGCTGAAATAATTGAATGGACAGACCAGAATGTAGTGCTGCCTTCTAATGCACCATCTTCTGTTTCCGGCCCTCTTCCCCCGCCTGGTTCAAATGCAAAACTATGGAGAGTCAAAGCGAAGATTACCCGCCAGTCCAAGGATAATGTACCAATTGAGTTAAAATCATCTACAAATGTTACAATTTCAAGCAGTTGCCAGGTTGGAGTTACCACCTTAGACTTCTCTGCCCGGACCAAATGCGGTCCAATGCCAAGCATTCCCAAGGAAGAAGTAGATGTGGCGCTTTATGAAAACAATGCAGACGCTACTGTCCTGGTAAAAAGCAAAGTAAAAGTTGACAGCAAAGGCAAACCTCAGGGGTTAGCACCCAGCTTGCAAAAAGACAAAGACTACGTTATTGTGATAAAAGCTCCGAAGGCTCTGTCCAGAAGAATAGACTTTAAAGCCAAGGGAAGCGGGACAACAGCGTTAGATATAATAGATTTACCAATTGGTAACATTGCCCCGGCTGCTGCACCGGACAGCAGGATAAATAGTCTGGATAGATCTGAGCTGGTTAAACAATGGACTCTAACCACTGATGCAGATAAAACAGGTGACTTTAATGAGGACCTCAGAGTTAATAGTATTGACTGGGCTTGCATGAGGGAAAACTTTAATAAAGATGATGAAACCTTTTCAGGAACCAGATGAATAGTAAAATTAAAATCATCCTTATAATCCTTATTATGCTTATACTGGCTGGAATCAGTTGGTTTATTTGGAGCAGACAAGCCCAACCTAAAACAGAAACAGCTGGATCTACTCTCCGCCAAATTTCTCAATCTCAAACTAATTCTCCATCTCCTGCAATAATTATCCTTTCTACCGCAAAGGCTGCTGTTTCAAAAGGAGAGGTTTTCACTGTATCTATGAATGTTTCCTCAAAAAACCGTTCTGCCGGCACAGATATTATTTTGCTTTATGATTCCAGCCTTTTATCTGTTGAAGCAGACAACTCTGGCCAACCTGTTCAAGTCGGATCAATTTACCAGGAATACCCTGTTAACAAAGATGACAAAAAAGGCAGGATTATTGTTTCAGGAATCAGCTCACAAACTGAGGGCAATTTGGCAAGCGGGTTATTCGGAACTGTTAATTTTAAAGCAAAAGCAGCAGGGAAGACTGCTATTAAACTGGATTTTACTAAAGGCTCAACTACAGACAGTAACGTCACTGAATCTGAAGGATCATCTGATATGTTGGAGGCTGTACAAAACCTAGAAGTTACGGTTGTTGATTGACAAGATTTAGGGAATTCTATAAACTAAGAATACTTGCCCTATGGACAATTCAAACAACCCTAATTGGCCAAATAATCCATTTTCTACTTCTCCAAGCACAACTCCGCCTTCTTCTACCCCTCCCATACCTCAAGAGCCTGCTCCCTTTCCCAGTCCTGCTCCTGCTTCAAATCCGGCAGCTGCAGCCCCTTTAAATAATCCATGGGATCTTCCTTCTCAAGCTCCAACTCCTCAAGTTGCAGATAGTCTTTCTTCTGTTCCAAGCTGGCCATCTACTCCAACAACCCCGCAAACGCCTCTTGTTAATGACCCGCCTCAGCAACCACAACCCTTTACTGAAACAGCGTCGCCTTGGAGCTCAACTTTACCTTCCCAAAATCCACCACAACCACTTGAAGGAGGCGGGGGAGGGCTGACACCTTCTCCTTTAGATAATCCCTGGAATACACCTATGCAGCCTTCTGCTGCAGACAGCCAATCCCTCCCAGAGAGTCCGCTAACAACAGAACCACAACAACAAACAACTCCTGTGGATAACAGCACTATATCCCAACCAACCTGGCTTTCCAGTACTCCTCCCTTACCAGACTTAAATACCCTACCAACAGAAACCCAACCTCCTATACAAACTGAACCTGCACCTACTGACTTGTCACACTTAATAAGCAGTAATCCTCACCCTGACAACAGCCAACCGCTTCCTTCTACAAGTCCAGAAACATTAGTTATTCCACCAACTTCTCCTGAAGCAACAGCCACACTTCCTGCAGAAGGTTATAAAGGCTTTCCTAAATGGTTAATTGGAGTAGGGGTTGGTTTGCTAATTATAGTCAGCGGTGCCTCAGCTTACTTTATATTGGGAATTGGACAACCACCTAAAACTTCCTCTATTCCTGCTTCACAAACACCTGCTGTACAAACATCTTTACCTGCAGAAACACCTGCTGCCCAAGCTGCTGCCTCAGGCTCTGCTAATTTTGGCCAATTAGAAGGCAATGGAGACACAACTACTCCTCCAGCACCATCTTCATCACCTGCTACCTCTGCAGCAGATTTGCTCCGCCAAAGAAGATAAAAAAAGGTTATTTAGGTTTAATTTCAGAAAAGCCTGTATATTTATGCAAAACCTCAGGTATTCTTACAGATCCATCTTCCTGCTGGAAATTTTCCAAAAGAGCAATTAAAATCCTGGGAGAAGCAATGGCAGTATTATTTAGAGCATGACAGTATTTACTAACCCCATCTTTATCTTTACCATCTTTAGATGGCAAGCTTTGCTTATACTTTATCTTAAGTCTTCTGGTTTGAAAATCTAAAACAATGGAGTTTGAATGAGTTTCTCCGTAACCTCCCCTTGCAGCCATCCAGGTTTCTATATCATAAGTTAAGGCAGCCTTTTTACCCATATCCTGAGAGGACAAACAAACCACTTGATAGGGAAGACCAAGTTTTTCTAAGATTTCTTCTGAATTTTCCTGCAACTCTTCAAAGAACCCTAAAGAATCCTGCTCTTCCGCCTCACAAAGGATTACCTGCTCAACTTTGACAAACTCATGCACCCTGTACAAACCCTTGGTATCTTTTCCGTATGAACCAATTTCTGTTCTAAAACAAGGTGATAATCCTACATATTTTTTTGGTAAATCTCTAAGGTCAAAAGTTTCATCAGAGTGCATTGCCATCAAGGGAATCTCTGCAGTCCCAACCAAAAAATCTTCATCACCTACTTTAAGAGCGGAGCCCGCAAGCTCGCTATCAACCTTTTTACCATTAGTGAGCTTATAGGTATCTTCCTCCCCCCAGGGAAATTGTCCTCCTCCAACTAAAGCAAATCTCCTGTTTATAACTGGAGGAAAAATTGGCTGAAATCCTTTTTGAATTAAATGATCAAAAGCAAATTGCAAAATAGCCCAATGAAGTCTGGCACCCTCATTTTTTAAATAATAACCTCTAAATCCCCCTACTTTAACCCCTCTGTCAAAATCAATAATATCTAAAAGTTTACCCAACTCTATATGATCTTTAACTTTAAAAGAAAATTTTGGTGTCTCCCCTGCTTTTTTAATAATTTTATTTTGGGAAGCATCACCTATTGGTACTTCATCAAGTAATATATTTGGAACTTGCAACATTAAATCATTCCATTCACTTTCCACCCCACCCAATTCATTTTCCAAGATTTTTAATTCTCCCTTTATCCTCTTGCCCTGAGCGAACCTGTGGTGAGCCTTGTCGAACCAGTCGGAGGGTTCCCCTTCCCCCTTATCCCTATTTTTAGCTGCTTCGTTCCTCTTAGCTCTTAACTCATCAACCTTACTGATTAATTCACGTCTTTTTGCATCAAGGGATAATAATTTTTCCAAATCTATATCAGCTTTTCTTGCCTCAACGGATTTTTTTACTATTTCTTTCTGTTCTCTAATATAATTTATATCTAGCATAAAATTTACGTTTTTGACTTTAGGCAAAAAGGCAAGGTTCTGATATCTGAGCAGTAAAATATTTCATACTGCGAAAATATCAGGTCCTTATATCTAGCATAATGCACTTCTCCGCTCCGGTCGAAGCATATCTTTTGTTCGAGCGTAGCCTGAAACCTCCTTAATCTTCTTTCTGCCACTCTCTTGCCGGTTCCACACTATCACTCATTAATAAATCAACTGCCTTTTTGTGCCAGTCAAATTTGGTTATATGATAAACCTTCTTAAAATATTTTATCGCATCTTGGGCTCCTGGTACACCCTTAGCTTGAGCCAAAGCATCTAAATTATCAGCTGCTTTGACAACTCTTGCCTCCAAGCTAATTCTCCTGTTATATTCTTCCACCAATTTTATTATTTCATCCTTGGAATCAATACCATCCACTAAAGCCTTTACCCCTTCTTCCTCAATATTTTTGAATACCCCTCCTGCCATGCCTTTAACAAAAGTTCCAACATCCCCAACAATTGTCTCACCTACATCATGTAAAAGCCCCATTTTTAATACTTTTTCAGCATCAATTTTGATACCTTCTTTTTGCAATTGTTTTGCCAGAAAATAAGCAAGTAAACCTGTTGAAAAACTGTGAGCTGCCACAGAATCTGCCTCATTTCTCTTAAACCCCATGGCAATAAAACCCTGCCTTGGCAATTCTTTAGCCCACTGGAGTGTAAGAAAAACTTTTAATATTTTTTTTAATTCTTCAATTTTCATAATTTCTGTCATCCTGGCTTGTCCAGGATCTGCGCATACAGATCCTTTAAGGATGGATTAATTTGCTTAATCATATCTAGTTTATCTACTCTATTCATATCCTTAATTTGTTTTTCTCTCACAATAGCCTGCAATTGTCCCTCTATTGATTCATAATAAACTACTTATGAAGATTATACTTATTTGTGGACCAACTTCCTAATCCCTTCTTATGATTATAGACTCATTTTATCAGATCATTGGTTACGCCTGTATACAGGGTAGGTCTGGTCGTTTGCCATAATATACACATACATTTGTTTTGGCATAATACATTGTCATTCTGACCTTTTTAGAAAGTTTGCTTAGGTAGATTCTGGAGTCGTTTCGCCCCCCAGAATGACATATTTTACAATCCTAACTCCATAGCTATTCCCTGCATAGCTTTTAAAGCAATACCAACAAATTCTTCCAAAGGAATATTTAATTCTTTTTCACACGCTAGAATTTGCTCTCTGTTCGCTCCTGCTGCAAATGACCTTTGATCAAACTTTTTCATTACTGATTCAACTGTCACTGATGATAATTTTTTATCAGGTCTTACCAAAGCAACTGCAGTAATAAGTCCCGACAACTCATCTGCTGCATAAACTGCCTTTTCCATCAAGTTATCCCTTGAATCTTTAATACCATCATGGTGAGCTTTTACCCCATTTATGATTCTTTCAGATACTCCTCCAATTTCTTTAAGTTTTTCCTCTGTTACTAAAGTGTGTCTTTTAGGATCTTTTTCTATAAGTTCATAATCAGCATCATGTAAAAGCCCTACAATTCCCCATTCCTCTTCATTAAATTCCTCATCAGGTAATTCCGGATGCTTCTCTTTCAAAAACTTACAAAGGGATTTCATAATAGCCTCAACAGCTAACCCATGCTTTTGTAAGTTTTTGTTCTGCAGCATTTCGATCATCAAACTATAAGCTATCTCTCTATTCATTTCTTTCTCTTTTCTGGGCGGAGCATGGGAAATGCAATTACATCAGCAATTGAGGATGAATCTGTCATCACCATAATCCATCTATCAATTCCAGGCCCAATACCAGAAGTCGGAGGCATACCATATTCCAAACTTTCTAAAAAATCATCATCTGTTTGTTGGGCTTCCTCATTCCCTTTTTTCCTTTTAATCTTTTCTTTATCCCAAGCATCCTTTAAAACTTGTGGGTCATTTTGTTCAGACCAATTTGTACCCATTTCCATTCCAGCTACATATATATCAAAACTCTCAACTAACTTTGGATTATCCTCTTTTCTTTTAGCCAGAGGGTAAAAATCAGCAGGATAATCATAGACAAACGTTGGCTGGATTAGCTGGTCTGTGCATTTTTTCTCAAAAATCTCAAGTAATATTTCACCATCTGTCATATAGTCCTTAATTTCTACCCCTAATTTTTTAGCCAGAGCTGTTGCTTTTTCTAAAGTATCTATTTCATGAAAAGAAACACCAGTATGCTTTTTAAATAATTCTGTTAAAGAAATCCTTACCCAGGGTCTTTTATACTCAATTGTTATCCCCTGAAAAGGAAGTTTAGTTGTCCCAAAAACATCTTTTGCCGCATATTCAAACATTTCCTCAATTAAATTCATATTATCTTTATAATCTGCATAAGCCTCCATTGTTTCAAACATGGTAAATTCAGGGTTATGATTTTTATCCATTCCTTCATTTCTAAATGTGTGCCCAATTTCAAAAACTTTTTCAAATCCCCCCACAATTAATCTTTTTAAATAAAGCTCGTTGGAAATTCTTAAATAAAAATCAGTATCCAAACTGTTATGGTGAGTCTTAAAAGGTCTGGCTCTTCCTCCACCATATATAGGTTGCAAAATCGGATTCTCCACCTCAATATAACTTTTTTCTTCAACCAAAAATTTACGAAGCATATAAATAACTTTAGACCTGATTTCAATGATATTTTTAACTGGGGGATTCATCAGCAAATCCAAGTAACGTTTCCTGTACCTTTCTT
>CAZDFU010000029.1:0-8617 GCA_964504985.1 uncultured Gammaproteobacteria bacterium
TCGAAGGGCCAAAAAAACCAGCCTTCCGGCTGGGATTAGCTTAACCGAAGAGTAGTATATAAAATCTTCGGTTGTTAATGTGCTTTGAAGTAGTATTCTTTGTTGAACTTTCTCCTTTTATAATCCTTCTTTTGAAGAACTGTTTAGTATTTTAACTCCAATACCTCATTTCTGTCAAGCTGCTTTTTGAAAAACTTCAGCAAGGACAGGATAATCCTCTATTCTTTTTTCCCGTTTGACAGGTTGAAGTTGTTCCGGGACTTGAACCTTCTTTTTTAATATTCTTTTCACCACTTCTACATGATTCCCAGCATCCTTAAACATCCTGTTCTTAAAAACTCTGGCCACATCTTTAATGCTAACCTTTTTTCCCTCTTTTCCAAACCTAACAGGTTTTTTCTCTCTTACAATTTCATCCCCCTTGGCTATAGCCTCATATTCAGAACTAAATTCTCCGCTCAGGACAATAGATTCTTTTGTTTCCTGGTAAGAACCATCAGGCCCTGTTTCTTTAATTACCTGGCTTCTATTTCCTAAATGTTCAGCAGGTAAAAACTTAGCCACCAACCATCCAGTGATCTTTTTTAAGCCTAACCTGTTTGCTTCTACTTTAGCCTTTGTAACAGCCTCTTTAATTTCAAATCTTCTTGTCTTAGAAACCTCCTCATCTTCCAGATAAGTTCTTGTTTCAACCCCCACTTCTTCTGCAACTTGATTTTTGGTGGCCACCTGCTCCTCAACCACCTTCTCAATTTCTTCCTCCCTCAGGACAATTTGAGGCTGGATCAGCGTTGCTGGATTGTAGGAAGTTCTGCTTTCAGTCTTTGACCGCGGATCTGCCTGGATATTTAAAGCCCCAAACGTTGCCACCTGTGGCTTAATAACAGATTGAGGGGTTTGGTATTCCTGCCAGTTACCAGCAGATATGATTACCTCTGCTGGTTTAACAACTGGAGCAGCAACATCTGCAAACCAGTAAACAGCTTCTCTGATAATTTTTGGTTCAGTAATTTCACCTGGAAAATATGATCCTGATGACTCCGCCACACCTCTGAAGTATTGCTCTGACTGTAAAATGGCTTCAGGCTGTAAATCAGGATTTAAATTAATATCAAACAAAGAGCTTCTGAAAACGTCAGGAATATCTACTATTCCAATTAGTGGCCTGGCAGTCTCTGCTAATATTGTTTCAGCCTCCAAAACCGCATCCTGAGCATTAAGCTCATTCAATGGATTGGTTGCTACCGGCACAAAATTATCTGCTTTGAACTCGAATACCGGTCCCTCATTAATTATTGGTGAAGATAATGAGGCAATCTCTGCACCTATTCCCAAACCAGGAGCAGAAAATCCACCTGCTTCTATTACCGGAGCAACCCCAACAGCTCCAATACCAACACTGGGACCTGCGCCTACAGCCCCCACACTACCTATTACTCCACCGCTTGATCCGCCTTCAATAGACATATTTTTTTCCTTTCTGTGTAAAGAATAACTCTAAAAACTATTGACTGCTTGATATTATTCTGATATAATCCTGACGAAGTAGAATAGTGGATAGTTAAATAACTAATTGCTAATCTCTATTTGCTAATAACTAAAAACAAAGTGTATAGTTTTAATGAAGCAACCTTAGGGCCAAATTTTGCCAAAGATAAGCTGGATGATTTTAAAAAACTGATTGATATTGGCACCTCTTTTGTAACTATCTCCATGCCTGGGGTAGGTGTCTCATATTTTTTGAAATACCTGGCCTGCCAGAACTGGGCATACTTTGTACATATTGACCTCTATTCCCTCCCCAGCTTAAATCTGCATGAATTTTACAAACTGCTTTTAACAGAGCTGGGTGGAAAAACAACCAATAAACCTGATGATCAGCTTTTGCTGGAAAGCAAGAAAATTTTAGTTGAAATTGCAAAGAAAAATAAAAAAGTGGTGTTGATTTTTAGCCGTTTTGACCAATTGGGAAATCAATTTGATGCCAACTTCTTATCTAACCTGCAAAGTCTAATTGGTAATTTTGCAGGTAAAATTGTACTCATCTTTACCTCTATTAAGCCTTTACCGGAAATTGCCCCTGAGGCTGTTGCCGGAGGAAACCTGACTTTTTATTCTAAACAACTATATTTCAAACCATATTCAGAAGCTGATTTAAAAATGCTTTTAGAAATTGATCCTGAACCTACCCCTTCTGATTCAAGGCTGGATAAACTAATTAAGTTATCTGGAGGCCATTATCAGCTATTAAAAATACTCTTAAATTCTCAAAAACAAAGCAATCTAAATTTGGATCAATTTGTGAGGCTGCAAATGAAAGGGTTATTGGACTATTTAGATTACAGCCGGAAAAAACAGATTCAAAAAATAGCCCTCCAGCCCATCCGGCAGGTTCAGGGCAAGCAAGCTCAGGTCACCGGCTCCGAGGTCGCTCAGATCTTCGATTCCGAGACCATCACTCAGATTCGGGGAACTCGAGGAGGCAAACTTTTTGAGGTCGATGAATACCTGGTTGGTGTAGGAATGGTTAACAAAAAAGGCTCAGACTACCAGCTTTTCACCCCACTTTTGTCTGAATATGTTAAACAAAACTTAGCGCCAAAGCTGCCTCCTCTTGAGGCTAAGCTGTTTAGGTTATTAAAGGATAATTTAGGCAAAACTGTTTCCAAAGATGAGATATTTAATACTGTGTGGAAGGAAGGATCTGAAAATGTCACTGATTGGGCTTTAGATGCTTTAATCTATAGGTTAAGAAAACATCCTTTTATACAGTCAGGTGGCTATATCATCGAAAGCCACAAAAAAGTCGGGTATACTTTAATTCAAGCCTAACCCAATATTTTTACTGTTAATTTGCCAACCTTCCTGGGAATTCTTTTATCGGTGGTAAAAAATACTTTAGCGCCAGACTCAGTTGCCGATGCTAAGTGAATTGCATCAGGGGCTTTAACATTATAATCCGCTCTAATTTTAGCAGCAAGCAATGCTATCTGTTTGTTAACATCAACCATTTGTACCAACCCTCCCATTTGGATAAAATCCAGGATTTCATCAAAATCTTTCTCTCTTCCCCTTTTATATACTTTAACAAAAAACTCTTCCAAGACCATAACTGAAATAATTATTTTTGATGAATTTTCTCTTAAATCTTCCAGCAAGTTTCTTGATTTCTCACCTAAAACCCCAGGATCATCTATAGCTCTAATGAAAATATTGCTGTCTAAAGCAATTACTCCCACGATTTATCCTCTTCCTCAAGATATTTATCAATATCTTCTGCCCCTTTCCAAATGCCTCCCAGCTTTTTATAATAATCCTCGGGCCACTTCAATTCCTTTTTAGTCTTAGCTATGGAGAGGATAACTTTCTCTCCCACTACATCCACATTCATCTTTTGCCCGGGTTTAATCTTAATCTTTTTCCTGGCCTCCTTAGGAATAACCACTTGATACTTAATATTAACTGAAGTTTGAACCTGCATATGTATTACAATTTAGCAAAACGTAATACGTTTGTCAAGCACTAGTTTCTCAATTACTTCACAAAGAACTCTTCTCAGAAACCACTACATGTGAGGATTTATTCACACAAAATATGATTAAAGCATTTTAACTTTAAAAATATGCTATATTTTAGAAACCATGTTAACCAAAGCAGATATCAAATGGCTAAGCAAACTATCAGGTTCAGAAAAAGTAAAAATAGTTCCATATAACCTTAAAGTAAAAGTAGTATTTGAGAAGCAAAAAAAAGAATTATTACTAGTTTTAGGTCAAAATATAGAGGTTTTACATAAAGGAGCAACTGGCTTAGGCATATCTGGACAAGGAGAGATAGATTTGTTCATTCCAATATCTTTAAACCGTTTTGACATCATTATTGATCGATTAAAAAAAGTTTATGGACCTCCCAAAAGCATCAATCCCAATAACCGAGTTAGGTTTAATAATAAGATAGATAACATACAAATAGAAATTATCATTGTTAATAAAGATTCTGAAGGCTGGAGAAAAAATGTTGCCTTTGAAGAATACCTCAAGTCTAATTCAGAGGCACTAGAACAATACAGAAAGTTAAAAGAAGACAGCAATGGCTTGAGCATTAGAAGCTATTACACAAAAAAAATAGAGTTTATAAATAATCTTTTGAGGGAAATACTACCTTCCAAACCTAAAGGGTAATCTTCTTACCATCTCTCCCGTTGCCCCTACCCAAAAGAGGGTATTCGTGCCCAGAGTATAAGCTAGTTCTCCTGGAGTAAGCTCCCCGTTGATTGTATTTATCGCTGGATCAACAAAATGCCTTCTGGTATATTTTACAACATAAGAAGCCCAACCCCCTTCTCCCGAACCATCATGAATTAATTGATAACCTCTACCTCTTCCATGAGCAAGTTTTTGTTCAATTACAGATCTAACTGTATCTCTATTTAAGTGAGCTGCACCTAAATTCCTGGCTAATTTAAGCACAACCCCCTTTTCCATTAAACTTTTTGCCAACTCTCTACCCTCCCCACCTCCAAAAACTAAAGATTCATCAAATGGTATCTGACGAAGAACTAAAACAGGAGCTAACATCAACCTGGCATCTAAAAGAGAAACATTATCCTGTGAGTCTATATAACTTTCATAACCTCTTTTATATAACTGACCTTCTGTTTTAGCTAACCAGTTATATGGATTAGCCACACGGTATGGTATGCCTTGATGAACAATATCAGGTTCTTTTTGAGCTAGTCTCAAAGCGCTACTTAATAAATCTACTGAAGGAACCATATCATCATCAAGAAATAATATATGGCTAGAACTAGCCTGCCTTATGATGCTATTTCTCATAGCAGAAGCATGACGATCATCAGATAAAACTTCCCCCGTTGGATAAAATTGGTTAAGATATCTCAATTCTTGAGCAGTAAAAGGATCATTTCGCCATCTAGCAACAAGTACTTGGATGTCTGAATCGGGCTTTTGAAGTTGAACTAGAATTCTTAACGACCAACCAATACCCCTCCCTGCCGGTATACCCACTGTTAAACTTGGGTCTTTACCCATACCTGCTTCTGTCTGCATAATATGCCTGGAGTATACTACAAAATGCTATAGTATGCCTATGTTAGAACTTGAAGAGATGTCTCAGGTTCATAGACTTACGAGAGGAATAGACGGATGGCTAACTGAATTAGAAGGAGCTAGTCTTTATCATGCTGCTGCATATGGACCATCAAAAGGCCAAATTGTAGAGATTGGTAGCTTCAAAGGAAAGTCAACTATCTACTTAGCAAAGGACAGTAGAAGATTAGGCAGAGAATTAGTTTATACTATTGATACTCACCTTGGTTCTCCTGAGCATCAAATAGGAGGAGAACTTGCTTCACATATGCCTGCTGAAGGAACAACTGAATTCGTATTTAGAAAGAATTTGGAGGAGGCTGGTGTAAGTGACTACGTTGTTCCGCTTATTATGTCATCAGATGAGGCTTTAGCATATTGGAGAGATCCAATCAGATTACTATTCATAGATGCAAATCATGCATATAGTGCTGTAAAAAATGATTTTCAAGGTTGGCAAAAATATCTTGTTGAAGGAGGAATTGTTGCTTTTCATGATGTTGATAGATGGGATGGTTTAAAAAACTTAAGGGGCCAACAAAAGTTGTCTATGAAGATGTTAGAAAAACAAATTTATTCTCCAACCCGATCATTGTTAATCATTTAGCTTATGTTATTAGAATAAGATCTAATTAGCTGATTACTTACCAATGACTTGGTATAAAACAATCCCCAAAGAAACCATCACATTCAGGCTAATATTTACTCCAAACATGGGAATTTCTACTATCCCATCTGCCATATCCAATACCTCTTTTGATACTCCTGTTGTCTCATTTCCTACAATTAAAACTACTGGTGATTTATAATCAAACTTATCATATGGAATACTTTTTTTACTCTGTTCTATTGCCACAACTTGTATCTTGGAGTTCATAGTCCGTAGTTCAGAGATAGCCTCAACAGCAGTTTCTTTATAGCTCCAATCAACAACTTCAGTTGTATTAATAGAGGCTTTTTTAATCCGGTGATTTGGTGGAATTTCAGTACCACCGCAAAGGAAAACCTTTTTAGCTGCCACAGCATCAGCCAGCCTGAAAATTGAACCTATGTTATATGTATCCAAAATATTGTCTAAAACAATATATATCTCATTTCTTTTTACTGCAGCCTTTCCTTTTCCTGCTTCCCATTTTCTTAATTGCTTAGCATTTAATATAATTGGTCTGTCTTTAATCAACGTTTTTCCCCTTTACAAAAAACAATTATATACAATTTCAAGTATTTTTTCTGCAGTCTGACTTGACAAGATAAAAAAAATATGGTCATACTAAATTGTGAGTACTCCTTCTTATTTTTATTTTATTGTTGGACTCATCCTGGTAATGCTGGCCGGACTTGGAGGTTATTTTATTGGTTTTTCCAAAACCGGAACTGCTCCCTCTTCTCAAAAAATTGCCCAAAAGGCAACAGAGGCTGCTGAAAACAGCCCTATTATTAAACAACAAACAGCCACTATCCAAGGCAAAATCACTTCTATCTCTGACAGCGCAATAACAGTAGTTGATGAGAAAAACCAATCAGATCAATTCTCCCTGTCTAACAGGCTGGTTGTTTATAAACCAATAACTGCTGGTCAGGCAGGAGCCAGCACTGATGCAAAAGACATTCAAACCAACACCCTGGCCTTTATAGTACTGGAGCTTTTAGATGGTAAATACCAGGTGGTTTCTATCTCCTACCCCCCTGATACTTCTACTTTACCCACCCCCCCGGCCCCTCCATCAACCCCATCTGCAGAAAACTAAAACAGACCTTACTTAACTTTTGACATTATGCCAAAAAAATGTCTATACTGGATTTAGTAAAAAAATCAACCTGGTATGCAAAAGGGGTCTTTAAAGAAATATTTTTTAACTTTAGGTTTAATCTTTGCTGTTTTGGTGCTTATATATCTCCTTTACACTAAGATCTTTTTAAAATCATTCCCAAACTTCCCTGGTTCTTCAACAGCCGCCAAAGATCTTGTTTTTGCCTCCCAACCCCTAATTTTGGAAGAAGAGGGTGCTTCTCAAGAACAAATAAACTTATTTACCTGTCCTATCAGTTCAAAATTATGTAAAAACAATCAAATTTATGGCAAAGGAGAGCTGCAAACAAAACTTGCCTCAGGATCTAGTCTTTTAGCCTCTTTTGATGGAGAAATTCAACTGCTGGAATCAGCACACCAAGAGAATGGAGAAATAAAAAGTTTCTCTACTATTATTATAAAAAACCTTAAAAAAGGGCTTTTGGCATATTATGATTTTAATGGCACAGCAAATTTAGAATCAGAAACTGTTACAGAAGGGGTTGCTATTGCCAAAACAGATGGAAAACCTTTATTAGGTAATAATCAAACCAATTTTGTGTTCAGAATAATTAGATTAGATAAGGATAATAATACTCTTTTAGATCTTAAACCAGATGTATTTAAATGAAAAAAATAATAACTATTAAGTATTTATATATAATCCTTCTTTTTCTTCTTTTTTCAATGCTGATTCCACATCAAGTATCAGCTGCCCACTTCAATGATTTGAATTTGCTCAAAGATTATGATGATGTGTTTGTGGGTAGAGGCTTTAATGGACAATTATCCTGCAGCTTATATGCTGCTCAAGTATCAGGAAATAAAATTCAGGCAACAGTTATTCCAATTGGCGATACATCAGGATTCGACAGGATCCAGTGGCAGCTTTCTGAATATAGAGGGGAAGATTCCAGCGGTAATCCTCTCACTCCTTTGGTGGAAACTAAAAATCCTTACAACTTATCAACTTCTCAAACCTTTAATTATTCTATTAGAGATGATCAGACACTTTATCAGATTAAAGCTATCTATCAGGGAATAAGCGGACAAGATGTAAGTCCCACTGTCGTCTGTTATACCAACTTTGTTGTTGACCCTGGAGAAAATAGAATTGAGGGAAAGTTAATGGAGGAAAACCGGGTAGCTTTTGGAGGAAGAGTAATGAAATCTGATTCCTCAACTTTATCCTGCAGAAATCAAAGATATTTTTATGGAGCAAGCTGTGATCATCTTGATCAGTCCCAACCAGATGCTTGTAATGGTAATCCAGGGTATACCATTAGCTGGAATCAATCAAATCAGGTTAAAGCATATATGCCTTTTTCCGCCAATGCCTCAAGTAACAGCTGTTATGTTCAATCAGGAGTTGATCAACCCAGATTTGGTTTTCCTGATAATAATGTCCCTGTTGGTGATAAAGATGGAGAATGGATTGATGTTGCTATCACTTCAGCAGATCCCAGTGTTAAATTTACCCATTGGACCTTTGTCACAGAAACTGGGTATAACAAACACTGGCCTGGTTCTTTTCAAGCAGGATTTTTCCCAAACCCTGGACCAACCCAGACATTCAGGCTTAAAGTATATAAATTTGGAGGATATATATATAATCATATAGGAGTATACTCTTTACCAGAGACTATTTCTTCCCCTTCACCTTCTCCTTCCCCCATCACTCCTGTGAATAATTCAAGGTGCACCTCAATTAGTACTCCTT
>CAZDFU010000030.1:0-8530 GCA_964504985.1 uncultured Gammaproteobacteria bacterium
TAAAAGAGGGATACAACGCTGGAAATCTTCCCGCACCGGAAGATCTCAGGTGGGGGAATTTATTTCAATGGTGCATTGCTTCTCATCATGCGCTTTAACACTACTTTGGAGTTTATCACTCGATCTTCTCTTTGTCAATCCTAATCCAGGATTTGTTTATCAGCTGGATTAGGTATTGGTACAACTTTGAAATAAACCAAGTCAACTTTTCTAGGTTGATAAAAACTTGCGTTACCAATCATTTCATCAAGGGCCTTGATATCTTCTATCCGGGCAACCTGACTCAAGCCATGTTCAGCAAGAGGGTTTAAATTTTTTAATCTAGCCCTAAAACCTTTTGGTCTTGTTAAATGATTAGTTAAGATAATCTTATCTGTTTCATTAGGCGGTAAATATAGAGAATGGGTACGGCGGACCTCACGATCTTCAGGAAGACCATAAGGTTTATCATAAACAACAATTAATGTTCCTCCTCCCAGAGAAGCATCTTTCCATCTATCCCTCCAAAACCTTACCAGTATGCTTGGCAATTCTTTTATACCTGGTTGTCTTACCAGCTTAAAACGCATCTCATCTGAAAATCTCCTCTCATCCTCCTCGTCTCTTAATTCATACTCTTCCCCGTTATCTTTAAATCCTAACTCTCTTTGTCTTAACCATCTTAAATAATCAGTTCTACCATGATAAGCTATTAAAAATGCGTAGCGATAAGAAGAAATTTGTAAAAACTCAGGTATATTATGTTCCCAATTGCCAGTTTTCTTTTCTTGTATTAGCTTTCCACTAACTTCTGCTTCTAAGTGGTCTCTTGCTTCAACTAAACTCATTTCAGGGGAATAATATCCTATAAACTAAGAATAAGTCAAGCTTGCTGCTTCGCAGTAAGTCAAGTGGTTAGGGGTTTCTAAAATTAATTATAAATTTGCCCTGGCTGCAATAAACAAATACCTTATCTTACCTTTTCTAGACGCGAATATGAGGAATGGTATACAGAAAATGTATTTGCTTACTGAGTAAATTTTCCTTCTCAAACTTTTCCTACATTTATAACTTGTTCTATTAATCTATTTGAATAACCAAACTCATTATCATACCAGGCAAAAACTTTAACCATATCCCCATCAACAATTTGAGTTAAACCTAAATCAACTATGGCTGACTCCGGCCTGCCAACTATATCAGAAGACACCAAAGGCTCATCAGTTACAGCCAAAATTCCCTTGAGCACTCCTTGGGCTGCTTGTTTTAAAACTTCATTTACTTCCTGGGCAGTTGTCTTTTTTTTAAGTAAAAAGGTAAGGTCTGAGATAGAACCAACAGCCACCGGCACCCTGATTGCCACCCCATCAAATATCCCCTTTAATGACGGTATTGTTTCTGTAGTGGCTATGGCAGCACCTGTTGAGGTGGGGACAATGTTTTGAGCAGCAGCCCTGGCCCTTCTTAGATCCTTATGAGGGCCATCCTGCAGATTCTGGTCCTGGGTATAAGCATGAACCGTGGTCATCATTGCTTTTTGAATACCAAATTTATTATTTAAAACCTCAACAACCGGAGAAATACAGTTGGTGGTACAGGAAGCATTATTTATTACCTCCTCACCCTTATATTTATCAGCATTTACTCCTAAAACCAGGGTTGGGACACCTTCTCCTTTGGCTGGTGCAGAAATAATAACTTTTTTAGCTCCTGCCTGAATATGTAAAGACCCCCCTTCCTTATCTGTGAACCTGCCTGTTGATTCAATTACCACATCAACTCCTAAATCTTTCCAGGGTAAATTCTGGGGGTCTTTTTCCTGATATACAGTGTAGGAGTTTTGATCTACTTTGATAGCGTTTTCACTATGGCTCACTTGGTGATTCCAAACACCATAACTGCTGTCATATTTTAAAAGATGAGCCAGGGTTTTGGCATCCCCTAAATCATTAATAGCTGCAATTTTTATTTGGTCTGAAAATTTATCCAGGGCAATTTTAAAAGCAGTCCTGCCAATCCTCCCAAAACCATTAATGGCAACATTTATCATGCAGTTACATTATATTTTTTTGCCAAAAGAGTCAAGGGTTGAAAGAAGTTTTGGGAATTCCTGGAACTTCTACCCGAAGGTTTAAATTTATCCAGACACTAGTTATAGATTTTACCCCGATGATCAGCATCAAGTATATCAACAACTTTATCTTGTAAGTTCACTTTGTAAATTATCCTATAAGCTCTAAACTTATGCACCAACCTATGGCTTAATTCTCTAGATAGTGGTTTCCCCAGGAGCGGATCTTCTTTAATCTCATTCATAATCCCGATTATTTCTAATTGGTATTGCTTTTTTAACCGTTTAATTTGTCTTTCTGCTTTAGGAGAAATTCGAAGCTGGAACATTTATAGTTTAAGGTCTTTCTTAAGCTGCTCAAAGGTAATAAAATGACCTTTTTCAATATCTTCTTCAGCCTTTTTCAAATCTCTCATTAATCTTTTATCTGCTAAAATCTCATTAGTTTTCTCCCATGATTCTAACTCCTCTACACTCATTAAAACTACTTTTGTTTGTCCTTTTTTGGTGATGGCCACCCGCTTGCCTGAAGCTGCTACTTCATCAATAAGCTCATAAAGATTTGCTCTGGCTGCGGTCGCAGAAATTGTAGTCATAAAAGCATCGTACGCTTTTCCGTACGTGTTGTCAAGATCCGGATTAATCTATCAAACCTGCAAGAAACCAAGAATACATCAGATGAACAATTGATTGGTTTTGAAATTGGATCCAAACTAAATATGTTAGCAAACCAACTAATAACACTCCTTTACTCTGTCCATTAGATTTTAGCAAGTTTATCAAAACTAGTATGATTAATATTAACCATACTAACGCCCCAGGAACACCAGAAAATATTAATAAATCCAAAATATAATTATGAGATCTATCAACTATTAAATCTTTGGAAACTAAAGAAAGTAGTTCAGGATATTCTGTATGTTTAAAGGAGGAAAATGCCAGGCTGATATTTTCTAAACCATACCCCAGTAAAGGTTTATTAATAAATTGCTGCCAAAGAATTTGCCAAATGTAAACTCTTTTTTCCAAAGAATCTGTTAACAGATAAGGTGTTTTAATCTTTAAAGGGACTACAAACTCTTGACCAATTATTCCTAAGGAAAATTGATATGATACTAGAAGTGTTGTTAGCAAAACAACCATAACGGTTGCCATTATTACTAATTTATTTTTAAGTTGAATTATTAACCCCAGGATTAGTAAAAACAAAGTAAGCAGGATTGCTAACCTGGAATAGCTGACTAATATTCCTAAAATTAAAACCAGCCCGCTAGCCCATCCTAAAAATTTTATTTTGGTATTTTGATTTTTAAATAATAAATAGCTAAAAGGTAAGGTTAAAAGCAAAAATCCTGCAAAAAAATTAGGCTGTCCAAAAGTAGAAACAACCCTTCCAGCATAAGTCGGGATTGGTATATTGAATAAATTAAGCTCAACCCACTGCTTTATAGCTAAACAAGAAACAAATATTGAGGATAAGGTTAAAGCCAAAGCAACTTCTTTTATGCCTAATTTAACTGATGAAACCATCAGGGAAAGTAAAATCAAATATGCATATACTATCCAGCCCTGAAAATATGGGCTTACCCCAAGCAGACTACCTAAAATATCCACTCCTAAAAAGGAATTTATTAAAAGTACACTGATAAAAAATAAGGAAATTAGCTTGATTTTTGTCCACTTTAATTTAATCCTCTTTTTAAACAAAAAGTATGTCCAAAATATCCCTATCAAACTAATACTAAATATAAAAAACAATACCTTAATATGCTCATAACCAAAGTTTTTATATGCCCCTAGCAAGGGAAGAAGAAAAATGATTGATAAAAGAAGAATGCTAAAATTTTTACTAATTCTCATCAATCAGTATTCTATCAAAATTACATTTGACAAAAACTAATACAATGATACAATTGTGTAGTATATGAATTACATTACCACTAATATCAGACTTCCTGAGGAGGATTATATAAACCTTAAAGAGGAAGCTGCCAGAAAAAGAATCAGCCTGGCTGCTGTTATCAGGCAGAGAATATCCAGTAAAAGGGTATCCTCTAAAGACTACTCAAATCTTCTTCTTTCTTTAAAAACCGATTGGTTTACAGATAAAGATTATCAGGAATATAAAGAAAATAGAACAAAGCTTAAGAAAAGATCAAAAAAGTACAATTGGTAAATGACCAAAATATTAGTTGATACCTCAATCATTATAGATTATCTTCGTCAAAAGGATAAAAAAAAGACAATCCTCTTTAATCTTGCAAAGCACAAATATGAACTATTTGTTTCTATTATTACCCACACAGAAAGCTATGCAGGAAAAAACATTTGGGAAAGAGAAACTGCTAAGAAAGCCTTAAAAGCGCTCTTTTCTGGCATGACTATACTCCCCTTACAAGAAAGTATTTCTGAAAATGCCGGGAAAATTAGGGCTGTATCTGATACTGATATTATTGATGCCATTATTGCTGCAACTGCCCTATTTCACAAGATATATCTAGCTACTTTAAACACAAAAGATTTTAAAAAAATCCCTGGTTTGAAATTTAAGAAAAATTGAAGATAAAAAAGAGTTTTAATCCTTACTGGCTAATATTAATCATTATGGTAATTATTTAATTATTCCTCTTGCTCTTGCCTGACGATAAATAGATATCTTGTATGCTTCAAGATTAAATTGTTGTGAAGTATCCACAGCGAATACTAAAGCTCCATCACCCTGACCTCTTAGTGACGCTTCGTTAAATAACCTATTGTACCTGTCTGTAAAAGTGAAAATCTGAGGATGTACCAATTCTGCTATAGGACCATAAGTTAAATTAAGCATTTGACTTAAAAACCTTCTAGCTTCACGTCCACCATGAGCAGCTTCATGAACTACTCGATAGGATAGGTTATGACTTAAAACCCCTCGGAAATTATCTAATTCTAATACCTTCCCTGACTGATCCAAGTGTAAAAATGTCTCTAAAGCAGCAGCGTTAATACTAATTCTAATGTCCTGCCACATTCCATCAGTAGTAATTGCAGCAAAGCCACCACTATATTGATCTACCTCTGCCCCTTCAAACCATTCTTCAGAAAAGATAATTCTTGTTGGAAGTACAGAATTTACTAAATCCGCCTGAGTGAAAATAAAATCTGCCATAGGTTGATTTATTCCTATAGCAAAATTGGGGCTTACTTCACCAATATAGAGATTGCCTAAAGTCCTAAGGTAGTCTAATTGATCAAAAGAATTAGCATGTGTAATAACCCCAAAACGAGGCCCTTGAGCAACAACTCTCCAAAACCCAGCTTCATCAATATTAAGACCTAAATCAGGAGCTTTTTCCACTCCTTTACTTATATCAGGGCCTGGTGAATTTACTAGGTTTGCAACTGTAACTACTAGAGGAACACCCAAACCTAAAGTAGTAACCACCCCTGCTCCTAGTTTTCTCAAACCCAATCTTCTAGAAATAGCTTTTACTTGGGGATCTAATGAATCTAAACGTCTTTTCTCTTTTGTGGTTAAGTGGGACTCATTTTGCAGTCTCTTTCCCTCGTTGAGGACTGCTTGTTCCCCAGTGGTCCCTAAAAAGAACTCCTTAATTTTCATAAGCTATATATTATAGGATATTTAGCTTAGAACTTCAACTGTGGGCAAAGTTCCATCTGATAATAATTTAAGCATGGCTCCGCCACCCACTGAAACAAACCCATGTGATTCAAAATCTTTTAAAAGATTAGCTCTTCCCAAAAAAGCAATAATATCTCCACCACCTATAATTGACTCTGCTTTTGTTTCTAAAATAGCTTTTGCCAATTCATAGCTTCCTTTCTCGCTCCCCAAACTGTAAACTGTAAACTCTGAACTCTGGACTCTTCCCACTGGCCCGTTCCAGACAATCATAGAGGCTTTACGGATTAAATTTTCCCAAGCCAAAACAGTTTCCTCAGCTATATCAAACCCATCTTCAGTTAACTTTCCTACTAAAACATTTTTGGGTAAATTCAACTGCTGCTCCCTGATTTCACTAACTAATTTCCCCCCTACCAAAACTGCATCTGCTTTTTGGGCTAAAATTTCTATTACAGGCAGCTTATCTTTTACTTTTGCTCCTCCCATTATAGCTATGAACAAGTTCTTTCCTTCGGAAATAAAAGACTTTTTTGGATTTTCTCTAACCTGTGTTAGTTTTTCAACTTCTTCAGCAAATCTCAATCCTGCAAAATGAGGCAAAAGAGTGGGTAAAACTGTAGTAGATACAGCAGGTCTATGGGCAGAAAAAGCCTCGTTAACATATATATCCCCCATTTGGGCTAACTCTTTGGCAAATCCCAAATCACACCCCTCTTCTCTTAAATCAAACCTTAAATTTTCCAGTACTTCCAATCTCCCACTCGTCAAGTGGGAGGCATAACCTTGAGACTTAAGCCACCCTACAATTGGGGCAACTCTTAAATCCTCAACTACTTTACCTTCAGGTCTGCCTAAATGACCCATTACGACTACTTTTGAGGCATTTTGTATACATAAATTGAGCGTAGGAAGACCTGCCCTAATTTTATAATCCTCCATTACCTTTCCATCCTGAAGGGCTATATCTAAATCAAGGCGCAGTAAAACTTTTTTGCCTGAAACTGAATCAGCAGAAACTATTTTCATCAATAATACATTACCATATTTGTCTACCCCTTACGGCTTCTATATACCCTGAGCAACAAAGACAAAGAGCCTCCTAAGCTGATAAGGCTTATTCCATCAGCTATATTCCTGATAGGAGTATTCCTAAATTCTGCTTTAATAATATGTGAGCCTTTGGAGATCTCAAATACAGGTAAGCCATAACTGGTTCCTTCTGCCAAATAATTAAAGTTCACTTTTTTATTATCAACTTCAATCTCCCAACCCGGGAAATAGAACTGGTTAAACCTTAATCTGGCAGATGCTGTTGCCTTAACCTCAGCTTCAAACCTGACTGATTGATCTTTTATCAACCTAATTTCCCCTTTACCATCAACAAACTGCAATTTAGATGGTGGTTTTTTATCCATGGCTCTTCCCCATTTTGGTAAATGCTCATTAAAAGAAGCTGTGGTAGTTTTCAAAGACAGATAATAATCTTCTCCCGGATCAAAAACCTGATTAATTTTCCAGTGATTTCTGTTGGCATAAATTACCAAAAATAAAAGGCTTACAAAAATTATTTTCCTGTAAGGCAGGAATTTGACTAAAAGTGAAGCTCCAATTGAGGCAGTAAAAACCAATACTGCTGAAAACCTCCAGGGAAACTGGACAGTATTTAAAAGTGGCACAAAATCCCAAATAAACTTACTTGGTTTAAGGATTAAAAATAAAGATAGTAAAAAGAAAAATAATAGAAAAATTCCAATAGGTCTGATCTTTTTAAATATAAAAATTGCAAAAAATAGAATACCTGTTACCAAAATATGGATTAAGCCTATTTGGTAAGACAAATCACCTTCTTGCGGATTCTCAGGGTGCGATAAACCAAAACCCCACTTTGAGCCTATCAGCTGTTTTATTGTAGAAAATTGATGTTCATAAAACTTACCAAAAACAGCATCAAAAATAATATATTGTTTTTCAACCAAAGCTGGCAACCAAAACCAGGCTGATAAACCCAAACCCAGTATAAATACTAAACTATATTTTTTGGCTAACTCTACCCTGTTTTGTGACTGCCAGATTAACAGTGTTGTGAAAGCTAAAATTATAGATGTAAAGATTAAGGTAGTAACGTTGTGTGATAAAACCAAAAAGGCAAAAAATAAACTTGTTATGAGAATCCAGCTTAGTTTACCAGTTTGCTTTAGCTTTACCAGTCCCCAGAAGATAAAAGGTAGTATTGCACTCCCTAAAGCAGAACCAACTGCTGCTGAAACATAAACATTTAAAAACCTGTGGGGGGCATATAAATAAAACATAGCCCCTAAAAATGAGGCTAGACCAAATCCAAAATAAGCCCTGAGAAAAAGATACATACTCAAAGAGGAAAAAATCATGGAAAAAATAAGCACAGACTTTACAGAATAAAGGAAATTAAACCCTGCTTTATGAAATATCTCTCCCAGCAATGCTGGTAGTGGATAATTAAAAAGAAAAACAGGATAGCCATACCCATTATTTAGCTCTCCTGACCATCTGGGAGGAAATTGACCCTCAGATAAAAGTTTATCCATGGAGATTTGCCTGATAATATGATGGGTTAAATCATGACTGGTATAACCACCTGGTTGTAAAAGAGATTTAATTGCTGGGAAAGTAAACAAAAGTAGAAGTAAAATTACCAGAAAACCCTTCATTGCTTGTAGTTTATCACAACGATAAGCACCTGCCTCTGCTTCATTGTATAATATTGTAATCACTCGCATAGGCTTGCCTTTTGCTGACGCAAAACGTAAAATACCTAAGTTTAGGGCAATTAGCTCAGTGGTTAGAGCACTTATCTGATAAGTAAGGGGTCGATGGTT
>CAZDFU010000031.1:0-7774 GCA_964504985.1 uncultured Gammaproteobacteria bacterium
AAGGGTAATTTCTGGACTTAAGAGATGTTCTTGTAGCTGATTTAATAACGATCTTTTTATCATATAGATATATTATAGACAGTAGACTATAATCTCACTACATTCAATTATAACCCGAGAATTATAAAAGTCAAGTTATGTTTTAGTACGAGAAATAATTAACTATATATATTATCAATAACCCTGCTTAAAATTTGTTAACAATAGAAATGATTTGAAAAACTCTTCCAGTCTGTGTAAGATATCATCTGGTCCACTCTATTTGGGCTGTTAGCTTAGTTGGCAGAGCGCTATCTTCGCATGATAGAGGTCACCAGTCCGAATCTGGTACAGTCCACTTATTTAAGGATTGCTAATGGATTTAGAGGGACTCCCTTATAGTGTATTTCCAGATGAAGATGTACCCCTGTTGACCTTCCTGTTGTACCCATCTGACCAATTAACTGACCTCTTGATACAATTTGACCAACAGAGACATAGATATTAGATAGATGGGCATAAAGGCTTCTATAACCATTGCCATGATCAACTACTACCCTATTACCATACCCTTGCGAGTCAGGCCATCCAGCCACCATTATAGTTCCTCCATCAGAGGCAGCTATTCCAGGAGCGCTTCTATTGGCAATATCCACAGCCGGATGATACCAGGCAAAATACTGAGTTATAGAGCCTCCGGTAGGCCAGATAAATTGTCCTCCGCCTGGGGCTGAAAATGCAGGTGAAGAGGGACCCTGAGCCAAATACTGAGGCTGAGGCTTAGGTTTGGGTAACTTAACTTCAGGAGGTTGACCATCTGGAATAATTAAGAGCTGCCCTACTTTAAGCTCAAAATCATCAGGCACATCATTAAAAGGGAAATCAAGTATCGCCTGAGACTCTCCAGAATATTTTTTGGCAACAGATTCCAGTGTATCCCCTGATTTAACAGTATGAGAAACCCCTGAAACAGGCAGGATCCTGATAATTTCTCCTGGTTTAAGGCTGTTAATATTTTCCAGGTTGTTTGCCCATTTGATAGTATCTGTTGAGATACCAAACTTCTGGGCGATAGAAGAGATGGTATCACCTGTTTCTGCTTTATATTCTATAGTTTCAGACCTGGGTTTTTGTGAAATATCAGTATGCGGATCTTGAAAACCTCCAATAACAGGGCCTTGGGGAAAAGGCTCAAAAGCCAGAACAAATCTTGGGTCAGGGCCCCCAATGCCAGGATACTGGGCTGATATAATGCTTTGCCCGCCAAAAATACCTGATGTCAAAATCCCAATTAAAATCAGGGCAATTATAGATCCATGCCAAAACCTTTTCTGGTATACTCCCCTGCCTTGCATTAAAATTTCTTTAACGGAATTTTTATAGCTTTCAAATTGATAAGATAGATAAATTATTTTGCGCTTGGAATACCATACAAGAGCACGCAGAAGGGCCTTAATATCATCTTTTAAAGAATTCACATGCTACATTCTAACAGAAGAGGACAAGGATTTGGAGTTTACTTTACGTCTTTGAGGCTGCTTAAAAATGCATCATTGGAGTCTGTTTTTGTTAACCTGTCAAGGAAGATTTCCGTTCTCTCATTCTCCCCTAATATTCCAATCATCCTTCTCATAATTATCATCTGTTTATAATATTCTTCTTTAAATAATAGCTGCTCCTGTCTTGTACCAGAGGCCTCAATATTTATGGCAGGATAGACTCTTCTTTCTGCCAATCTTCTATCAAGGTGCAGCTCCATATTACCAGTACCTTTAAACTCTTCATAAATTAAATCATCCATGCGGGAGCCTGTATCAACTAAAGCAGTGCCTATAATTGTTAACGATCCGCCCTGTTCACAATTTCTGGCAGCCCCAAAGAAGTGCTTAGGAGGGTACAGGGCAACTGGGTCAAATCCTCCTGACAAAGTCCTGCCAGAGGGAGGAACAGACAGATTGTAGGCCCTTCCAAGCCTTGTTATAGAGTCAAGCAAAATAACTACATCATTTCCCAACTCTACCAGTCTTTTAGCCCGTTCAAGGGCAATTTCTGCAGCTGCGGTTTGCTCTTCTGCAGGCTCATCAAAGTTTGAAGCAATTACGTCCCCTTTTATTGAACGGGAGATATCAGTTACCTCCTCAGGCCTTTCTCCCACCAAAACAGCCATCAAAATCACATCAGGGTGGTTTTTGGCAATGCCCGAGGCAATCTCTTTTAAGATGGTGGTTTTTCCAGCCTTTGGAGATGAAACAATTAGACCTCTTTGGCCAAAACCGATCGGGGCAACTAAATCTATAACTCTTTGGGAAAGAGGGCTTTTGCCTGTTTCCAGCTTTAAGTGTTTATTAGGATAAATTGCTGTTAAATCTTCAAATTTAGTCCTTTTAAGTGCCCTTCCTTCTGCAGAAACCAGCTTATTTGCATCTCCACCATTAACTGTATTTACCTGCAGCAGGCCAAAATATCTTTCTGTCTCTTTTGGAGGCCTGGCAGCGCCTTCTATTAAATCTCCGGATCTTAATCCAAACCGTCTAATCTGGCTGGCTGAAATATATATATCTGCATCAGAAGGTATATATTTAGGTCTTAGAAAGCCATGGCCCTCGGGCATGATTTCCAAAATACCTTTAACTTCTTCTGTGGGAACATCGCGCTCCCTCTCCGGATAATCCCTGCTGCCATTTTGGTACCCGCCATTACCATATCTTGGACGGTAGGAGCTATTTTGGTTTTGTATGGTTCCTGCATTTTCCACTGGCTTGTCTGCAGAAGATTCTTCTGGCTCGTGGCTTTTAGGTTTAAATGATTTTGTTACTCGAGGCATTTTATTAATTGAAAATAATTGAAAAATTTAAAATGAAAAATAGTAAGAGGCTTACATTAATAGTTAATCATACTAACTTAGTCTTGTCAAGTGAAACAAAAGTAAGTATTCACCTTTTCCCAGTACTTTGTCATTCCGAGCCTGACGAGGAATCTCAAGATTAACCTAGAGATCCTTCACTACGTTCAGGATGACAGTTTACTGGGAAACTCTGAATAGATACAAACAAAATTATAACCTCTATTGGGAACTAATCCCTGCCCTAGATTAGCTCCCAATAAAAATCACAATTTTGAGGGTATATGTTACCCAAAACACCAAAATCCAAGCTAATTTGGGGTATTGACAACCCCCCAAATTTTGATCTATTGTTAAAGTAGAAAATAATCTCTATCTGCTCTTGAGGTTATTTTCGAAATTAATAAAAGGGCATTGCTATTCGAGTCCGTCTGCGGTAGTAATGCTCTTTTTTTTGTCCGTCTACTTCTTCTTTATCCGCTCTTAACTCCGTACCATCAGGATTAACTTTTGGTCCGAAGTCTGTAAAACTTTTTTAACCTGTTCTGCAACCAGGTCAACCCTGCGGTTACTTCTCTTTGCTTTACTCTGAGTAAAGCCAAATGGTTTTTTCCAGCTGTTAACAAATTTTTGGGCAAACATAGTAAGAAAACATTACCACTTTAAAAACTATTTGTCAAGTATTTCTAGTCTCATAGTTAATATTACCTTCTTTTTAGATAGTCCTGTAGTTTAATAGAAGGGATAGTGTCTATTAATTAGCCTAATACAGCAGTCTAATCAAGTGGTATACTTTTTAGAATACACAAGAAAATTTCTTTTGTGGATAACTTGAAGAAAGGTTATTTCCTGGCAAAAAACATTCTGCCTGCGCTGCCTTGCAGGAAACGGGATATCTCAACTGTTATAGTTTTTCCTATATCTTCTGCTCCGTTTTCTACTATTATCATCGTGCCATCGTTTAAATACCCTACTCCCTGGCTGCTGTCTTTACCAATATGAACGATTTTTATATCTAAACTCTCGCCTGGAATAGCTATGGTTTTAACTGCATTTGCCAAATCATTAATATTTAAAACAGCCAGGTTGGAAACAGTAGCCAACCTGTTCAGGTTATAGTCTGTGGTTAGGATCTTTCCATGCAGTCCTTTTGTCAGATTAATCAGTTTTTCATCAACTGTTTTGCCTGTTTGATCTTTTTCCCAAATCTCCAGTTTTATTGATTTCATCTTTTTTAGTTCTTCTATAATTTTAAAACCTCTTCTGCCTCTGGCTCTTTTTAAATCATCTGAGGAATCAGACACCTGCTGAAGCTCCATCAGGACAAACTTTGGGACAAGCATTAGTCCGCTTAAAAAACCTGTTTTTACTATGTCTGAGATTCTGCCGTCAATTATTACTGAAGTGTCTAAGATAAGAGGTTTAGTCAGGGCAATAGAACCAACCTGGGGGGTGGGACTTCCAAAAGGTAAGTTTGGACGGGGCAACCTGACAATCTGATTCGAGACCTCAGAAGATACTTTATGAACCACAAAGTTAAAGGTAGTAAGGATTATTACTCTAATAGAACGGGCAACTTTTGGAAAAAGCATATATCCAACCCCTGCTGCTGCAAAGGTCAAAAGCACCCTGATTATAGGCAGATCTGTCCCGGGGATAGGAGGGATAAGTTGAGAAAATATGGCTGCCAGGGTGGCAAAAATAAAAGCCCAAATCAGGCGTAAAACCAGTCTTAAGCGCACAAAAATAATTCCTTCTGTTAAGGCCAAATAACAATTAGATAAAAAGGATAACCTTAACATCTAGTATTGTGCCATGAATGAAGTAAATTTACAACATTTAAACACCCGAAGTAAAACCCGAATCATCCGATCAACTCAGCACAGGTATTCACAACTTATCCACATATTGATCCTCTTTTAGAACTAATTTAGCTGCCTGAGAAAGGTTTTTAGCATTATCAGATGAAATAACTTGCTTAAAACCTAACTTCTTTGCCTCAGATGCTCTTTTATCTATTTGCCTGACCATCCGTATTTCTCCTAACAAGCCTATCTCCCCAATCAGGACTGTTTTGGAATCTATTAATTTATCTTTGAAGGAAGAAATTATAGCAAGACAAATAGCCAAATCTGCAGCAGGCTCAAAAACTTTTAAGCCCCCTGTAACCAGCACAAAGACATCCTGATCAAACAAAGGCAGCCCTAACCTTTTTTGTAAAACAGCCGCTAGAAGTTGTAAACGGTTATTATCAACTCCTGAGCCTACTCTTCTGGGGGAAGGCAGGTTGGTTTTAGTTACCAGTGCCTGAATTTCTACCAGAATTGGCCTTAGCCCTGTTAAAATAGCAGTAACCGCAGAACCTGGTGCATTCACTTTTGCATCTAAAAAGATTTTAGAAGGGTTTTTAACCTCAACCATCCCTCCCTCCTCCATTTCAAATACCCCTACCTCATCAGTTGGGCCAAATCTATTTTTGGTTGACCTTAATATCCTAAATAAAGAGCTTGGGTCACCTTCCAAAGATAAAACCACATCCACCACATGTTCTAAGGTTTTAGGCCCTGCCAGGGTTCCTTCTTTTGTAATGTGGCCTACCAGGAAGATGGGGATATGTAAACTTTTGGCCAGTCTTTGTAATCTATGAGTACATTCCCTTACCTGACCTACTGACCCTGCCACAGATTCCAGATCCTGGGTTTGAAGGGTTTGAATTGAATCAATAATTACTAAACTGGGTTTGAAGGATCCTATCTTCTCCAAGATTATATCCACATCTATCTCACTTAATACATCCAGGCTGGCATTAGGCTTGATTCTATCTACCCTGATCTTAATTTGTTGAGCTGATTCCTCACCAGCAACATAAAGAATAGAGCTATCAGTGGTCAGCCTTCGGTCTTCAGACTTTTTTTGTTTCTTGTCTGATATCTGATATCTGATAGCTGAAGACTGATTTATATTCAATGCCAATTGCGTCAGCAATGTGCTTTTGCCGATTCCAGGGTCTCCTGATACCAAAATTAAAGATCCTGAGACAATTCCCCCGCCTAATACCCTGTTAAACTCCTCAAATCCTGTGTCCAATCTCTTAAAATCAGTTTTTTGAATTTTAGATAAATTTACAATCTCAGTTTTTTCAACTTGACCCTTTACCCCCTTCGCGGGACGGGCCCTTAACCATTGGCTCTTTTCTTCTATGCTTTCCACCATGGAATTCCAGCTATCACATTGGGGACATTTGCCAAAATATTGGGAAGACTGGTAACTACACTGCTGGCAGATGTAGATTGAGCGGGGTTTTGGCATCCTGGTTTATTTGAGTTTATTTGTAAATTAGTCCTGCAGTTGTTGTTACAAACGGGACTAAGTTAATTCTTCTGCGCCCCTTATCAACACTGTCAACTAACATTGTCATGCTTTTACCCTTCTCAAAAGTGGTTTCAGGGGACATTTTTGAAGCTGGTAAAAATCCTTCAAAGTTTCCTGCTAATTTAAAGGTTACTCCCGCCTCAGATGCCTCAATTACTTCCCCTTTAACTACCTCATCAGGAGTAAATTTTTCAGTTTCTTTTTCAAATGGGTCTTCTGTCAGTTTTTTTATGGATAGGTTAAGCCTGCCCAACTGATCATCACAACCTGTTATTAAAACTTCAATCTCCTGTCCTGCTGAAAATTTGTGGCGCAAATCTTCTATTTTCTCCCAGGAAACATCAGATATAAACACTAAACCTTCTACGCCGGAAATATCCACTACCAACCCAAAAGGCAGGACAGCAACGATTTTCCCTTTTTCTTTTTGTCCGCTTTTATAAGCCTTCAGTTTTTCCTTAACTTCATCTGAAATTTGACCGCGTTGGGTAAAAATTAATTTATTATTAGACTGATCAACCTCAATTACAGTTACAGTTAAATCCTGGCCAATCAGGCTATCCATACCTTCCCCTGACTTGCTCATTAACTCAAATCCTACCTGAGAGTTAGGCAAAAATCCCCTGACTCCATCTACTTCCACAATCAAACCACCTTTATTAACTTCAATTACAGTACCCTTAAGTCTTATCTTTTGCTGATGGGACTGGATAAACTTTTGCCAAGCTGTTCCCTGCCCTTTATAAGTTGATTTAATTTGCTGGTATAAAGACAAAACTATCTGACCATGCTCATTCTCAGGGAGTTGAACAAAGGCCTTAATTTTATCTCCCACTTTTGAATCCTTTTGTAAAGCTGAAAGCTCACGTTTTAATAGAACACCTTCTGCTTTAGCACCCAAATCCAGGATGGCTTCTTTGTCATTTATAGCAACAATTTCACCTTCTACCTGCTCGCCTTTGGTTATTGAAATAATTTTTTTGGATTGAGAAGCTAAAAGCTCCTCCATGGTAAGACTATTACTATTGGTAGTTTCTTTGTTTTTACTATTAACTATTAACTCTGAACTATTAACTTTTGTTGGCAAACATGAACACCTTCTTTCTTTAGCTAAAATAGCTATCAGCTTTTAGTCTTCAGCTATCAGACAAATTCTTTGTTTTTCTGACGTCTGAAGACTTTTAATCCCGGCAGCGGGGTATTTTCACATACCCTTGCGGATATATTATCGTCCCTGCTAAGGCGTTTGACGACTGAGTTCGGAATGAGATCAGGTCGGACCACCTTGCACAAACCACCGAGAAGACTAGTATATGCCAAATCAGACTAATAAGTCAAATTGGATAATTTTGTACCCTGAAATGTGAATACGGATTCAGAAGACTTTAGCAAAAAATCTCAACTATGATCATTAGTATTAGTAAGCTAAACACCTTACAGTGCTTACACTGCTAACCTATTAATCCTTCGATTGCTCTCAGGATTCCCTTGCGGGACCAGGTAGTCTTCCTGGGATCTCAAAGATACCTCATCTTGGGGTCTGCTTCGTGCTTAGATGCTTTCAGCACTTATCAAATAGAA
>CAZDFU010000032.1:0-7707 GCA_964504985.1 uncultured Gammaproteobacteria bacterium
ATGTTAGAGAACAAGACAAGCACTATGTTAAGGAACCAGGGTCAAGAACCCGCGGAATGTTCCGTAAACTATTCCATGCTCTTAACGAGCCTAGAAGCTGGTTCCAATTTTAAATCATTTTAGGTACTTTAGATTGTCAGGACAGGATAAACTATAGTTATTGATTATTGTAAAGAATAATTACAAAGCTGGAGTAGTTTTCTGTTCTATTTTATCTACTCTTTTCTCCAGCTCATCATATTCTTCCCTAGTTGGAGTATCATCCTCAAGGTAAGCAAGTTGTTTTCCTAATTTGTCTATTCTGCCAGTTAAGTTTTTTTCTACCTTATCCAACTTTACATCCAAACCATCTACTTTCTCGCCAACTTTATCAATTTTCCTTAGTAATTCCTGTTTAAGAGTACTTTGTCCATTAATAATAGCCTGAAGCATTTTTTGGGTATCAACCATATCACAGAAAGTATATATTGATAAGTATGCTTTTTTCAACTGCCAAAAATATAGACAAAGTCCCTATTGGCAGTTAAAAACCAAATGTAGTCTGAAGCTATTGCCAAATAGGCCCCTCCAAACCTGAAGTGTGTCTAGAAGCTGATTCCAATGGTTCAACAAGTTCACCACTATAGTTCTCAAGCATTTGGGAAGTTTACGATTTGTAAGTCCTTGAGGACTGTAATTACATGAGTGATTATAAACACTAGTTTTCTATAATACGTTTTGAATTTAAGGCTGCATTAATAATTCTTCTACAAGCAATTTCAACTCTATCCTCTTCTGGTTGGGTCTTTAAACTATCTAAGGCATTTAATGATCTAAGTATATATGGTTGTTGAATGTGCCTCTGAGCTACAAATTCAGACTTAGAATTTCTTAGAATTTCCAGCAGATATCTGTCTCTTGTAAAAGATTTATCCTGCAAAAGTTTTTCAACAGTTCTCTGCCACTCGTCCCATCCAATATCAAAAATAAGATCTTCTTCTCCAATTAAATATTGGATACGTCTAGCCCTGTATTGTTTAAAATCTGGGTTCATAAGAATTTGTGAAGTATTGGGGTTGTCTAGCCAGTTTTCTTGAACATCTAGGGCTTGTTCATAAACAGTTGCTAATTTCCTTTCATAACCATTTTCGGGAAACTGATCTGCTATAGCTAAAGTTCTGACTGTATCAGCCATTAAAGTTGGTAGATTTATTGTATCAATTACAGAAGGATCAATAATAATAACAGCAAATGGTTCCTCGCGTAATGCTGATGGGATAGTCCTTATCGAGAAAACTGTAGGTGTTTTTAATCTATAGGGAGCACTATTTACCATAAGAGTTATTTCATGATTCAAAATACCCTGTGTTATTCTTTGAGCTATCCCGGAAAATGGTGGGGAAGATTCACAGATATTATTAAGAGCTGCGTGAAATTCTCTAATAGAATGTTCTATGAAATTCATATTAGCTTCGAGTATATCAAAAATAATTAAATTTACAAGTTATAGGCTAAAGAGCAGCCAACTTAAAAGTAGTGCGGGGCTAAATTTTAAATCCTAAGCTCTTATAGAGGTTTAGGTTTGGCTCTTTTAGTAAAAGTTGTAAAGCCTTAGGAGTATTTAGATCCTTATCTAAAATTTTTATAAGCTGGTTGGTCAAATCTTTTTTTGGTTGGTCTTTTTGCTTGTTTAATTTCTTTTCCAAATGCTCCACCTTTTTCTGGGCTTTTTTTAGATCTTTCTCCTTATATTCCCAGTCAGATCTATAGTGTTGGGACAAAAGCAGCCATCTAATGGCATTTGCTGAATACTTTTTTAAAAGCTCAGATACCATTACCAAATTTCCTTTTGATTTACTCATTTTTTCTTTTTGATAATAAACTTTTCCTGTATGTATCCAGTATTTAACAAAGGGGATTTTTCCTGTAGCTCCTTCTGATTGAACAATTTCTGCTTCATGGTGTGGAAAGATTAAATCTTTTCCCCCTCCATGTATATCAATTTGTTCACCTAAAGTTGAAATTGACATAGCAGAACATTCAATATGCCAGCCAGGCCTTCCTTTTCCCCAGGGGCTTTCAAAAGATGGAATATGAGGGGGCTGATTTGGCTTGGTAGCTCTCCAAAGGGTAAAATCCAAAGAGTTATGTTTTTGAGGGTCGCCTAAGTATTCTTCAAAAGACTGGGCTGTTTTTATCATCTGTTTTTTATTTAACCTGGATAGCTTTCCAAAATTTAAAGCCTTAGTAATATTAAGATAAACACTGCCATTTATTTCATAGGCAAGTTCCTTTTTAAGCAGAGCTTTAATAATTTGTATTATGGAAGGAATTTGTTCTGAAGCGTTCAAGTAATATTGGGGCTTAATCCAGTTAAGATTTTCCATATCCTCCAAAAACCTTTTAGTCCAATATTTTGAAAGGTTTTGCCAGGAAACTTTTTGCTCTTTGGCTTTTTCCAAAATATCTTTATCCCTGTCGTTTATATCTGTAACATTTTGAGTGTAGGTAACCTTATAACCTTTAAAGAGCAAAAATCTTATTAAAGTATCAAACAAAATATAGGTAAAAGCATGGCCAAGATGAGTTGTATCATAAGGGGTAATCCCGCAAACATATATTGTAACTTTGTCTTTATTTATTGGTTTAAATTCTTCCAGTTTTTTGCTTAGGGAGTTATAGATCTTCATGTTAAGAAGGCAGGGATAATTTAATAAACCCTTCTGCAAATTTAACTTTTTTCTTTTTACCTAAATCTTTTGAAAAGGCTAAAATTCTTTCTAACACACCATCATCCATCTGAGTTTTGTGAGTTAAAATGGCTTTTCTTTTTACTTCAATAGTGTCTGAGATATCAATAAAATGGTCGGGATTGTTAAAATTTATTAGGTAAAGAGTTTTTACTTTATGAGGTTTTAGTCCTTTTTTATTCAGCTCATGAAAGGCTAACCTGTCTCTTGAAAGGGGATAAACTGCATCCAGTACAGCTTCCCCGCAAGCTCTATGGTCACTATGGTTTATAACACCTCTTTTTTGAGAATAAACAAATGTGGGATCAAAAGTGACCACGATATCAGGTTTTAACTTTCTTATAAAGTAAACTATTTCTCTTTTTAATTTAAGATTTGCTATAAGCTGGGTATCTTTATATTTAAGAAAAAAAACTCCTTTTAACCCTAAGACCCTAGAGGCTTCTTCCTGCTCTTTTTTTCTTAATTTTTTAAGCACCGCCTCTGTCATTTTAGGGTCTGATGATCCTTTACACCCATCAGTACAGATAAGGTAATAACAATTGGCTCCTTCCTTTACCCATTTGGCAAAAGTGCCAGAGCTTGAGAAATCCAAATCATCAGGGTGCGCTCCAATTCCCAGTACTATCATAACGCTAATTATACTAAAATTAAGGAGAGTATGAAAAAGGAAAAGTTTAAAAAAGTAGTTTTTGATTTGATGATTAAAAACAGAAGAAAAAGTGGCAGATACCAATATACTGTCCCTTCTCCCCAGACTTATCCTTATCAATGGTTGTGGGATTCCTGTTTTCATGCCATTATTTTAAGCCACTTAAGTATTGAAGATGCTAAAAAAGAATTACTTTCTTTGGTAACACATCAATATAAAGATGGCTTTATGCCTCATATGATTTACTGGGATAAAGCCCGCTCTTCTGATTTTCCGGTTGTGGAATGGGGCAGGGAAGATACCTCAACAATTACCCAACCTCCAATGTTGGCATATGCTGTTTGGCAAATTTACAAAAAGGATCAGGATAAAGAATTCCTGGAAAAAATTTATATAAATTTAAGGGCATTTTATCAATATTTATTAGAAGAAAGAGGTGGTGAAGATCATTTGATTGGGATTATTAATCCAGATGAATCAGGAGAAGATAATTCCCCCAGGTTTGATAAGCCTTTAGGTTTGTCTCCAACTGCCAGTTTAGAAGAAAACTTTGGCAAAAGACTGGAACTTATAGGAAAAAACAAAAGCTGTAATTTTGAAGCAAAAACTTGTATGCAAAATTTCTTCTGGGTTAAGGATGTGCCATTTAATGCAATCATGGCAGAAAATTTAAAGATATTATCAGAAATTGCTGATGTATTAAAAAGATCTGAGGATAAAAAATATTTTTTAAAGCAGTCAAGGCTGATTGTGGAGGCTATGGAAAAATGGATGTTAAAGGATGGGATTTTTCATTCTGTATATAATTTGGAAAATAAAATTATTAAAGCAAAAACCTGGTCTGTCTTTGCCCCTCTTTTTGCTGGAATTTGTACAAAAAGTCAGGCTTTAAATCTGGTTAATAACTATTTGCTTGATAAAAAACAATTTATGGCAGAATTTGTTGTGCCCACAGCTTCTTTAGATGACCCATCTTTTAATCCAGATGCTCCTGAGATAAAAGGGAGTGCAAAAGTTAAACCCACCGACCTTTCCTGGAGAGGGCCTATCTGGATGGCAACTAACTGGTTTGTTTATAAAGGGCTTAGAAGATATGGTTTTAAAAAAGAGGCAGCTTTAATTTTAAAAAGCAGCTTAAGTTTATTGGAAAAATCAGGTTTTAGGGAGTATTATCATCCAAAAACAGGTGAAGGTATGGGAGCCAGAAATTTTAGCTGGGGAGGTTTGGTTTTGGATATGGGATAAATCAATCATCTGATATACTATTTTTCTCCTTTTCTCTTTCCTCCTGAGGGATATTTACCTCATGAACTTCCTGATGATGTTTATCATGTTCTTCCTGGGTATCAAACTCCATATTGCAATCTGGGCATCTTACCACTTATATCACCTCCTCAATTTATTTTATTAATAAAGTATTATTAAAAAGTAACATTAAGGTAATTTTTTGGTAACAATTATTTACAAATGTAGTTAAAGAAAAGTATTAGCCAGTAAACCTATCGCTTAAGGTTGATAGCTTATGTAGTATACCTACACCGTGGGATACAGATGTACCTACAGTATCCCAATACAGTTTTATTATTCTGGATTTAGCACCTGTTAAAGGATCAGGATTGTTTCTTAATGCATGTATGTAATCAAGCCAACCCCTATAATTTTCTTTATAGTCAACTCCTTTTTCCCTGCCTGCTATCAATACCTGATGGGCAAACCTACCTACGACACCCATTTTATTATGTTTAGTATCGCCAATTCTATCTTTATCTTTCTTTTTAACCCCTGAAGGATTTCTTAAAGCATAACAAAGCGCATGGGCAACTGGGTTAAGGATAGTTATACTTATGCCATCAATATTCATTGTCCAAGGTGCTAAAGAGTTTTGTCTAATCTCTTGTTTAGTTGATCCAAATGCTAAGAAAGGATTTCCTTCCTTATCATATTCAAAAGCAGTTACAAATTGTTTTAACTTATTTCTTTCTGGCCAATCAGGGTATCTGGCAGCTTCAATAGAAATATTTGGAAGAGGTTGACCATTTGATTCTCCCCAAGCTCTTACATCTCTTTTAGCTTCCTCAAATTTGTATCTGTTAGGTGAAAAAATTATCACATCTATATCTTTAATTGTTCCATCAGGGCGGGTAAGAGTAGTCCCATTTGGATTAATTAGCTTAACAGTTCTAGTTTCTGGATCTATCCTGAAGCTGGTATTAGGGCCAATAAAGTCAGTTACAGTTCCTCCCACAATTCTATGATCTAGATTTGCCTGCCGAAAATACTGCTCAATATTACTAAGAATTTCTAAATATCTATCTCTTTCTAAAGTTTGTTCTTTATTTTTAGGAGCAAGCCTGTTTAACCTATGCCAGGTAAATAAAGAGGTTCCTGCAGCTGCTATTCCAAATATCCCTAAAGCTATCAATCTGGTTTTTGCTTCATCTCTAGTTTTGGAAGACAGAGTTTGTTGGGTTCCTTTTATAATTACAGCTAATCTATCTGCAGCTGTTTTAAGGTTTGATACAGTCATTAAAGTATCCAGGGCAGGTTGTATTGGTAATCCTTTAACTTCAGGGGAAATAGTAGCCAGGGTTCCTAAAGCTGCCCTGCCTGGTCTGGTACCTATTAAACCAAACAATCCTTTTCCTGATTCAGGGACTTTTATACCTAAACTTTCAGCACCAGCTCTAACAATACTGGGAAGAGGGTTGGTGATAGCAGTTGTCAAAGCTAGAACTTTACCTATTTTATCTCCTCTTTTATGAGCGCTGACTGCTCTTGAGACAGCCAGGGAAAGTTCCTGGTATCTATCACCTAATGCATCAATAATCCCTCCTCTTTCAAAATTTACAGTTCCGGGTAATCTTTTGTCTCTTTCTCTGGCATGTGGTCCATCAATTCCATCCAGTCCAGATCCAATACTCATAATTATGGCAGCCTTTATAGATTCATTTCTATATCCTCTTGGATCTAATTCATTACGCTGAGCAGCTTTAAGGGAAGCCCAGGTTACCATAAAGTTACCTGCAAGATTTATAATCTCAGTTGGCATCCAGGGTACTGCTTTATCTATACCTTTTGCTATGGTAGAGGTTAAAGGGGCTGTTACTTTTCTTAATGGGGAGTTTCTTGTTTCTGATACCCCAGGTTTAATAGTTTCTGTCATATTTTATGGGCAATTTATATATTAGCTGCAAATTGTAGCACAACTTAAATTTTTTTAGTACAATACAGTTTCAACTGGCCCGATAGCTCAGCGGTAGAGCAGGAGACTTTTAATCTCTTGGTCCTCGGTTCGAATCCGAGTCGGGTCACAAGTTGACAATAGTTAAAAATAGATGAAAGAAGTTAACAGAAACTTAATATATGGTTAACGTTGACGGTGTCTATCAAAAATTTATAAATCTTCTAGATGCTAATAAGGTAAATTACAAACTTTTTCAGCATAAACCAGTTTTTAGCTATGAAGATTCAGTTGCTGCTCAGAAGGCAACTGGATTTATAGGAACGGAGGGTAAATGCCTAGTTTTAAAGGGTGGCGGTAAATTCTTTGTTTATATAACCAGGCAAGGAAACAGGATGAACTTTGAAAAGGTTAAAGAAAAGCTATTTACAGATAAAATTAAATTAGCAACACCCGAAGAACTTAGAGAATATTTCGGTGCAGAACCAGGTTGCGCTTACCCATTTGGTTTTGATTCTTCAATAGACATCTACGCTGATTCGGAACTCTTTAAAGAGGAATGGATACTTTTTAGTGCGGTTTTGCCAACGGTTACAGTTCAGATAAAAGGTAATGACTTAAGAAATGTATTCTGCAATCTAGATAATAAAGTAGAAGAAGTAACAAATTTCAATCAAAATTAGTTTTTGGTAAAAATTTTCATTAGAGAGATTGTATAATACTCCCACCGAATGATCCTTGTGCTATCTAAAGAACCAGTCTCGTCCGCCTAACTGCAAGGGGGCCTGCAAGACGAGCCTGCTTTGACAGCGAGGCGAGCCACAAGGATCGGATTAAACCCGTTGGTTTACCACGTAATAATCTATAAGCCTTCTAATCATTGCCTGATAAGAAGCTCCATGTTTTTTGGCAGCACTTTTAAAAAAGTCCAGGCTTTTTTGGGAAAGTGTTAAAGTTACTTTTTTCCTCTTCTCTTTAAATATAAGATCATCTGGACTCGGCAAGAAATTTTCTATTACTCTTGCGTTGATTGGCTCATTTGTGTACACGATTTTTTTCTTCATAGATTTTTTGACCTTTTCTCCAATAACCCGCACCAATTATCCTAATGCGGTTTTTTCTATAGGTGAAACGGACAGTTAATA
>CAZDFU010000033.1:0-7694 GCA_964504985.1 uncultured Gammaproteobacteria bacterium
ACTACGTTCAGGATGACAGTTTACTGGGAAACTCTGAATAGATACCATGAACCAAGATTAACCAACCAACCTCTTTGGTTTTCGCGCCTTTTTTGTACGCTCCTTTAACCAACTAGCAATTTCTTCTAAACTTAAATCTTTTCTTTCAATTTTTAATGGAAGATTAATAAGTTCTTTTTCAGATGCTTTAAGCATATAACCATTTTGTTTTAACAATTCATATAAAACAGCCAGTGATGTTCTTTTATTTCCGTCAAGAAATGGATGATTTAAAACCATTGAATGAATTAAAGCTGCTCCTTTTTCTAATATTCCAGGGTATAAGTCCTTTCCCGCAAAAGTTGTTTTAGGACCGTTAACTGCTGATTCCAAAAGTCCCAAATCTCTAAGCCCTAAACTCCCGCCTGTTGTTTTGATGATTTGCTGTTGATAAAAAATAGCCTGCTCAGAGGTGATATATTTTACTTTTTTCATCTTTTAGCAAGCTCTATTAAAACAGGTTTGTATTCTTTAATGAATTCTTCAACGGAAGCAACGAATTCTGGAGTGATACCAGAAGCCTTTCTTAGAAAACTCCTCTTAACGGGAGTTACTTCTATTTTCACTGGTCTTTTCTTTGCTCTTACCTCAACTTGATCCCCCACACTAAGTCCCAATTCATTTAAAATTGGAGCTGGAATAGTAACTGCTGCAGAATTTCCCACTTGAAGCACTTTTTGCAACATAATCTAATTCACCTCCTGTTATAACAATATTAGCGCTGCGCTGAGTAATTCCGTTATAATGGAATTATAACACACCTTATCTTAATCCGCCGGTTACCTTAACTTTGGAAAGCAAATCCAGATTATCTAATACTTCTCCACAACCCCTGACAACTGAAGTCAGAGGGTCACTTGCTACATATACGGGCATTTTGGTTTCTTCAGCAATTCTTTTATCCAAACCGCGCAGCAAAGCCCCGCCTCCTGCCAGATATATTCCTCTATCAACTATATCTGTTAAAAGCTCTGGCGGAGTTTCTTCCAAAACTTCCTGGATCGCTCCAACAATTTGTGAAATTATGGGTGTCAGTGCTTCCCTTATTTCTGCTGCTGTAACTTTCAAAGATTTTGGCAAACCGCTTTGTAAATCCCTGCCCCTGATTACTGTTACCATAGAGTCCCCTTTATCCAAAGGAAAAGCTGAGCCAATTTCAATTTTTACATCTTCTGCGCTCTTTTCCCCAATCAACATCCCATACCTGGTCCTCATATAGGAAACAATTGCCTCGTCAAGCTCATCCCCTGCAACCCTTAAGGATCTATTGATAACCATTCCTCCTAAAGAAATAACTGCTATCTCAGCTGTTCCTCCTCCAATATCCACAACCATTACCCCTTCCGGTGCCTCAACAGGCAGTTTGGAACCAATTGCTGCAGCCATTGGTTCTTCAATTAAATAAGCTGCCCTTGCCCCGGCTGATAAACAAGCATCTTGTACTGCCCTTCTTTCCACCTCTGTAACTCCTGAGGGGATACCAACCACGACCCTTGGTTTGGGAATCCTTGGTAAAGACCATCTGTTTTTGGAGGGCCCTTGATGAACTTTTTGAATAAAATACCTTAGCATGGCTTCAGTGGTATCAAAGTCAGAAATTACCCCATCCCTAAGAGGCCTTATTGCCTCAATGGCAGCAGGAGTCCGGCCCAGCATTCTTTTTGCCTCTGCTCCAATTGCCAAAACTTGCCTGGTTTTTTTATGAAGGGCCACTACAGTAGGCTCCCTGATAAGTATTCCTTTTCCTCTTACCAAAACCAGAGTATTAACTGTACCCAAATCAATCCCAATATCATATGCAAAATAGCTCCAAAACTTATCAAACATGAAAGGAGTTTAACATAACAGGTAGACAGCCAACAAGAGGAGGTGATAGGATAAATCCGCATCAACTCATGTTAAATAAAATTATTTCTTATTCATTTTACCTTCTTTTTTTCCTAACTCCTCTTTTTTGGACTTCTTTAAATTATGAGCTTTTTGAATTTAATAAAATGATCCTGGTTTATTCTTTTACAGTTTTAATTACTGGAGCCTGGGTTCTAAAATCTGTAAACGATAAACAGTTGATTATTAAACGAACCCCTTTGGATATCCCTTTACTTTTATTCTTAGGAGCCAATATTTTATCAACTATCTTCTCTATTGATACCCACACATCTTTTTGGGGTTATTATTCACGCTTAAACGGCGGTTTATTATCTACTATCTCTTATTTATTGCTTTATTGGGCCTATTGTTCCAACATGGACAAAAAGGAAGTTTTAACCACCTTAAAATTCGGCCTGGCCTCCGGGTTTTTGATTTCTTTATGGGCAATAATGGAACATTTTGGAGTTTCTCCATCATGCCTAATTTTACGGGGCGAGCTAAATGCTTCTTGCTGGATACAAGACGTACAAGCCCGGGTTTTTGCCACATTAGGCCAGCCAAACTGGCTGGCAGCCTACCTGGCCATGCTTATTTTCCCAGCCTTTTATTTTTTCTTAACAGCTAAAGACAAACTTCCGCTTACTACTTACTACTTACTACTTACTACTTACTATCTTGCTTTTACTTTTACCTATTCCAGAGGCCCAACACTGGGGCTGATTGCCGGAATGGTTGTGTTTTTCATCCTTTACTTTATTCAGAATACCCGGAAAATCCAGCAAACCAGAGAATCAGCAAACCAGAGAATCCGGCTATCTGATACTCTGATTTCTCCAATACTCCGGGTACTTCTCAGTTTTCTGATAATAAACATCCTGTTTGGTTCTGCTTTAACTTCTTTTAGGTTAGTTTCTAAGTTTGCCCCTCCACCAAGGCCTGCAGTAACCCTGCCATCCGCCAGTGTCACCCAGCTGGAAACAGGAGGAACAGAGTCAGGACAGATCAGATTTATAGTCTGGCAAGGAGCGCTAGATATCTTTAGGGTTTATCCTTTTTTTGGATCAGGATTGGAAACATTTGCTTATTCTTACTATCAATACAGGCCAATTTCTCATAACTTAACCTCAGAATGGGACTTTTTATACAATAAAGCCCACAATGAATACCTTAATTATTTGGCTACTACAGGAATCGTGGGTTTTGGAACATACATGGCAGTAATTTTAACTTTTGTGTTTTGGTGCTTAAAAATTAAAAATTCTGAAACGGGAAGCCTTAAATCCCAGGTTTTAATAACATCTTTACTTGCAGCATATATCTGCTACCTCATCTATAACTTCTTTCTCTTTTCAGTGGTAATTATTGCTGTGTTCTTCTTTCTCTTTCCAGCTTTGTCTTTTATCCTTTCTGACGCAACAAAACCATTAAAATTACCCTTATTTAATTTCCTTTACAAACGCCAACTTTATACTAAGGCAGCCAAAGTTTTTATTGTTCTTGTCAGCGCATATTCCCTATTCTCTATTTATAAAATCTGGCTTGCTGATACTATTTTCAACCAGGGAGAACAGCTTCAAGACCTGGGAAATGCAGGGCGGGCATATAATTTATTAAGTGTAGCTGCAAGCATAAACAAAAACGAACCGTTTTATAAAAGCGAGTTAGCATATACAGCTGCAGCAGCAAGCGTGGCTTTAAAAGATATTGATGCTACTTTATCTGCCCAGTTAAAAAATGAGGCAAATACCCAAATGGAAAAAGTCTTAAATTCAAACCCTAAAAACATCTCTTTCTTAAGAACTGCAATCAGAACTTATTTTGAACTGTCTGCTTTGGATCCTAAATATATTGACAAAACACTCCAGGCCTTAGATCAGGCAATATCTCTGGCTCCAACAGACCCAAAACTTTATTACAACAAAGCCTTAATTCTGGAATCTTTGGGAAACAAAGATGATGCAATTAAGGTATTACAAAAAACATTAGAGTTGAAACCTAATTATCTGGAAGTAAAAGAGAAACTTAAAGAATCTGCAACAGCTAACCAATAACCATGAAGTCTATAAAATTAGTAATAGCTGATACTAAACATAAAGACCGGCCCAAAAATATAGCTTATGAGTTTCAGCAATACGGGACTTACCTTGCGGAAAGTTTAAATGATACCAAACGTTATTCCCTTTATATAAAACTTGCCAAAGAGGTAGATAGAACGCTTTTAGAAGAAGCTCTCAGTTTTACTAAAGGGTATTATAGCGCAAAATCCCGGGCCAGAGTCTTTATGTGGAGATTAACTGAGCTTAGAAAACTTAAAACTCCCTAGGTGCCTGCCTAATCCACCTCTTCGAGTTCCTCGAATCTGAGTGATGGTCTCGGAATCGAAGATCTGAGAGACTTCGGAGTCGAAGACCCCAGGTGTTTTTCTGTCATTCGCTTTAAGTGTGGTAAACTTTAGCCATGGAAGTTGTTAAAGCACCTGATCCAAAATTAAGAGTTAAAACCAAACCTATTAAAAGGATTAACCAAAACTTAAAAAATATCCTCAAAGAGATGATTAAGTTAACTAAAACTTTTAAAGAGCCTGAGGGCGTGGGATTAGCTTCTACTCAAGTAGGTTTTGAAGAGAGCTTTTTTGTGGCTAAGGATGATAAAAAATTCATCTCTATTATTAACCCTAAAATTTTAACTACCAGCAGAAGGACAAAAAAATATTTTGAAGGCTGTTTATCTGTTCCTAATATGTGGGGTGAAGTTAAAAGACATACCAATATTAAAGTAAGATACCTTGATGAGTGCGGAAAAACTACCACCACAACTTTAAAAGGGGTTTTAGCCTGGATTTTCCAACACGAGATCGACCATTTGAATGGAGTTTTATTTTCAGACAGAGTTTTGCAACAAAAGGGTAAGTTCTATAGATTTACCGGCAAGGACAAAACAGGAGCAGATATGTTTGAGGAAGTGAATTTGAACATTTAGTACAAATTCATCCTGAGTGACTGAAAAGGATCCGGAGGATCCCAATTTGAACATTATTTTCTTTGGCAACACAAAGTACTCAATAATAGGCGCCCGGATTATCCATACGGTCTATCCTATTATGTTATTTGTAACGATACCTGATAGCCCGGTAGAATTTTTAGCTGCCCAGTTAAAAGTTCCGGCTCTTATAACTTCTAAACTAGATAAGGCTATTTTGGGTAAGATAAAAGGATTAAACCCTGATTTTTTGATTGTGGAAGATTATGGTTTAATTTTACCAAAGGAATTATTGGATATTCCCAAAATTGCTTCATTAAATATACATCATTCTCTATTACCAAAATATAGGGGTCCCTCACCTGCCCCATTTGCTATTTTAAATGGAGATGCGATAAGCGGTGTTTCAATTATTAAAGTTGCTGAAAAAGTGGATACAGGAGAAATATTAGCCCAACAAAGCTATGAACTTAGAAGGGATGAAACAACAGACTCACTTCTTACTAGCTTAAATCAGCTGGGGGCAGAGCTTCTGCTTAAAGTTATCAATTCTTATATTGAAAACTCAGCAAAACCCGTACCCCAGGATGAATCCCGGTCTAGCTATACCAAACGCTTTACCAGACAGGATGGATATTTTGATATTGATAACCCACCAACACCTGAAGTTTTAGATAGAATGATCAGGGCATATTATCCGTGGCCGGGTGTATGGACTAAATGGAACGGTAGGACTGTAAAATTTCTACCTTCTACTGTCATTCCCGCGAAAGCGGGAATCTATACAAATAGATCCGGTTGTCCAAAGGACACGGACTCTATCAAGTCCGGGATGACAACACCATTCTTAATCCAGATGGAAGGCAAAAAGGTAATGGATTTAAAGGACTTCTTAAACGGCTACCCTGATTTCCCTATTAAGCAGCTGCCACAGCTGGCTCAGAAGAAGTAGTTGGGGGTTTTAAAGAAGACTTAACCGCCCTTAAACATTTAGTGCAGTATTTTTGACTTTTAAAAGTATGCAGGTTGGGTTTTTGGATCCTTTTATGAATTGGGGCACGCAGAGCCCAGACACCACCAGCTCCTGAGGAACCTTTCTTGTGTCTTGAAAAAGAAATTATATTTTTACCTTTTCCACAACGGGTACATGCTAACATATGGTAAACTATATCATATGCCTGAATTTTTTGCATTATCAGCTTTTCAGTCCCTTAGGATTGTAGTTTTACTATTTTCTGTAATACTGCATGAAGTAATGCACGGGCTGATTGCTTTAAAATTTGGAGACAGGACAGCTGAAAAAGCCGGGAGGCTTACTTTAAACCCTATCCCTCATATAGACTTAATAGGCACAATATTACTACCTATCTTTTCTCTTCTATACGGAGGGCTTCTTTTTGGTTGGGCTAAACCAGTACCAGTCAACCCTTTAAATTTCTCGAATATCAGACGCGGAGAGCTTTTTGTCTCAGCTGCCGGAATTACAGCTAATTTTAGTTTGGCTATTGCAGCAGCTATAATTTACCGCATACTAGATGCTCTTCCTCAAACCTTCCCTGCACTTTTAGGGGATCTTCTTGCTTTTACAATACTAATTAATCTGGTTTTAGGCATATTTAATTTATTACCTATTCCTCCCCTTGATGGATCAAAAATCCTGATCTCTCAGCTTCCCCTTAATTTAGCCAAACAGTATCAGAAAATAGAACCATATGGGTTCCTGCTTTTGCTACTCCTGCTATTTACCGGGATGCTAGGGTTTGTGTTTAATATTGCAAGGCTAGCTGCCACAATCCTGCTTACAGGAGGAGGATTTTAAATGGGGGTTGACAAGGCTGTATTTTTAGAATAACCTTAAAATAAGGCATAGCTTATGAAGATTGGTGAACTTCACATTAGTAAACTTCAATTAATAGTTGTGGCAATTCTTTTAGCAGGCTTGGCTGTTGGGCTTTATTTAGTACAAAGGACCCAAATTTTTAGGCCAAAAGCTGCTGTCAATCTTCTTAATGCTTTTGAAATAACAGGCCCTGATGGCACCCCATTATCCTGCACAGCAGGTAATCCTCCAACCTGTACCACCTCATCCTTAAACGTCAATATTAAACTTAAACAAGGCGGAACCCAAGAACTTCTTAATCCATAATCCTAACTTGACAATTTTTTAAAATAGTACTAGTATTAAATTACCCTTTAGTACATTTTTAAGTAGATGGCTGAAGGACTGCCCTTAAATAGTTATACGCGCAAGCGCAACTATAACAGGGAATGCAAATTCCCTACTTAGCACGTTTAAAGCCAGAATATTTTTCTTCACTGATTTGTTTTTTAAAGGGAGTCTGAAAGTTGATTTATTCTTAGGAGTAACTCACAGGACACCCACCTCATATTATATGAGGAGAAAATCTGGCTAACGACTATAGTAGGGAGAAATTATTTTTTTGGGTTTTAAGAAAAATAGTTTTATCCTTCACACTGTTAACTCAGCCTTATTTGAGTTATATCCATTTAGTTATTCTTATAGCCAATCTCTCTATTCATTTGGTAAAATATAATTCTGCGCCTCCTTAGCTTAGTGGTAAAGCATATGTTTTGTAAACATACGTCGGCAGTCCGATTCTGCCAGGAGGCTCAAGGTTCTAAATGAACCTTGAGCGGGTTAAATACATTTTATCGACGAAGTCGAAATATAATTTGAAGTTAACCCACTCAAGCGCCGAAGTGGCTCAGTGGTAGAGCACGTTCTTGGTGATCGCTCAATTGCCCCTCATAGGAGTAATTCTATGTTGAATTCTGAATAACGG
>CAZDFU010000034.1:0-6735 GCA_964504985.1 uncultured Gammaproteobacteria bacterium
CGCCAAGGTGGGATGCGAGAGAGGCCTATTCGGATGGTTTCGAAAACCAATCGGCCCGTAAGGGCCACGCAGGTTCGACTCCTGCTCCCACCGCTCACAAGTCAAATAGGACCTTTAGGTAGGATAACTTTAATACTAGAGAAAGGTAAGTAGAAATGTCTGAATACAAAAGAGAATTTTCTGCTGGTGGGATTGTTTTTAATGATAAGGGTCAGGTGCTCTTGACTCAGCACTCCCAAAATAAACACTGGAGCTTTCCTAAGGGTTTAATTGATCCAGGTCAAACTCCTAAAGAAGCAGCTATCCGTGAAGTCAGGGAAGAAGGTGGAGTAGAAGCAGGGATAATTGATAAAGTAGGCTACTCCAAATATGTTTACCATTTTAATGGGGAAAAGATATTTAAAGTGGTGACTTATTTTTTAATGAAATATATCTCAGGTAATATAGAAGACCATGATTGGGAAGTAAGTGAGGCTGGCTGGTACGAACCAGAAAAGGCTTTGAAGCAGCTAACTTTCTCACAGGATAAGGTTTTATTGAAAAAGGCAGTGGAATTAAATAAGCCGTGATGGAAAATAGTGAATAATATGGATAATTTCGTTTCAAGAGGTGGCATAAAACTTCAAGCAGCCATTGAAAATTTCAAATTAAAAATAGAAAATCTGGTTTGTTTAGATGTAGGCTCCTCAACTGGTGGCTTTGTTGATTGCCTTTTGCAAAACGGAGCTCAGAGAGTTTATGCAGTTGATACCTCATATGGAGAACTTGCCTGGAAATTAAGAAATGATAGCAGGGTAGTGGTAATGGAAAGAACAAATATATTGCACCTGCAACACCTTCCCGCCAAGAACATCTCGGAGGGTGGCCGAGCGATTAGCGAGGACTCCTCCGAGGTGAATAAAATGGATCTAATCACCATAGATGCTGGGTGGACTAAATTAGGGTTGGTTTTACCAGTTGTTAAAAAATTCCTTAAACCAGAAGGAATTATTATTGCCCTTTTAAAACCTCAATATGAAACTGAAAAAAGGAGTTTAGTTAAAGGGGTAGTACCAGTTGATTTGGTGGAAGGAATTAAAACTGAGGTGATAAAAGAAATTGAAAAATTAGAATTTAAAATAGAAAATTATATTGAATCACCTATTTTAGGTGGAGCAGGGAATCAGGAATATCTGTTACTTCTTAAGTTTTGAAGTAAAAAAGTGTTTTATATCTTCTAATACACTATTTAATTGTTTGGAATGCCAAAGGTAGAAAATTGGGATAAGTCCAAAAAAGTTAACAAAAAATATAGCCACAAACCAAAGTTTGTCTCCTTTTTTTGCAGCTTTCCATAAAGCAAAAGCCTTCCAAAAGGCTTCCCACAGCACAAAAATTAAGATAAATGCATTATTATTAAGAAATTGCCAGTTAAACACGTATTTTGATTATACTTATCCCAACTCTTAAGTCAATCCTACAATTTTTGACTGGCGGAGAGGGTGGGATTTGAACCCACGATACCCTTGCGGGTATGCGACCTTTCCAAGATCGTGCACTAGGCCACTATGCGACCTCTCCATGCAGAGCATATTATACTTGCTTGAAGAGGCCAGTTCTATCCCTAAAATACGTTCGTCAGGATCCAAACTAGCAACAAGAGCCCTAGTGGCACGCCCAATAGCCAGCCAATAACATAGGCCATATCCTCTCCTTTGGATAAATAATAAAAGTTCTCAATAATAAATTTATTAAGCTAAAGTAAGAATATTGTTAGACAGTTGTTTTCGGGACTTCTTTGGAGTATAATTTGGGCCCAAGAGCAATACCGGAAAGCCTTCCCGTACCAAAGGGTACAGGGGCCTTTGGGATAATTGCAAAAATATAAAAATGGATGATATTGAGCTTATAAAGCAGAAAATAAATATTGTAGATTTAATCTCCGAATACCTTACTTTAAAAAAATCAGGCGCAAACTTTAAATCGAATTGCCCGTTTCATAACGAGAAAACCCCATCTTTTGTAGTCTCTCCTGAGAGGCAAATCTTTAAATGTTTTGGATGCAGTGCTGGAGGCGATATGTTCAGCTTTTTGATGCAGAAAGAAGGAATGGAATTTAAGGAAGCGCTTGAGTTTCTAGCAAAAAAAGCAGGGGTGGTCTTGAAGGAAACAGAAAGTAAAAAGGATCTTAAAGAGAGGCTGTTTGAGGTTAACCTTAAGGCACAGGAATTTTTTCACTATATTTTAACCAAACACCCCTTAGGCAAAAAAGCCTTGGAGTATTTAAAAAGCAGGGGATTAACCGGTTCTTCCATTGAAGAATTTGGCTTAGGGTATGCACCTAATTCCTGGGAATCATTAACCCGTGTTTTGCTCAAAAGGGGGTTTAATCCTCAGGAAATAATTGCTTCAGGTTTGGCAGTGCCTTCAAAATCCTCTTTGTATGACCGGTTCCGGGGCAGGATAATATTTCCCTTAATTGATGGTAAAGAAAAACTGCGGGGATTTTCCGGAAGGGTTTTATACCCTGTTGAGCCAAAGTATATTAATACTCCCCAGACCCCAATTTTTGATAAAGGAAACTTTCTGTTTGGGATTAATTTAGCCAAGAGCGGAATTAGAAGTAAGAAAGAAGCAGTTTTGGTAGAAGGAGAGATGGATGTGATACTTTCTCACCAGGCTGGTATTAACAATGTAGTTGCCTGCAAAGGCACAGCCTTAACTGAGGGCCAGATAGAAATGTTAAAAAAATATACTGAAAATATAACTCTTTGTTTTGATATGGATCTGGCAGGAGACAGCGCCTCCAGAAGGGGAATTGAGATGGCTGAAAAGATAGGCCTAAATATTAAAGTTGTTGAACTTAAGGGAGGGAAAGATGCTGCTGAGGTGGTTAAAGAAGATGTGAGGTTGTGGCAAAAAGCAATCTCTGAAGCAGTACCAATTTATGATTACTACCTTAGTTCAACAGCCAAAAGATATGATGTTAAAAACCCTGTTGATTTAAAAAAGATAGGCCAGGAGCTTATTCCCATTTGGGCCAAAATACCAGATGATCTTCAAAGAGAACGGTATATCCAAAAACTGGCAGCATTCTTAAAAACTGAAGATAAAATTTTAAGGGAGAATATTGAAAAAGCAAGAAATATTTCTCAAAAAAGTTTTACCGGAGTCCTGCATCAAACCAGCAAGAAGGATAATGTTATTGGGGCAAAAGGCAGAAGGGAACTATTGGAAGAATATTTAATTGCCCTTTTGCTGCATCCCCCTGCTGATTTTTCCTTTGTGCCTTCTTTTCCGGAGACATTATTCCTAAAAGAGGTTTGGAGACAATTATACGTACTGCTTGTGCTTTACTTGGATTCGATCTCATTTAAGAGTAAGTCTTTTTCTATAAATGAGTTTTCTGCAAATTTACCAAAAGAATTGCTTTCAGAGGTGGATAGGCTATACTTAACAGAACTTGATGGGAAGCTGACTGACGGAAAAAAATGGCAAAAAGAAGTTATGGGTGTAGTGTCTGAGCTTAAAAAAGCTCTGATTAAAGCCTCCTTGGAAAAACTATCTTTAGAGATTAGAAATGCCCAGGAATTTGGTAAAATAGAAATAGTAGAAAGTCTGAATAAACGTTTCAGGGATTTGTCAGTAAAATTAAAAAATTTATAACTTATCATTATGGCTAAGAAAAAAGAAACACAACTGGATATTAAAAAACTGCTGAAATTAGGTAAAGATAGGGGTTTTGTTACCCAGGAAGAAATCCTGCAGGTTTTTCCAAAGCCTGAGCAAACTTTGGAAGATTTAGATCTTTTCTTTATAAAGCTGATTGATGAGAGTATTGATGTTTTTGAAACAACTGCTGAAGAACTGGACTCAGAATCCAAAACCTCTACAGATTTAGAAAAAGAACTGGAAATATTATCCACTTTAGAGGAGGGCTCAGTTACAGATCCTGTCCGCCAATACCTTAGAGATATCGGGAAAATCCCTCTTTTAACAGCTGCAGATGAAATTGATCTGGCCAAAAGAGCAGAAAAGAAAGAAAAAAAGGCAAGAGACAGGTTGATTAGTGCCAACTTAAGGCTGGTTGTTTCAATTGCCAAAAAATATGTGGGCAGGGGAATGAGTTTGCTGGATTTGATTGAAGAAGGGAATATTGGACTGATGAGGGCAGTTGATAAATATGATTGGAGAAGAGGGTATAAATTCTCAACCTATGCTACCTGGTGGATAAGACAGGCTATTACCAGAGCAATTGCTGATCAGGCCAGAACCATCCGTATCCCTGTTCATATGGTAGAGACTATAAACCGCTTTAACAGGACCCAAAGACGGATGATGCAGGAGTTGGGCAGGGAACCAACACCTGAAGAAGTGGCAGCAGTTTTGGCAATAGACCCTTCTAAGGCCCGGGAAATTGTCAAGGTTTCACAAGAGCCAACTTCCCTGGAAACACCTGTAGGGGATGAGGAAGACTCTCATCTTGGAGATTTTATTGCAGATCAGGGGCTGCAGCCGGATGAACAAGCCACCAGAGAGCTTTTAAAGATACATCTAGATGAAGTGTTGGATAGTCTTTCACCAAGAGAAAAAAGAGTCTTGCAGCTGAGGTTTGGTTTAGAAGATGGTAAACAAAGGACTTTGGAAGAAGTTGGTAAGGAATTTGGAGTAACAAGAGAAAGAATCAGGCAGATTGAAGCTAAAGCTATCAGAAAGCTAAAACACCCGACCAGGGCAAAGAAATTAAGAGATTATTTGGAATGATGTTTGCGGTGGTTGATATTATGATAGTGGGTATTAACATGGGCATGGTTGACCGCCTCAAATATAAGTGTTCTAAAAACCCAAGCCAGCAATGTTCCTAATAGTAAATATCCTATTAAAGCCACAAGAGCTACTATGTCCAATATTCCAATCCCAGCGTTTATATCAGGGAAAATTCCTATAAAAGGATATATTAAAGCTGCACTGACATCATAAATCCAGCTTACAATTGGAGTGGCAGGATTTGCAGAAAATAACCTTAAGATAACCCTCATTACAATAAAAAATCCGATAATACCTAAAATGGTATTTGTCAGGGTTATTAAGATATTTGATAGCCTTTCTGGCATACTAAATAAAAGTTAACTTAATGGGATTAGAAAAAGGATAGATACGGGTAAGACCTTTGTTAGAAATAAGTCTCAAAAGTAGGATCACAGGCTGGATTTTAGGCTTGGTAGGTGATAAAATACCTCAGGTACTTTAACATTCCCCTGTAGCTCAACGGTAGAGCGTCCGACTGTTAATCGGCAGGTTCGTGGTTCGAATCCACGCGGGGGAGCCAGGTAGTTCTTACTCGAACTTAGCCTCATTTTTTTAATGATATAGGCAATATGCACATGTATTGCACATGTATTGCACATGTTGTACAATCTAACTATGGAAAAATATCATTTAGAAAAACCAGACCTTAGTAAGGTAGATAAAGCTGCTATATTGAGAAAGTATACAGAAAACCCACGTAAGTATGCGCCTTTTATCTTTAATGTTCTAGAATCCGAGTATCTATATTGGGATAAGATTAAATACAAGCCTGTTCCGGAAGACTTGAGTAGAGAAGAGTTTTGGTATTTGGTGCAACAAATCAGGAAATTATCTTCAACTGCGACTCCAATAAAGGCTGAAAATGGGGATTATTTTACATGGTTAAGATTGAGGTATACCGATGAGTTCCTACATAAGATCGACGTTCAAACGGGTGGGCAGATTTTTGCACCCTATGAAGCAATAAAAGAAGAAAATAGGCAAAAGTTTATCGCAAGGGGAATATTGGAAGAAGCTATAGCTTCAAGTCAGTTGGAAGGAGCTAATACTACAAGAAAAGTAGCGAAAATGATGATTCTTGAAAATAGGGCCCCAAGAAATACTTCGGAAAAAATGATTATTAATAACTACAATACAATGAGAACGCTTGAACAAGATTTTAAGGAGAAAGAATTATCAATAGATTTACTATTCGAAATACATGGGATGATCACTAAGGATACCGTTTCTCCTAATGAACAAAATAGATTTAGAAAAAATACGGATGATATTGTTGTGAGGAACGATAATTATATTGCACACATCCCGCCTAAAGAAGAATTCTTAAATGCCGAAATGAAACGTTTGGTTGATTTCGCCAATGATAAAGAAAAAGCTACGTTTATTCATCCTGTGATTAAGGCTATATTTTTGCATTTTTGGATCGGTTACCTACATCCATTTACTGATGGAAACGGAAGAATGGCCAGAGCATTATTCTATTGGTATTTGCTGAAAAAGGGTTATTGGACGTTTATGTATCTCCCGATCTCGTCAATAATTAAAAATTCTCCTGCCCAATATGTAATTGCATATATTTATTCAGAACAAGATGATTTGGACTTTACCTATTTTTATGATTATCACATTAGAAAAATTATGCAATCTCTGGAAGAATTTAAGAGCTATATTGATAAAGTAAATATTGAGAATAGACAGATAGACTTAACTTTGGGAAAAGAAACTATCTTGAATGATAGACAAAAACAGTTAATACACTATTTACTATCAGAGATTGAAGGAGGGTATGTAACAGTATCTTCCCATATGACGTTAAATAACATAGCAAGGAGAACATCTTTTTCAGACTTAAAACAGCTGGAGAGAAAAAAACTTTTAGTAAGCAAAAAAGAGGGAAAATTTACCAAATATTACATTTCTGAAAAACTGAAAGAGCTAGCCTCACAA
>CAZDFU010000035.1:0-4299 GCA_964504985.1 uncultured Gammaproteobacteria bacterium
ACCCACGACAAATGGATTAAGAGTCCATTGCTCTAACCAACTGAGCTACCGGCCCTAACGCTTCCTATTTTACCAGCTTAAACCTTATTTCTCTACCCAACTTTTAAGTTGTAAACGAAATGCAGCACTTCAGGTAAAATCAAATATAAATTTAGCCTGCAACCTCGAAGGTTGCAGCGTAAAAAAGTAGGTTTGGGGCTCCTTAAATTTGTTATATGAAGCTGGAAATGGTATGATACGTCCCTTGCCGACAACCGCTGGAAAGGCGGTTTTTGGTTGGGAAACTTATGAATATAAGAAATGTTGCTATCATTGCCCATGTTGATCATGGTAAAACTACCCTGGTAGATGCCCTGCTCCGCCAATCCAAAACTAAATTATCCAAAGAATTTACTGACTCCAGTAAACTGATTATGGATAGTAATGACCTGGAAAAAGAAAGAGGGATTACAATTTTTTCTAAAAATGCCTCTGTAAATTGGAAAAATACCAAAATAAATATTATTGATACCCCAGGCCATGCTGATTTTGGAGGAGAAGTAGAAAGAGTTCTGAAAATGGCTGATGGAGCCTTACTTTTAATTGATGCTAAAGAGGGACCAATGCCTCAGACCAGGTTTGTTTTAAAAAAAGCACTAGAATTGGGGCATAAAGTAATTGTAGTAGTAAACAAAATTGATAAACCAGATGCCAGGATTAGTTATGTAATTAATAAAACTTTTGATCTCTTCTTAGAACTTGGGGCAGATGAGGAAGCTTGTTATTTTCCTACTATTTATTCTTCAGGTAAATATGGTAAAGCAGGGCTTGAACCTGACTTATCCAAGATGGATGATATAGCTCCTGTTTTTGATGCTGTTTTAGAACATATACCAGCCCCTAAAACAGAGTTAGAAAAACCTCTTCAGATTCTTATAACAAATACTTCTTATGACAATTTTAAAGGCAGAATAGCCACAGGCAGAATCTATTCTGGTAAAGTATCTGCTTCTCAGGAAGCAGCTCATATAAACAGGGAAGGTGTTATTAAAAAATTCAGGCTGACTTCTTTACAAGGATTTGAAGGATTAGAAATAGTTGATATCAAAGAGGCCCAAGCCGGTGATATTGTGGCATTATCTGGGATACCAGACATAACTATTGGAGAAACCATAGCAGACCCCATTACTCCTATTGCCCTACCTGTTTTGGATATTGAGCAGTCAACGGTCAGAATGAGATTTGCGGTTAATACCTCGCCTTTTTCAGGCAAGGAGGGTGAATTTAAAACAGCCAGGCAATTAAGGGACAGGTTATATAAAGCCTCAGAAGCTGATGTAGCTTTAAGGGTTGATGATGGCCTGTCAGGCGAGCAGATTGTCTCAGGCAGGGGCGAGCTGCACCTTGCTATATTAATTGAGAGATTAAGAAGAGAAGGGTATGAGTTTGAGGTAGGAAAACCACAAGTTATTGAAAAAATTATCAATGGTAAGACTGTAACCCCCTATGAAAAAGTAGTAATTGAGGTACCGGAAGAATTTTCAGGTTCTGTAATGCAGCAGATGGGCTTAAGGCATGGGGAACTTTTGGATATGACCACAGACTCATCCCGCAGCGAAGCGGGAAATGGAATTGTTTTTTTAGAATTTCTAATAGCCACAAAAGAATTTTTTGGTTATAGAAGCCAATTTGTAACAGATACTAAGGGGCTTGGAATTTTAAGCTCTTCATTTTATGAATACAGGGAGGATACAGGGTTAAAATATGAAAGAAATCAGGGGTCTTTAGTTGCTCATGAGTCAGGCACTACAAAACTTTATGCTTTGGTAGGAGCCCAGGAAAGAGGTAATTTGTTTGTTGGTCCCGGGGTTGAGATTTATAAAGGCCAGGTAATTGGTTCAAATTCCAGGTCAGATGATATTTGGGTTAATGTTTGTAAAGAAAAAAAGCAAACCAACCATAGATCCTCAGGTGAAGGAACTTCAGAACATTTTAATACTCCCAGAGTAATGAGTCTGGAAAATGCCATAGAATATATTAATGATACAGAACTGGTTGAAGTCACCCCAAAAAACATCAGGATTAGAAAAATAGATCTAAACGGTTAAGGATTTTTTCCAGATTTGCTTCTGCTTTTTTTAGATAAGCTATATTGTATTTAGGAAAATATAAAAATATGGCTGGGGCATCTTCCAAAAGGGTCTTTTGGAAATCAAAATATTTTTCCTTTCTTTCCTCTTCTGAAACAATTTTTCTTCCATCCTCTAAATCTTTATCCACCCTTTTTGAATTATATTTGGTTAAATTAGTTTTTTCCTGTGTGGCATGCCATAACATATATTGATCTGGATCAGACGGGATACTTTGGGTAATAAGAAGAGACTGGAAGTTTTGTGCAATTCCAGATTCAATCCTTAGTTTGACATTTAAACCTAGCTTCTGCCAGGCTGAAATAACAGTCCTGCCCGCCTCTTCTAAATTAGGAGTGGTGGTTAATATCAATTCCCCTTTTAATTTATCTTCTGATACAGCTGTTTTGGCACGCTCCAATGCAGATTTAGCTTCCTCCATATTGGATAAATATTTTTTAGAATCAGGATTATATGCCCAGAACTTTGGAGGATAAGGATTATTGGCAATTTCCTCACCTTCTATTACCGGGGCTGCAAAAGCCAGCGCCTGGCGTAAGGATCTGCTGGATAACACCTGGTCCTTAGTTTGAAAAAGGATACTGACTATTTTTGAGTAATCTGTTTTTTGTTTGAGGCTGACCCTGGGATTATTTGAAAAAGTCTTAGGGTTGGTAAAACCAAAAAGAGTCTGGACTTCTCCTAAATTAAAACCAGTAATAGCAACTTTTTCATTTGGGTAAAAACGGATACTAATAATTGGTAAATTAGAATCCAAAGGTGTAAGTTCAATTTTTGTTATAAAAATCCTGGATTTTTCTATGCGGGTAATTTTATATGGACCAGTCCCAATCATGGAGGCTTTTTTGATTATTGGCTTTGTTAAAAGACTTGGTAGTGCAGCATATGATTCTTTAAGTTTAAACTGGACAAGATTATCATCTGATAGTTTGATCTCGGTATTAAGAACATTAAAAGTTAAATCCTGTGATTTTATAGGGGAATTATCAGCCCATTTCAAACCATCTTTTAATTTAAATTTAAAATCAGTAGCATCATTATTTATTTCCCAGCCGGAGACTAAATTAGGTTTACTTCTACCGCTTTCATCAACTTCAATTAAACTTTGGGAAATAAGTTTTGTTACCTCTATTGGTAAATCATGTTCCTGATATGTGCCAATAAACCCTAAACTTAAGCGGTTTGAATTATAAAACAGGTTAAATTTAATCTGGACCAGGATTAAAGCTAAAACAATAAACAGAAGTATAAATAATTTTAATTTATGTCTTTTTAGTATTTCAACTGTAACTAGCCAGAATAATTTTAAAGATCTTAGCTTAGCATTTCTTTTCATAAAATAACTCTTTTAAAAAAGCAGGCCTAATATGGAGGCTAAAATTAGGGTAGTGGATAAAAATATTGTTACATAAAAAAGCAGCTTCTCAGCCCCCCTTTTTGTTCTATAAAAACCTAGATCTCCTCCAAAAGCACTGCCTAAACCTGAACCTTTTTGCTGGATGATAATGACTAAAACCAAGAGTACCCCTAAGATAATCTGTACTAAATAAATAGCTTGCTTCACCTAAACATTATACAACATGCAACACTAGTGGGACAGCCACTGCAGGAAATTAGTAATAAGGCTTATTAAAAATGAGGCTGCTACAGCAACCCAAAAAGTGGTAAGTTCCACCTCAGGAATAATAATTCCATTAAAAGTTAAGCCGGGAAAATGAAAGGGTTTGAGCACAAAGTCAGAAACCACAGTTGTCAGCGCATATAGGGCCAAAACATTTATTATCCAGGAAAATAATCCTAAAGTTAAAAGATTTAAGGGCAAAAAAAGGATTCTCAGTAAAGGAACCAGGATCAAATTTATAAGCATAAAGGCAAAAGATCCGATAATTAAACTTTTTATCCCTCCTGTATAGGTTAACCCCGGGATAAATTTAGAAGCAGCCACAAGGGAGGTTAAGTTAATTAAAAACACTCTGAGCAGTTTTTTCATATTACCTTAATATTATCACGAAGTTTCCTATGATAACTTAGAGCAAATCTATGAGATTCATCCCGCAGTTTTTGTAGCAGTTTAAGTGCAGGATTAGACCTTTTTAGTTTAATTACCTCCCCCTCAGGCGGATACAACCATTCCCTTTTTTTTGCTAATCCAAAAACTGGAATCTGAAAT
>CAZDFU010000036.1:0-4178 GCA_964504985.1 uncultured Gammaproteobacteria bacterium
TTTTAACTGGATAAAATCTCTTCTGACATTTTGCTGGGAAATGGCAAAGATTGAGGATTCTGCCCCTTCCAAAAGAGTATCTACATCCTCACCTTCATCATATGCTTTCTCAATCAGCCTGGTAGCAGAAACAATAAGGCTTCTTCTGACAGCATGTTCTTTTATAATTTTGGCATAGTGTTCAATATGGGCAGAGGTCGGGACAACATTAACTAAAGTTGTAAGGTAAGCTGAACCTCCAATCCTATCCAGCATATTTTTTCTCTTGAGCTCCTCAGTTATAGTCACCAAATCAATTGGTTCACGCCTCTCAAACAAGGACTGGATAGCATCATAAATAGGTCCATGAGTATCGCTTCTGTAAAAATCAGCTGAAGCTAAAACCTCTGAAATCCTGACAATTGCATCTTTATCAATTAAAAGTGACCCTAGAAGGGACTGCTCAGCTTCTATATTTTGTGGAGGTAATTTTGTAACCTGTGCCATATTAGCTCTTTGCTAATACCACAACCTGTGGTTCTTCCGGAAGTTTATCTTTTATTATGGACAGCTTTGGTTGAACAGTTACTGCTTCTGCGCCCATTTCTTTTAAGAAGCCTTCCACACCAGCGAGCTCAAATTTTAATCCTTCCATTTTGTAATGCATTGGAATGATAATTTTTGGCTCAAGTTGAGAAACTATATTGGAGGCCACCTTAGCATCTATAGTATAGATCCCTCCCACAGGCACCAAAAGTATATCTACTTCCCCTATTTGGGCAATTTGTTCCTCTGTTAGCTTAGCTTGTCCCAAATCACCTAAGTGCACAATATCCAACCCGTCAAACATCATATGGAATATAATATTCTTACCTCTCTCTGACCCTTGCGTATCATCATGAAAAGAAGAAATCCCGGAAATTACTACCCCACCCACCTCGTATTCCCCTGGATCATTAAACTTCATAGGCTTTTTTCCGCTTGAGCTTGTTACTGCTTCCCAGTTATTATGATCCTGATGCTCATGGGAAACTAAAACCACATCTCCCTGCAGCTCTTTAGGTAATTTTAATCCTGTAAACTCCGGATTATATGGGTCTATAATAACTGAGGCTGTTTTTCCTTTTAATTTAAAGCAGGCCTGACCATACCAGTAGATATCCATAGTCAAAGCATACTAACAAAAATAAAATCACCAGACAATATGGTAATATTACTTTTACCCATGAAATTAAGGAAAAAAATCTCGCTAAAGCACTTTATTATTTCCCACCTTTTAATCTTGATAACTGGCCTTACTTTTTTAGGAAGCCTCTACTATATTTTAAACATCCAGTATAAAACCTCATCAAATCCCTTTTCCTCTGGACCGGTTACAAGTAAACCCAAAAGTTTCACCCTGACTCTAGACCAGCCTGCTGATGAAAGCCTAACTTTTAACCCTTCTATACTAATTTCAGGCAAAACTTCCCCATTGTTGGATGTTTTAATCTTAACTGACAAAGATGACCAGGTAATAGAAGCCAGGCCTGATGGCAGCTTTTCCCTTACCTTTACACTAAATGAGGGGGTAAATAATATTAAGGTGGTGGCATTTGACCCAACAGGAGATTTCAGAGAAGAAAGCAGGCTGGTATATTATTCAAAGGAGAAACTACAATGAGAATTAGTAGCAAGTATCATGTATTATGTATTATGGGATTTCTCTTTTTTGCGTTACCCATACTACATACTACTAACTACATACTACCTGTCTATGCTGCTGAAAGCAGCTCCAGCGCTGATATAAAAGCAAAAGTCCAACAATTTATTAAAGACTCTGCTTCAAAAGCTGCCCAGCTTAAAAAAGAACTGGAAAAATCCCTGCAAAATAGGGCTTATGTTGGAAAAATTAAAACCAAGTCAGAATTAACCATAACTTTAGCTTCTAAAAATGGCCCCAGGATTATTAACATAAATCAGGATACTGAATTTTCCAGCCAGCTCAAAAAAAAATATTCCCAAAAATTAATTTCGGAAGAAGATTATATTGCTGCCTTGGGGGATACTGATGAAAACCAGGTCTTAACAGCCAAAAAAATTATCTTACTAAACCCCCAGCCAAAGGCTGGTCAGCCTCTGGCTGATAAAACCTATTTATGGGGACAAGTTACTGCCATATCTGACAAATTAATGACTTTAAAAGATCGGAGTTTAAAAAATGTATCTGTTTCCCTGCCTTCCCCGGTTAAATTAAATAACTTTCTCATATTGACAGGAGGAAAAAACAAAAATGATATTTTTGAAGCTGACTTTGTTTATATTATCCCCCAGGGAGGTATTTTAAAACCTAAAAGAGTTGCCACCTCTTCTGCTACGCCAACTTCTCGTTAACACTACCACTTAAACTTTCCACATATTTTTTGATTTTGGGGACAGAGGTTTTGGGACAAACAAGTAATACATCTTGTGTATTTATAACTAACATATCATTCAGATCAATCCCTACCACAAGCTGACCATTATAATTAAAAACCAAACTATCCCTAGAATCCATTAACTCCACATTCCCTTTAGTCACATTTTCCTCTACTGATCCTGCTAAAGCTTCTTTCAAAGCTTCCCAGGCCCCAATATCTGACCAGCCAATATCTACAGATAAAACCAAGCCATCTGAGGGGTTAATTTTCTCCAAAACTGCATTATCAAATGAGATTTTCTCTATGGTCGGATAAATCTCATCCAATATTTTTTCATAATCCGGTGTACCCACAGCATCTGAAATCTTTTTAAGTTTTTCAAAAAGATCAGGGGCATTTTTTTCATACTGGGACCATAAAAACTTAGAGGTAGTTACAAAATACCCCAAGTTCCAGGAGTGTTTACCGTCTTCCAGAAACCCCTGGGCAACTTGGCTCTCCGGCCTATATTCAAAATCTTTAAACTCATATACCGGCATTTCCTCCACCTTTTTAACTTCACTTCCATATTCAATATAACCTAGGTTTACGGATGCAAAACGGGGTTTTTGGCCCACAAAAACTATTCCTTCCGGATTTGCTTCAATTAATTTTTCCGCCACCTTTAGCGCTTGCCTAAACTCGCTGTCTTTTTTGACTAAATGGTCCCCCCATAAAATGGCAATTTGCTCTGTTGGGAATTTTCTTATAAAATTGGCGATTACCAAACCTACAGCCGGTCCCACATCACGCATACAAGGCTCGAGTATTAAATTTTCCTCAGGTAACTCTGGAAATTGTTTTCTTAAAATATCTGCATATTGGGAGTTAGTAGAAATATAAATATCTTCCCACTTAAAATCCGGAAAAAGTTTGGAAACAGAAACCTGAAGCATTGATTTATCATCAATTATTTTTTCAAATTGTTTGGGGGTATTTTTCCGGGACAGCGGCCAAAGCCTGGTTCCCACCCCTCCTGCAAAGATGACAATTTTCACAACTTCTAATATATCATATTCTTTAAGGATTAGTTTGGTAAATTGTAATAAATCTGGGATCTAGGGGTGAAGAAAACTTCATAACAAGTTTTAATTTATTTTCCAACACCAGATTATCTGATATAGTACGTTCATCTCCTACAAGCAAAAAATTTGTTTGTTTAGTATCAATAACCCAATCAATCCTTCTAAAACTTAGATTTTTAAACTGATGTTCCTTTTTTAAGGAAATCTCATTATAGTAATTTTTCAAATTTAAACCTTCCATTTGAGCTGAAATCCAAGGGTCTAACTTATACTCATACAATGCCACCCCATAAGCCAGCGGTTCAGAAAGATCCACTATAAATTGTTTGTCTATATTCAGATACGTAAAATCGAAAAGTTCATTTAATGTTCCGCTTTGTTCAACTTTTTCCTCCTCCCTTAGGAGGTGAAAGTAATTGATATATAAATTAACCAGGCTTATTGAAATAACAAATACTAGTAATAATCCTTGAAGCTTTGGCTGGTAAATTTTTTGCAAAATTATCAGTAAGCCAAAGGCGACTATCAAAGTAATTACCCAAAGATAAGGTAATACTCTAATTTCATATAAATTATCAGTGGTTAAACCAGCAGGAATAATACTTATTAAGCCGGAAAATCCCAGAAAGAGACAAAGCTTGTTTTTATGTTTTTTACTAAAAAATACTAAAGCTATAAAAAATGGAATCACCATCCATGGATAAAAAGCACCCAGTTCTGGTATACCCCTTACCGC
>CAZDFU010000037.1:0-3228 GCA_964504985.1 uncultured Gammaproteobacteria bacterium
TAATGCACAAGAGCTGCAATGCATTCCTTCGATTTTTAATTTCTTTTTAATCATATAGATCCTTCGACTACGCTCAGGATGATATTCGCTTCGCTCATATCACCTCAATTATACCCCGATACATCCCCATTGAACAGGTAAAAGGGATTTTACCTACCTTTGTAGGGGTAAAAGTAAGAAGTTGTGTATCATTAGGAGCCAAATTCTTGGAAATGCCCAGAGAAGGAATTCTAAAAGCAGAAGCACAACTAAAAGCAGCTTTACTTTTTAAAGTCAGATTAACAGGCACTCCATTTTTGACTCTGATATAATTTGGGCTGTAACCTGAAGAGGAAATATCTATTTCCGCATTTTGGGTAACTGGTAAATTTTGAGCAATCTCGGTTTGGGAATTTCCACCACTCAAATCAATTTGAATATATGGCAAACCAGCAACTACTAAAGCCCCATTAGTAGAAACAACCCCTAAATATAAAACCAGGATTGCTGCTAATTTTAAGAATCTATCTCGAAAATTATCTCCTAAAATTGTGGTTAAAAACCCCACTCCAAAAAATAATGGTGTAGTACCCAAAATAAAAGCGAACATAATCAAGGCGCCTGTCAATGCATTACCGGATGAAATAGCCAAAGTCTCCATAGCCAGGGTTGTTCCACAAGGAATAAAAATAGTCATGGCTCCTAAAAAAGCAGGGGCAAACAAATCTTTAGACTTAGACTGATTTCTAACCATACGGGCTAAAAACTTGGGAGGTTGAATAACAGCATATCTAAAAATTGGGTGAATCTTTAATAAATCCAAAGCAATTGCAACCATATATAGTCCTGCAATTAGCTGCATAGTAGTTTGGACTTTATTTGAGATATTTAAAGCTCCCCCAAATGCACCTAAGACAAATCCTAAAACAGTATAAACAGCCAGTTTGGTAATCAGAAATGCCATCACAGGAAAAACATTATGATGACGCTTGCTTCCTGCCTCTAAATCTTCTTCCTCTCTGGCAGCGATTACCGAAGCTAAGAGCCCACCCTGAACTGCCAAACAAGTTAATCCTCCAACAGTTAAACCTGTAATAAATACTAACCACAAATCCATCTTAATATTTATATTACCAAATAAACTACTTAAACTGGAAGTAGACAAACCCCCATACAGCATAAGACAAGTTAATATTAATACTCCTAAACCGACTATCATCATTAATCCAAATTTCATCATCTTAAATCTTCACTTTCTTTAAAAGCAGTGAATTACTCACAACAGATATTGAGCTTAAGGCCATAGCAGCAGAGGCAAAAATAGGGTTCAGCAGAACTCTAAATGTAGGATATAACACACCCATTGCAACCGGTATTAAGACTATATTATACCCAAAGGCCCAGAACAGATTTATTTTGATGGTTCTCATGGTTTTTTTGGACAATGTTATAGCTGCAGCCACAGACTTTAAGTCCTTATTAATTAACGTAATATCTCCTGCTTCAATTGCTACATCTGTTCCTGTTCCCATAGCTATTCCCACATCTGCAGCAGCCAAAGCAGGAGCATCATTTATCCCATCCCCAACCATAGCTACTTTTTTACCTTCAGCTTGAATCTTTCTCACCTCAGCTTCTTTTTGATCAGGTAAAACTTCGGCTAAAACTCTGGTAATACCAATTTTTCTGGCAATTGCATTGGCTGTTCTTTGATTATCACCCGTAATCATTACTACCTCAATCCCAAGTTTTTGAAGAGCCTGAACACCCTCTTTAGCAGTTTCTTTTACTGTATCAGCAACAGCTATCAAACCAATAAGCTTGGACTCTTCAACCAACATCATCACTGTCTTACCTTCCTGCTCCAATTTTTCTACCTCTTTTTCAAACTTGCCTAAAGAAATTTTTTCTCTATCCATTAACCTTCTGTTGCCTAAAATAACTTTTTTTCCCTCAATTGTCCCTTCTACACCAAATCCTGCTATAGCATTAAATTTAGTTGCCTTGAATAATTGAAGGTTTTTATTTTCTGCCTCTAAAACAATTGCCTCTGCTAAAGAATGTTCTGACCCTTTTTCCAAAGACGCTGCAAGTTTTAAAGTATCCTGACCCAAAATATCAGTTACCTTGGGTTTACCATAAGTTAAAGTACCGGTTTTATCAAAAATAATAGTCTTAATCTTATGAGCAATTTCCAAACTCTCAGCATCTTTAATTAAAATACCATTTTCAGCACCCTTGCCTGTACCAACCATAATAGCTGTAGGTGTTGCCAAACCCATGGCACAAGGACAGGCAATTATTAAAACAGCCACCATATTCAGCATGGCAAAAAGAAAGGTTGGACTTGGTCCAAATACATACCATAAAACAAATGTGGCAATTGCCAGCATTATCACAACAGGCACAAAATATGAAGAAATTAAATCTGCCAATCTTTGAATAGGAGCTTTACTTCCCTGAGCTTCTTCCACCAGTTTAATAATTTGTGCCAAAACCGTATCTGAACCCACCTTTGTAGCCTTATATAAAAAGCTGCCTGTCTTATTAAGAGTTGCCCCAACTACATTATCTCCCTTAAACTTATCAACCGGGATACTTTCTCCGGTCACCATTGATTCATCGATTGATGATTCACCTTCCGTAATAATTCCATCAACAGGAATTTTTTCTCCTGGCCTGACTCTGATAATATCCCCCACTATTACTTGTGCAATAGGAATATCAATTTCCTGTCTACCTCTAACCACCCTGGCAGTTTTAGCTTGTAACCCGATCAATCTTTTTATGGCCTCAGATGTACCTGCCTTAGCTTTAGCTTCAAAATATCTACCAAGTAAAATTAGGCCAATAATGATTGTAGAAACATCAAAATACGGCTCAGGTTTAATACCAATAGCTTGAACAACTTGAGGGAAAATAGTCACAAAAGCAGAATAAGAAAAAGCCATGGTGGTACCTATTGCCACCAAAGTATCCATATTAGCTGTTCTATGTCTTAAAGCCGGAATAGTAGCTTGGTAAAATCCCCAGCCTGCCCAAAATTGAACCGGAACAGCCAATATAAGTTGAACAAAGAAATTTTGCAGAAAAAGAGGAGCATAATTCATAACCAACGGAAAACTGCCAAAAACTATTAAAATACCTAGTCCCAGACTAACTACAACTTTTCTTTTTAAATCTTCCAACTCCTTTTTCTTTTGTTCTTTCCCCAAAGAGTTTTCTGATTACTGCCCTCACCCTCTAAAC
>CAZDFU010000037.1:3238-3726 GCA_964504985.1 uncultured Gammaproteobacteria bacterium
TCTTTCCCCAAATCCTCTTTCTCTTTATTTTGTTCTTTTAAAACTTCATATCCAACGCTAGATATAGCAGAAGAAATTTTCTTATCATCTACTTTTTGGGGATTATAGGTGATAGTAGCTTTTTCTGTAGCCAGGTTAACATTACAGGAACTTACTCCTTCTACTTTACCTACTGCTTTTTCAATTAGTCTGACGCAAGAAGCACAATGCATCCCTTTAATTGAGACAGTTTTTGTTATATCACTCATTTCACCATCACCTTTCCGTGAAACATATTCATGCCGCAAGAGAAGACAAACTCACCTGTTTTTTGGGGAGTTATCTCAATTGAGACTTTTTGATTTAAAGGTAAATATTTTTTAATTCTAAAATCACTTAAGACAACCTCCTCCAAACAGCTTGATGGGTCTTTGCGAAGAAAATTTATCTTAGTTTTCTTCCCCAAAGCTATAGAAATTACCTCTGGTTTATATCCTCCCTCAACAATA